>CAZQXQ010000066.1:0-13496 GCA_964597235.1 uncultured Burkholderiaceae bacterium | reverse complement strand
GCACGCTGAACGAGCTGAAGGAGCGCAACATCTGGATCATCGGCACCAGCGACGACGCGCCCCAATCGCTCTACCAGGCAGACCTGAAAGGCCCCGTGGCCCTGGTGCTGGGCGCGGAAGGTGCCGGCATGCGCCAGCTGACCCGCAAGACCTGCGATGCGCTGGTCAACATCCCGATGAAGGGCGGGGTGGAAAGCCTGAATGTGTCCGTGGCCAGCGGCGTGTGCCTGTATGAGGCCTTGCGCCAGCGCGGCGGCTGAACCTGCTGAACGCTGCTAAACGGGCTCAGGGCTTGAGCAGCGCGTTGATGGCGCGCACATCGTCCAGGCCCAGCGTGCCAGCGGCCTGGCGCAGGCGCAGGGTGCCCATCAGCACGTTGTAGCGGGCCTGGGCCAGGTCGCGCTTGGTCTGGAACAGCTGGCTTTGCGCGTTCAGCACGTCGATATTGATGCGCACGCCCACTTGGTAGCCCAGCTGGTTGGCCTCCAGGGCGCTCTGGCTGGAGGATTCGGCGGCTTCCAGGGCCTTGACCTGCCCCAGTCCCGACTGCACGCCAAAGAACGCCGCCCGGGTGCCTTGCGCCACGCTGCGGCGGGCGTTTTCCAGGTCGGCCTCGGCCTTGTCTTCCAGGGCCAGGGTTTCTTTGACACGGTTTTGCACCGCAAAGCCCGCAAACAGCGGCAGGTTCAGCGTCACGCCCATGCTGGTGGCGGTGCTGCGCTGGTTCACGCCTGGGGCGATGTTGGTGCCGTTGGGGTTACGGGCAATGTTGTGGCCCGCTTGCAGGTCAATGGTGGGGCGGTGCCCTGTCTCGGCCTTGCGGGTTTCCAGGCGGGCAATCTCACGGGCAATCAGGGCTTGGCGCACGCCGGGTTGCTGGTCCTGGGCCAGGCGCACCCAGTCGTCCACCTGGTCGGGCTGCACGGCGGGTAGGGCGGTGGGCAAAGCCAGGGGGCGCGGGTCGGTGCCGCTGCGGCCCACGGCCTGGTCCAGTGCCAGTTTCTTGACGCGCAGATCGTTTTCGGCGGCGATTTCCTGGGCGCTCACCAGGTCAAAACGCGCCTGGGCCTCGCGGGTGTCGGTGATGGTGGTGGTGCCCACCTCGAAGTTGCGCTTGGCGGCAGCCAGTTGTTCGGAGACGGCCGCTTTTTGCGCGCGAACAAAGGTCAGCGTGTCCTGCGCGGCCAGCACGTCGAAGTAGCCCTGGCTCACGCGCACCAGCAGGTCTTGCTGGGCAGCATCCAACTGTGCCTGGGCCACGGCCACGGCCCGCTCGCTCTGCTCTAGCGCGATGCGGTTGGCGGGGCGGTACAGCGGCTGTGTGGCGTTGATGCCCACGGTTTGCGCGGTCTGGTTGCGCACGGCAGCCGGTCGGGTGATTTCGGTGTGGGTGCGGCTCACGCCCGAGTTCAGCCCCACGCTGGGCCGCAAGCCGGCCTGGGCCTGGTCGGCGCGGCGGCTGGCAGCCTGCAGGTTGGCCTGGGCAGATTGCACGGGCGCGTCGTAGCCCCGGGCGGTCTCGACCAGCTCCAGCAGGCTTTGGGCCTGTACGGAACCGCACAGCAAGGCCCCCAGGGCGAGGGACAGGGGAAGGCGGCGTGCAAACAACTTCATCACAGGGCTTTCAGGCGGTGCTGCTTCAGGGCAAAAGAGGGCGAGCGCTTCAGGTCTTTAGTAGCGGGGCACTTGGGGGTCACGTTGCTCGGACCAAGCTTCGATGCCCCCAGAGATGTTCACGACCTTGCTAAAGCCATGGTGGGCCAGAAACTGCGCCACCCGCAGGCTGCGTACCCCGTGGTGGCACAGGCAGGCAGTGGGGCGGTCGGGGTCCAGTTCCTCGACGCGGGCGGACAGCTCGCCCATGGGGATGGTCAGCAGCGTGAAACCGTCGGGACGCACGCTGGCGGTCTGGATTTCCCAGGGCTCGCGCACGTCCAGCACCAGGGGGCCTTCGTGACCGTCACCAGCCGGGTTGTTTGCCAGCCAGGCGTCGAAGTGGGCAGGATGGACATGGGCAATCATGGGAGCTCCAGCGCGGTCACAGAAGTGTTCAGAAACGGAAGTGCGAAGGCTCGGCAAAGCCCTGCAGGCGGGACACGTTCACATCCCATGGCGTGGTGGTGCGGAATCGATCGCCCTCGCGGCGCACCAGGGTGAAACGCATGATGGGCTCATCCCCCACGATGGCGGCAAAGCGGCCACCGTCGTTGAGTTGCTGCAGCAGGTCCTGCGGCACGTTGGCCACCGAACCGCTGAGCACGATCACGTCAAAGCGGCCCAGGTCGGACAGGTCGCCCGAGCCATCGGCCTGGCGCACTTCCACGCCTTTGACGCCGGCTTGTCGCAGGTTCTCGCGGGCTGCTTCGGCCAGTTGGGGGTCGATTTCCAGGCTCAGCACCTGGCGGGCGCGGTGGGCCAGCAGCGCGGCCATGTAGCCCGAACCCGTGCCAATTTCCAGCACACGGTCGTTGGGCTGGATCTGCAGGTCTTGCAGCATGCGGGCTTCCACGCGGGGCGCCAGCATGCATTCACCCTTGCGAACGGCGGCTTCGGCATTGCCGCGCAGCGGGATCTCGATGTCCATGAAGGCCATGCCACGGAAACCGCTGGGCACGAAGTACTCGCGGTGCACCTTGTCCAGCGTCTCCAGGACCACGGGGTCCAGCACGTTCCAGGGGCGGATTTGTTGCTCGATCATGTTGTAGCGCGCCTGGGCGATGGGATCGTTGGGGTTGGCGGACGTGTTCAGGGGCAGGGTCATGTCAGGACTCCAAAGGAGGGACGGTGAGACAAACCCGCGATTTTAGGAGCCCGCGCCCTTCTTTCCCGGCCCGGGCGGCGTGGTAGCGTTGGTTTTTCATCCTCTTTTCCATCATTTCAAGGAGAGCAGCAATGAGCGTGGAAACCATCACCCTGGGCGGCGGTTGTTTTTGGTGCACGGAGGCGATCTTCGACCGCGTGCAGGGCGTGGTCGATGTCGAAAGCGGCTATTGCAACGGCCATGTGCAGCGTCCCAGCTATGAGCAGGTCTGTCGGGGCGACACCGGCCATGCGGAGGTGGTGCTGGTGCAGTTCGACCCGGCGGTGATCCGCCTGCGGGAGATTCTGGAAATCTTCTTTGCCACCCACGACCCGACCACCTTGAACCGCCAGGGCAACGATGTGGGCCCGCAGTACCGCAGCGGCATTTATGTGAGCGACCCGGCCCAGGCCCTGATCGCCCACGAGGTGATCGACGAACTCCTGCGCGAAGAGGCTTATCCCGACCCCATCGTCACCGAGGTGTTGCCGCTGGAAAACTACTGGCCGGCCGAGGCCTACCACCAGGACTATTTCTTGAACAACCCCTTCCAGGGCTACTGCGCCTATGTGGTGCGGCCCAAGGTGCAGAAGTTTTTGAACCATTTCGGTGACCGGGTCAAGCCATAATGCAGCCCGTTTGCGTTAACGTCCACCTGCCGAGCCCCCTGTTTTGCTGAATGCCATGACCGCCGCCCGTGCCTCCCTCGCTGCCAATGCCCCCTTGTGGACCCTGCCTGCCGGCATGCGCGCCACGCGGGCGTCGCGGGCCTTGGAGGCGCTGTTCCGCGCCCATCCGGACACGGCCTTTTCCGAGCCCGAGGTGGAGGCGGCGCTGGTCCAGGCCCAGGTGCCGGTCAACAAGGTCACGGTCTATCGCATGCTGGACCGTTTTGCCGCTGCTGGCCTGCTGCACAAGCAAATCGACCGCGTGCGCATCACCCGGTTTTCGCTGGCTACGCCTGGCGAGGCGGCCCAGGCCTTGCCCCGTTTTGAGTGCGATGGCTGCCATCGCAATTTCCGCCTGGCCGATGGCTCGGCCCGTATGCAGGCTGCGGTGCAATCCGTGCTGCAAGCCCTGGCCTCGGCTGGACACGAGGGCAGCTCGGTGGACATTGCTGTGCGTGGCCGCTGCGCCGGTTGTGCCAAGCCCGACGAGGCGGCCCAGCACCCATGAGCTTTGTGATGAAAGCGCCCCCCAGGCTGGGAAGGGCCTGGGGAGGACTTCTTTTGCTGGCGCTGTGGCTGGTGCCCTGGCTCGGCCAGGTCCACCAGATTGTCCATGGCCCGCTGGGCGTGGCCGTTCCCGCCGGTCGGATGGTGTGGACCCCTGCGCCCCATCCTGTCGCTGCCCTAGAGGCGGCGTCGGATATCGCCCAAGAGGTCCTGCACGCTGAAAACCTCTCCTGCCTGGTGTTTGACGGCTTAGCCCTGGGGCTGGCGCTGTTTCAACCACCAGGTCCGGTGCCGCCGCCCCTGCCGGTGGCCGACGTGTTCTTGCCGCCCCCCCTCAGGCTGGGGCCGGTGCTGCCACCACGCCATTTCGAGGCCCGGGCTCCACCTTCCATCGCCTGAATCCCCTAGAAGTCGGTCAATTAGCTATTTAAATAATAGCTATTACCGCCCGTATCCATTGGGCTAAAGACCGATTTGATTGTTTTTGCACGCGGCCCGCCCTGTGTGGGCGTCGTGGCCTGCGTGCGCTGGTTTTTTGGAATCAATATGCGTGATTTTTCTTGCTTGGCGGCCCAGGGCCGTGATGTGTCGGTGGTCCGTCCGGTGTTGCGCCCCGTGGCGGCTGCGGCTTGCCTGGTCTTGTCTGGCGTGGCTTGGGCCCAGACAGGGGAGGGGGCTGCCACCCCTGCGGCGCTGCCCGCCGTGACGGTCTCCGCCAGCGGCCTGCAACTTGGCCAGAGCGACATGGCCACCCCCGTCAGCGTGCTGGAAGGGGACGAGTTGCTGCGCCGCCGCGAAGCCACCCTGGGCGAGACCTTGGCGCACGAGCCTGGCATCCGCTCCAGCCATTTCGGCGCCGGGTCGGGCCGGCCTATCGTGCGCGGCATGGATGGCCCCCGCGTCAAGCTGCTGAACGATGGGGTGGAGATTCAGGACGCCTCCACCATTAGCCCCGACCATGCGGTGGTCGCCGAGCCCATGATGTCCACCCAGATCGAGGTGCTGCGCGGCCCCTCTGCCTTGCTGTATGGCGCGGGCGCCGTCGGCGGCGTGGTCAATGTGCTCGACAACAAGGTGCCCACGGCGGTGCCTGAAAAAGGCATCGAAGGCAGCGCCGAGCTGCGCGCCAACACCGGCGCCCGCGAAAACGCCGGTGCCTTCGAGCTGACGGGCGGAGCTGGCAACCTGGTGCTGCATGTCGGCGCGGCCACCCGCAAGGCGGGGGATTACCGCGTCGGCAAGGGCTGGGCGCACGAAGGCGTGCCCGAGCGCAAGGTGCCCGGCAGCTTTGCCCAAGGCGATACGGGCACCGTCGGCCTGTCCTGGGTGGGCGACCGCGGCTACCTGGGCCTGGCCTACACCCGCCAGACGGCCCGCTACGGCCTGCCCGGCCATGGCCATGCGCTGGAAGACTGTCATGCCCACGGCAGCAAGCTGCACTGCGGAACCCATGACCCGGTCCCCGCCACCGAAACTGCTGAGGCCGGCCACGAGGGCCATGACCACGAGGCCACGCACCAGGGCCTGCCGGTGGTGGACCTGCTGAGCGAGCGCTGGGACCTGCGCGGCGAGCTGCGCAACCCGCTGCCCGGCATTGCCGCCGTGCGCCTGCGTGCCGGCACCACCGACTACCGCCACCACGAAATCGAGGATGGCAACATCTCCACCACCTTTCTGAACAAGGCCCACGACGCCCGCCTGGAGTTGCAGCACCTGCCGATTGCCGGCTGGCGCGGCGTGTTTGGCCTGCAAACCAGCCAGCGCAAGTTCAGCGCCCTGGGCGAGGAGGCCTATGTGCCCCCTACCGAGACTCGTCGCACCGGCCTGTTCCTGCTGGAGGAATACCGCTGGCAGGACTGGCGCCTGGAAGCCGCGCTGCGCCACGACCGCCAGACGGTGGAAGCCAGCACCCAGGCCAGCGAGCGCAGCCACCACGGCACCTCGTTGTCGCTGGGCACGGTCTGGAAGTTCACGCCCGGCTACCAGCTGGGTGCGTCCCTGTCCCGCGCCTACCGCCTGCCCAGCGCCGAGGAGCTGTACGCCAACGGCCTGCACCTAGCCACCGGTACCGTGGAGCGCGGCAACGCCAACCTGCGTCCGGAAACATCGCAGAACCTGGATGTCACGCTGCGCAAGACCGCTGGCGACACCACCTTTGTAGTGAGCGCCTTCCGTAACCACATCCAGCGCTACATCTATGGCCGCACCCTGGATGCGCTCGATGGCGTGCAGCTGATCGAATACAGCCAGGCCGACGCCACCTTCACCGGCCTGGAAGGCCAGCTGCGCCACCGCCTGAACCGCCAGCTGGGCGTCACGGTGTTTGGCGATGTGGTGCGCGCCCGCCTGGATGGCGGTGGCCGCGTGCCCCGCATTCCGGCGGCCCGCGCTGGCGTGCGCCTGGATGCCCGCTGGCAGGCCTGGGACGGCATGGTCGAATGGGTGCAGGTGCTGCGCCAGAACCGCATCGCCGCCTTCGAGTCCGAGACCGCCAGCTTTGGCATGCTCAACCTGGCGATGGCTTACCAGTTCAAGACGGGCGGTACGCCCTGGCAGTTCTACGTCAAGGCCAACAACCTGACCGACCGCCTGGGCTACGCCCACCAGTCCTTCATCAAGACCAGTGCGCCGCTGATGGGCCGCAATCTCACGGCGGGGGTCAAAGTGTCGTTCTGATGACACTGTTTGGGGTGTTTTAGGCCTCCAGGCCAATAGAATCGAGCGGAATTAGCTATCAAAAAAGGAGCAATCTTGCCGTCTCAATCCTTGCAAATCCTGGACATGCAGCCATGAACACCCCTGTGCTCGACGCCCTGCTGCCCGTGGTGCTGTTCATCGCCCTGGGCTTTATGGCAGGGCGGCTGCGCTGGATTCAGCCCGGCTCGGTCAAGGACCTGTCCAACCTGGTCTTCATGCTGCTGACGCCGGCGCTGCTGTTTCGCACCATGGCCGCTGTGCGGGTGCAGGACCTGAACTTTGGCCCCGTGGGGCTGTATTTCGCGGCGGCGGCGCTGCTGTTTGCCGGGGTGCTGGCCTGGGTCGGCTTTGGCTGTCTGGCAGCGGCCCGTGGGCTGGCCGGCACCTTTGGCAACACCATCATGATTGGCGTGCCCCTGGTCGGCCTGGCCTTTGGCGAAGCGGGGCTGGTGCACCTGTTCACGCTGATTTCGGTGCACTCGCTCATCCTGCTGACTGCGGCCACCATCGTTTTTGAGCTGGCCGCCGCCCGCGAACAGGCGAGCAGGGCGGGGCAGGCGCCCACCGCGCTGTGGCGCACGGTGCTGCAGGCGCTGAAAAACGGCATCGTCCATCCGGTGCCGTTGCCCATCCTGGCGGGCCTCACCTTTGCCCAGACGGGCTGGAAAATTCCCGCCACCATCGACCAACCCCTGCGCCTGCTGGGTCAGGCCCTGGGGCCACTGGCCTTGCTGATGGTGGGCATCACCCTGGCCTTTACCCGGGTGCAGGGCAATGTGCGGCTGGCGCTGGGCATCGCCTTGCTCAAGAACCTGGGGCTGCCGCTGGTGTTCGGGGCCCTGGGCTGGCTGTTTGGCCTGCGTGGTCTGTCCTTGGCGGTGATGCTGGTAGCGGCGTCCCTGCCGGTGGGGGCCAATGTCTTTTTGTTTGCCCAGCGCTATGGCGTCGCTCAGGAGGAAGTTACCGCCAGCATTGCGGTCTCCACTGCGCTGGCGCTGCTGACCTTGCCCATCGTCTTGCTGGTGGCCGCCCGTCTGGTGTAGATCGGGCGCTGGGCATCACTCTGTGGCTGCAGCGGGTGGGGGCGGCACAGCCTCTGCCAACACCGGCCATTGGTAGCGCAGGTGGAGGAGCGCTCGGGGGCCGTCCACACCAATGAAGCGCGTCAATTCCGTCTCGTTCATGCCAGTGCGCAGCCACGCGACGATGGCTGTGTTCCGGATGACCTGCGGCCCCACGCGGTGCAGCGGGAAGTCTTCGGCCGCGTTGGGCAGGCTGGCATGGGCTTGCTGAATCACCTTGGAGGCGGTGTGGAAAAGCGCCCGGATGCTCAGCGGCCCGCCCTTGCGTGAATAGAACACCCAGCCCAGGTTGTCCGCACCGTGCTCCATCCGGAAAGCCAGCCAGGCTTGCAGTGCCTGGGCCGTGCGGGCCGGCAAGGGCAGGGTGCGCTCTTGGGCTTTGCGTGCGCCTTCGATGTGGATGGCGGCGGGGGCCTGCCCGCTGCGCAAGTCCACGGGGCGGTGCAAGTCGTCCAGCAAATGCTCGTCTTTGAGGTTGCGCACTTCTTCAGGCGCCAGCGCCAGGTCATAGAGCAGGCTGAGGATGGCCCGGTCGCGCGCGTTCTGCAGCTTGTCGCTGGGCGGAAAGTGGGCGGGCAGGGCGTCCCACAGCGGCGGCGGCAGGGTGTGCCCCAGTTGCTCGACGGGGGCAGGGCGGTCCTGCCATTGCAGCTCCCCCACGGGGCTGCGTTCCAGCCAGCCATGGACAACGGCGTGGGCATAAATGCGGTCCAGCACCCTCCAGTAGCGCCGGCGGGTCACTTCGCTGATCTGGCGGTCAGGCTGGTGGTGCGCCCGCTGCCCGGCACGGATTTGCAGGAAGTGGACGACGTCGTCCGGGCCCGCCTCGTCCCAGCTGCGCAGCCCGGCATCGTCGCCAAAGGGAGAGCTGCGTGGCCCTAGGCTTTGCAGCCAGGCGTGCCAAATGGCGGCGTAGCTGCCTTCGAGGTCGGGTTCCTGCTGCGCGAGGCCGTGGCTGCTGGCATCAGCCAGCCAGTGCGCGAGCAGCTCGGTGGCATTGGGGCGCTGTGTAGCGGATGGTGTAGCGAAGGTCGAGTCCATGATGCCGGTGTCGTCGAGAGGCATTTGGTCTTGTTGAATTGAATGTAACTTACAAGTTTTACGTTAAATTATGAAAGAAAAAAGCCACTCAAGAAAAGAGCTTCAAAATCAAAATTCCAAAACGAAATTCAAGGTGCCAGACGCTCACGAATCCAGGTTTCCTGTCCCACTTCGCGGCGGTAACGTAGCCGGTCATGCAAGCGGCTAGGGCGACCTTGCCAGAACTCCCAGGCCTCGGGCCGCAGGCGATAGCCCCCCCAATGTGGCGGCCGGGGAGGCGAGAGCAAAAACTGTGCACCGTATTTGGCCGCATTCGCTACCAAAATGCCACGACCACTGATCGGCTGGCTCTGGGGGCTAGCCCAGGCGCCAATGCGCGAATCGAGCGGGCGGCTGTGAAAGTAGGCATCACTTTCTTCGTCAGACACTTTTTCGACGACACCCTCGATGCGAACGACACGCTCCAACTCGACCCAATGAAATTGCAGCGCAGCGTAGGGGTTGCCGGCCAGTTCACGGCCTTTGCGGCTTTCGTAATTGGTGTACCAGACGATGCCACGCTCGTCGTATCCCTTGATGAGCACCACGCGGGTGCTCGGGCGCAGGTCGCTACCGACGGTGGCCACGGTCATGGCATTGGGCTCGGGCACCTGGGCAGAAATGGCTTCATTCAGCCAGTGCTCAAACTGTTTCAACGGGTCGGCGTTTGACGCCGTTTCGTTCAATTCGGCACGTTCGTAGCTCTTGCGCAAATCGGCCAGCGCGGAGGGACTGAGGCTCATGGAGGGTTCTCCCGCAATCAAATCAGCGCAGGCCTTGGCCGGCAGCTTCATCCGCACGCTGGATCAGCTCAATCTTGTAGCCGTCCGGGTCAGTGACAAAGGCAATCACGGTTTTGCCGCCTTTGACCGGACCTGCCTCGCGGGTCACATTGCCGCCGGCGGCCTTGATTTTTTCGCAAGCCGCGTAAGCATCGGGAACGCCAATCGCGATGTGGCCGTAGGCAGTTCCGTGGTCGTAGCTGGTGGTGTCCCAGTTGAAAGTCAGTTCGATCTCCGCCTGGCCGGGATTGCCGCCGTCAAAACCCAGGAAGGCCAGCGAGTAGCGGTATTCCGGGTTTTCCGACGTGCGCAGCAATTGCATGCCGAGCACTTGGGTGTAGAAATCGATGGAGCGTTGAAGGTTGCCAACGCGCAGCATGGTGTGAAGGATTCGCATGCCCGCATTGTGCCGTGCAGTGTGGGTTGATTGGTGCCGAGGGTTTTGATGGTCAATGCCACTGACAGGCAAATCGTCTAACCACACGATTTGCATTATGTTTAATAATTTACGTCACAAGCTTCACTACTGAAGCTATTCGATCAGCTGTCCTTTCAGATCGCGGGACTCAGCGTTTTCTGCCCCCTGTTCTCCGCCGTCCCAACCGGCTTGCCAAAGCATTTCCCGGCATCGCACTGCGGGACCAGGCCATCCTGGGCGCGGGTTTCGGTGTGGAATCGGTGAGCGACTTTGCAGAAAACGCAGTGGCCTGCTCGTCCAAGGCCTGGCGCTGCGATGCAACCAAGACTTGAGCCTGCGCGAGCTGTTCTTTCAGTGCCAGCGCCCTTGCGTCTGCGGTCTGGGCGGCCCGTTCAGCGGCATGCAATCGGTCCGACAGCGTCTGTTGAGCCTTGGCAAAGTCCTGCGCTTGCACTTGCAAAGCCTGCTCTGCCTTTCGCGCTTCTTGCCGAGCGCGGTCTAGTTCGCCCAGCCAGCGGCGTTCATTACCAGCGTGCCGGGCCTCGGCGTCGCGCAGGACTGCTTGATGCTCGGTCTGGGCCTGCTGAAACAAGGCTTGCAGCTGCCCATGCGCAGCCTGTGATTGCGCCATCGACTGCGTCAGCGCCTGAATTTCTCTCCCACGCTCGGCCAACATCGCCTGCAGCTGCTGCTGTTGGGCGTGGCTTTCCTTGAGCTGCGCATCCGCTTGCGCAAGGGCCTGCTCCAGCCAAGCGGCGCGCTCTTGCATGAGCGCCTTGGTCTGTTCCAGTGCTTCGGCTTCGGCGTTCAGCGCCTGGCGATCGGCTTCCAGTGTTGCTTCGCGCGCCTGCAAGGCAGATTCAGCCTGTTGCTGTGCCTGGGATTGCGCAACGGTCCACAACGTTTCCATGGCTTCACGCACCTTTTGAGGCACGCTTTCCTGGTGGGCGTCACGCGCGGAGCTTTTTGGATGGATGCGCGCCCCCAGGCTGGAAAACCACTGCTCCAGCAACGGCCCCACCGTGTTCGGCGACCCGCGCCCAATGCGCAGACGGATGCGCTCGATGGTCGGGCGCACGCCCTCTTGCAGCAAGGCATCGGCGGCCAGGGCTACATCGCTGTACTGGATGCCACGGGACGGTTTGAAGGTGCTGGATTGCATATTGGTTACGATAATTGAAATTTATCAAAAGTAAATTATCAAATTTGTACTAAATAATACATACATAATGAATACAAAAAACAAAAATCGGTCGATTGCACCCATTTCGTCCCCTTGGACGGCTGTGGAAGTCCTGCCAGCCAGGGATGCCCTCGAAAAAGCGGTGCAAGAACTGCTGCGCGAAGGCGAATCGGCGCACACGGTGCGCAGTTACCGCTCGGCGTGGGGCTATTGGCAGGCATGGCATACGGCGCGCTACGGGCAAGACCTGGTCCTACCGGTGGCCACTGAGGTGGTGCTGCAGTTCATCGTGGACCATGCCCAGCGCATGAGCGAGGATGGCCTCGCGCACGCCCTTCCACCAGAGGTCGATGAGGCCTTGGTCGGCACCGGCGTTAAGGCCAAGCTAGGCCCCCTGGCGCACAGCACGCTGGTGCACCGGATTGCAGTTCTGTCCAAGGCTCACCAGCGCCTGGGCTGGGACAACCCCTGTGAGGGGACTGCAGTGCGTACGCTGCTGGGGACTGTGCGGCGGGCCTATGCGCAGCGGGGCGATCTGGCGAAAAAGAAAGCTGCCCTGACCAAAGACGCGCTGGCCGCCCTGCTCGCCACCTGCGACGACAGCCTCAAGGGCCTGCGAGACCGCGCCTTGCTGCTTTTCGCCTGGGCCAGCGGCGGGCGCCGGCGCTCGGAGGTGACTGAAGCCCGCGTGGAGCAGCTGCGCCGGATTGGCCTCGGCGAATTTGTCTATGAATTGCGCCACTCCAAAACCAATCGCAGCGGCCAGGACCTGCCGGAAAACCACAAGCCCGTGGTGGGCGCGGCCGGCCAGGCGTTGCAGGACTGGCTCACCGCTGCCAATCTGCAAGAGGGACCGCTGTTTCGCTCGATCAGCAAGGGCGGACGGGTGGGCGCAGGCGCCCTCTCCCCCGCGTCGGTGCGGCTCATCGTTCAACAGCGCTGCGCCCTGGCGGGGCTGGAGGGCGATTTCTCCGCGCATTCGCTGCGCTCGGGTTTTGTCAGCGAGGCCGGGCGGCAGAACATCGCGCTGGCAGAAACCATGGCGCTGACGGGCCACCGTAGCGTGTCGTCGGTGCTGGGCTACTACCGGGCCGAGTCGGCGGCGCACAGTGCGGCGGCCCGTTTGTTCGAAAACGACAAGCCCTTGCCACCTGACTCGCCATGAAAAAAGCACGCCGTCGCCCAGGGGGGCGCATGGCGTGCCTGGATGGCAGGCTGAGAAAAAAGGGACTTATCCCAGCGCCGCAATCACTTCCGGCGGCGCCTGGACCAGCTCGATCAGCACGCCTTCCCCGGCAATCGGGAACTCGTCGTTGCTCTTGGGGTGCAGGAAGGTGATGTCGTAACCCGCCGCGCCCTTGCGGATGCCGCCCGGCGCAAAGCGCACGCCCTGCGCCGTCAGCCATTCCACGGCTTTGGGCAGGTCATCGATCCACAGGCCGATGTGGTTCAGCGGCGTGGTGTGGACGGCGGGTTTCTTCTCGATGTCCAGCGGCTGCATGATGTCCACCTCAACCTTGAACGCGCCCTGGCCCATCGCGAGGATGTCTTCATCGACGTTTTCGCGCTCGCTCTGGAAGGTACCGGTCTGGGTGAGGCCCAGCATGTCCACCCACAGGGTTTTCATGCGCTGTTTGTCGGTGCCGCCAATGGCGACCTGCTGGATGCCCAGCACTTTGAAGGGGCGTTGGACTTGACTCATGTGAAGGATTCCAAAGGTTCGGTAGAGGGAGCACCTTTCAGCCCCAAGGTCTTCAGCAGGCGGTCGTCGGCCGAGACATCGGGGTTGCCGGTGACCAGCAGTTTTTCTCCGTAGAAGATGGAGTTGGCGCCGGCCATGAAGCACAGGGCCTGCACGGCATCGCCCAGCTGCTGGCGGCCGGCAGATAGACGCACCCGGGCTTTGGGCATGGTGATGCGGGCGACGGCGATGACGCGCACGAAGTCAAAAGGATCGATGGGATCGCTGTCGGCCAGCGGCGTGCCGGGCACTCGCACCAGGCTGTTGATGGGCACGGAATCCGGGTAAGGATTCAGGTTGGCCAGCTGCGCGATCAGGCCCGCACGGTGGACCGGCGCCTCGCCCATGCCCACGATGCCGCCGCAGCACACGCTGATGCCGGCGCTGCGCACATGGGCCAGGGTGTCGAGCCGATCCTGGTAGGCCCGGGTGCTGACCACGTCCTGGTAGTACTCGGGGGCGGTATCCAGGTTGTGGTTGTAATAGTCCAGCCCGGCATCTTTCAGCGCCACGGCCTGGTGGGGTTCCAGCATGCCCA
>CAZQXQ010000065.1:0-13680 GCA_964597235.1 uncultured Burkholderiaceae bacterium | reverse complement strand
CTGCCAAGGCGGCCAGGGCTGTGATGTGCGGCAGGTGGTGCCAGGCGTTTTCATCCCCTGTGCGCAGCACGTTGCTGGTGGTGGTGTTGGTGGGCACGGCACCCTGGTCGTTGAACTGGCTGGCATCGCCCACCACCCACAGCAGTTCGCTGTGGTCGCGCCCGCGAATCCAGTGGCAGGCCACGGCGGTGTTTTTGCGTGCCGTTTGGCGCAGCAACTTGCGAACCGTGTCCAGCCCTGCCTGGGTGATGGGGGTTTGCCAGGTTCGCTCACCGCGGCGCTCGGCAAACTGGTCGAGGATGCGGCGTGTCTCGGTCAACGCACGTTTGGTGCATTGAGCGACGAAGAGCACATTCATGGCGCAGCCCCTTGCAATGCGGCCAAATTGGCGGTTTCAGTGGCGATGTGCTTGAGCGTGTCGATCATGAAATCCAACGACTCACTGCGCGTGAGGGCTTCGATGCACTGACGGCGGAACTGGATCTCGTCGTCCCCCCGCATGGCAGATAAAAATGCCTGGGGCAAGATGGCTGCATCTTTCACCAAGTCTGCCGCGTCAAACACCAACCCACCCCGCCTTGTCTTGCCATGCAAGACTGCGAGGCCATGTGGCAAGCCCAAGACCCAGGTTGCAGTAGCACCGAGGCCATAGGCTAGATAATTGCCATGGTCCAGAAAGCGGTTTGCGGCATCGGTACCTGATCCCCGCTTAGCTCGAGTGAATTCGCCATAGCCCACCGCATCCACGGCGAGCTTGAACAGGGCCTTGGTAAGGCGGGCTTCATCTGTCAGCAAGGCGGTCACATCCGGCGCGTTCGCGATGAGCACTGTGAACTGCTGCACCAAAGACTTCAATCGCTCCAGGTCCACGGCAAAGCCCGCTTCACGCAAAGCGCGGGCGTTCCACTGAACCAGCAGGCGCTGCAGGCGCCAGGTCTGTAATTGCTTAGCCGCATGCAAGCGCAACCCATCGTCAAACCAGAACCGGACCCAGGCCTGCAGGTATTCAGTGGGTCGGTATTCGCTTTGCGGCGACATCCAGGCCACCTCCACATCCACCTCATTGGCACTGAACAACGGCGTGCCACCACCACCGCAAAACCCCACCAGTACCCCAGCCTTGGCCAATTCGCGCATGGCGGCCTGGGTGATGGAAGTGCCCGTACCGAGCAAGATGCTAGTGGTGTTGGCAATGGGAATGTTCCAATACAGGCTGCGTTTTCCCGTATCAGTCACGTATTCCACACGGCCACTGTTTACTAAAACACGACAATGTTCTAGGTAGTAGAGATTGGCTCGCTGAGAATGGAGGATGGATTTCAGGTCCGAAGAGTGAATGTCTTGCATGAGGATCGTCCGAACTTTTATGTAAACAGTTCGGACGTCGGTTAACAAAAATTATTACCTCTTAGAAGGGTAAACCAACTCAGCGTAACCTTCTAGTCCTGAAGGGACGTATTCCACTTTTATTGGACGTTGTCGTATCCAACACATCGAACCGCTTGTAATGTTTCCAGATGACTGAGAGCCAGCGACCCAAGAAAGTACAAGAGGACTTAACTGGAAGACTCAAAATTGTGCTGCTCATCGGTAACCAGCATCGGCCACTGCAGTCGTACAACTGGTGTGCCCGGTGTAGCGGGCCTCAGCGTCGAACAAAGGCGTGAAGTCCTTGCGGCGGAATTTCTTGAATTCGTAGGCTGCCCCGTCAACATCGCCAATGATGGTTTCGAGCATAGGGTTCCTGGCACAGCATTGTGGTGGACAGTGATGCAAACAGCTGCAAGCCTATTCCCTTCAGTGCCTTTGTGCCGAAATTCCCCTGAATTTTCGCGACTCCGACACAAGGGAGTGGTTTACCTTCAAAAGCCCAGACCTCTTATCTGGCCAGCCAGCACAGGTCTATGAATCTAGCAAGTCTTCTGGGCAACAGGGCATGTCGCGCTGCAGGTGAAAGTGCGATTGGACTGAAAGGGGGGTGTGATGCTGAAGGCTCAAGACAGGGTAAACCCAAGCTCTGGCCGGAATCGGAATTCAGGGTATTTTCCAGTTCGCTCAAAGCTATAAGGTGATAGCACCGCACACATGTCCATGGGCTCAACGTATTGGCCCTGGGTCTTGACCAGCTCCAGGTGCGTATTTCGCTCATTCATGAACAGTCAGTCTATTTTTCGTGGTCACTTTGTACGCCAATGTGACCCCCTGGAATCGATCCGTTGCGGCCCGTCGCTTGCCGAGCCTGAATGGCTGTTTCGCAGCGGTTGCCGCCATTGAGCCCAGGTGGGCGACCTCACGCTGCACGGCATCAAGCCGTCATTCGCCGCTG
This sequence comes from uncultured Burkholderiaceae bacterium, assembly GCA_964597235.1. Lineage (GTDB taxonomy): Bacteria > Pseudomonadota > Gammaproteobacteria > Burkholderiales > Burkholderiaceae_C > CAYZPX01. The sequence goes on along the minus strand of CAZQXQ010000065.1, from coordinate 11,354 downwards.
ACATCGACGAAGGCTCGTAGGGCAGCGTTGTGAGGCCAAGTCCTTCGATTGCGTCGAAGCGATCCGCGCGCGTTACAAACGACCGAACGACTGTTTCATGCTGCACGAAATCCCAGCACTGCTCCCGCAGCACGCATCCAGCTCCATCTGCACGCCCGGACTCGCGGGTCAAGCTGCCGCGGCTGGGCCGACTGCGTTCTCCGGCGCGGGGTCGAGGTCGAGATAGACGTAGTGCGGCTCACGCCGCAAGCCCTCGGCCGGATACGTCCTCACGAGTCGACGGTTCTCGGCGTCGTACGACATGCCGTCGACAAGACAAGCGCCAGCTACGCGCGGGGTGTGTTCGTGCAGCCACACGAAGTTCTTTCTTGTCCACCGCAGCACCGCCTTCTGGAGGGCCCGGCTGTCCTTATCGAAGTTGTCTGTCCTGACCGTGAGGCCCATGACGTTCAAACAGAACCCAATGATCTTGGCGCCCTTGAAGTTGGCAAACTCGTTCATGCTAGCGACCTCGTCGTAGAGCAGCCGGCGAACCTTGAACTTGACAACCTTGCCTGCTTCTCCTTTGAGGCTCTGGAAGTTGAACAGCTTCCCCCATACAGAGTTGTGTTGGATCCACCAACAATGGTCGTTCGGCTTGGTCACCGCTGAGGCCGCGAAGATGACCTCGAAGATCAGGCTGGCTATGTGGTCATAGATCGTCTCCAGCATCGGGCCGTGCTTGTCCCGAATACGCAGCGGCAAGTCGTCGGGTACTCCCTTGCTATCGAGGATCTTCACAGCGTCTTCGATGAACTTGACGACAACGCGCAGGCGGGCTTGGATGTCGTCGTCCCAAGAACTATTCGCAACGCCGTCAAGCTTGTACAGATCGAACACTGCGTGCTCAAGATAACCTTTGGCGCGGTAGAGGACATATGAGTGCCCGCGGTACCCGTCTTCTACGTAGTTGCGCAGAACCATCAAGACTGCTCGGCAGTAGGCGCCCCACTGCTCAGCGTCCCACTCCTTCTGGCCTGCGAAGTCCGGGTCGAGCAGAGTGCCGATCGTCTCGACCATGTCGTAGTTAGAGAACATCGCTTGGCTGAGCGGCTTGTGATACCCGATCAGGCCAGAGTGGTAGCCCTCCGCCTCATGGAAGAGGAACGAGTCCTTGTTCGCTATGGCCTCTGAAACGATGTTCTTTCCGAACGTCTCGACTTGGACGCCGTACTTCTTCGTCTCACCGATCGCTCGGAAGATCGCTAACGCCGTCCCCGGCGACGACTCAACCATCGCCCGACAGAGTCTCTTGTCAGCGATCAGCAACAGCAAGTCATTCGCGTACGCCTCGACCTTTGGAGGGACCCGCCTCCTTTCCTCTTCACGCTGGTAGCCGAAGTTCTTGAAGCGTCCTCTATCTGTCGCATGCCGCACGAGCGACCGGGCCGACAGGGCCAACTCGTCGGCTATGACAGCCAGCTCGGTCGGCGATCCCTTGAGGATGAAACGGTACAGCGTCTGCGCAAAGGGCTCCGCGTTGTACCGACCGTACGTCGGCGGTCGAATGAACGCGAACCACGTCCAGGTCAGGAACGTCAGCAGGAACGACCCGCCGAGCAGCGCTTGCCACGAAGCGGGTGTCAGCAAGTCCCCTTGGGGCACGAGCCACTGCTCAGCGCGCCAGAGGTCGGTCAGCAACGTTAGAACGCCGACGCCGGCGACGACGGCAAACGTGATTCCTTGAAGCGGGATAGGTGCAGTCCTGACGCGAAAGCGATATCGCACGTCTGCGATGGTCCAGGCCAGCACCATCAGCGCCAAGCCCGCAAGAAACTCGGAGAACCCGAAGAACTTGGGTGCGGTCGCATCGAGCGGAATGAAGCACACCGCTGCGATGCAGTTCTGAGTTGCAGTTGCCAATCCTCCTCCTCGCTTCCGACGGTAAAGCAGTGTATAGGGGTAGGTGAAACTTTTGAGGGGCCCGCGGCCTGCCGTTCTGGGGCTCCCCAAGACTTCGCGTACGAAGAGCGATCGTATGAGAGGCTAACCGCAACCGGCCGGTGGATGGCTAGAGCCGTCGTTCAAGGCGTCGACTGCGAGCGACTCCGTTCAGCCTTAAGCAGACATCCGCAAAGCATCGTCCACGGATTGCTCCTGGCCGGCAACGCAATTTTTTATTTCACCAAATAGCTGACGCCGGCGGAAAGACGGCCTGGCCACCAGCCATCACTGCCAACGAAACAAGCAAGCCGGCCCAGAGCCTTTCATAATCAAGACCCACTCCCCGCTTGTTCGAGATAGCTACCGTTCACCATGGATAAATTTTTGCTGCAGCGACAGGTGCTGGAACGGCTCGCCGAAGACCTGGTGCAAACCGAACAAGCAGCGCAGACAGCACATGAAACGGCGACCCACGAAGAAAACATTGCCGAAAACAAATACGACACCTTGGGACTTGAGGCCGCCTACTTGGCTACCGGCCAAGCCCGCCGTGCCGAAGCCATCCGCCTGGCAATGGCCATTTGGCGACAGTTGCGCCCGCGGCCTTACGACGCCAGCAAAGGCATACAACTCGGCGATCTGGTCGGCTTGGTCGATTCCAACGACAAGCAGCAACAGCTCTTTCTCGGGCCAGACGGGGGCAGCATGAAGTTGGACAGCGGCGCTCAGGTGATTCAGGTCATCAGTACGCAATCCCCACTGGGCAAGGCCTTGCTGGGCAAATGCGAGGGTGACGAGGTATCGATTCAGGTCGCTTCCATCGAGCAGCAATTTGAAGTTCTCCGGGTCCTCTAAGCCACAAGCCACTTCGCGCCAAATTGAGCCTCTTTGATTGAAGGTCAAACGGCACGGCCAACGGTAAAGAGGTTCGCAGTCTTTGTGCCAGGTCTGTTCAAGGCGTCCCTGAGGACTTTGCCAAAATTTGAGAAAGCAGCTGGTTCTGTTCTTTCTGCAAGTCAATCAGCTGATGCAGTTGGTCTGCAATCATGATTTGCGACTGCATCGCCTCTTTGTGCATATCCCGCAAATCCCTCATCGGGTTCGGCAGATTGGGGGGCGCAAGGAACGGGATATTGGGATTCATGGGCGGCTCCTGTCCTACTGGATCGTTTGAGAAAGACCATTGTTTCCCAGGTCTATCAGCGCCTTAGTCTCCCCACTCTTGAGCGTCGTTGTTGAACCCAGCCAGCTCGTTTCCACACCACTGCTGCGTAGACATAATGCCGAAAGAATCCAACGTGATGCACATCGCCCCAGAACTTCATGAGTCCGTCCACCGCGCAGCCGAACTGATTGACCAGGCCGATGCCCTGGTGATAGCGGCCGGCGCCGGTATGGGCGTGGATTCGGGTTTGCCGGATTTTCGGGGGGCGGAGGGTTTCTGGCGGGCCTACCCTGCCTTGCGTTCGCTGAATCTGGATTTTTATTCCATCGCTTCTCCCAGAACGTTTCACACCGACCCAGCTTTGGCCTGGGGCTTTTATGGCCATCGACTGAATCTTTACCGCAAGACACAACCCCACGCCGGATTCGGCATCCTCCAGCGTTGGGGCCGTTGTATGGAGCATGGTTATACGGTGTTCACCAGCAACGTGGATGGTCAGTTCCAGCGGGCAGGGTTCAATCCCGGTTTGATCCATGAGTGCCACGGATCCATTCACCACCTGCAGTGCCTGCATGGCTGCACAGATGACATCTGGTCTGCGGAGGCCTTCGAGCCAGACGTGGACATGGATACCTGCCGCTTGCGCAACAAAGCGCCAACCTGTCCGCACTGCACAGGCTTGGCGCGGCCCAATATCCTCATGTTTGGCGACATGGGCTGGTTGGAAGGCAGAACAGCTGGGCAGCAGGCCGCTCAGAACCGTTGGCTGCACATCATCGAGCGGCCCGTGGTCATTGAACTGGGTGCCGGAACCGCAGTGCCTTCCGTGCGGTATTTCACGGAATTTGTGACCAGACATGCCGGCGGCAGAATGATCCGGATCAATCCGCGGGAGGCGCAAGTTCATTCACCGCATGACGTGAGCTTGCCCGTGGGTGCTTTGCAGGGGCTTGCCTGGGTTGATCAAGTGTTGACCGGAGAGGTGTGAGCGCCGATGTGCGCACCCATGCCAAAGTGCCATTGGCTACCCCTAATCGGTCCTGTGTATCTCATGGTCAAGCTGTCGTCGGCTGTCTTGGGCGGATTCTTCAGCGACCGGCGGTGGTTGGCAGCCGCTTCGCAAACCCTGGCGGCGTGCAGATCCAGTAGATCAAAAATGAAGTCGTCCGGGTGCTGGGCGGTCAGGTTGTAGGGCTTGAGCCGTTCTGGAGGGAAATCCTTCAGGTTGAAGGTCACGATCAGACTGGCGCCGCTGTGAATGGCAGCAGCCACTACATGCCGGTCATCGGCGTCCGGCAACTCGACGGACGGGATCAGATGCTCGAAGCCGGTGACCAGGCTGTCGCGGACATGGGCGTTCATCAGCAACCACGTCCGCTCCAGGTCTTCAGCCTTCAGATCTGGGCGTTGTTTCAGAACGTTACGCGTCTACTCGTCGTGGATCATGTCTGTCCAACGCGCCCGGTACAGATCGGTCAGTGCCAGGCGCATCAGCAGGTCGCGTAACGGTGCCGGGTAGAGCACGCACGCGTCGTAGATGACGGTGAAGTTCGAACTCATTCATTCGTACCCCATATTGAGCGCCTGGGCTTGCTCGGCCAGGGCATTGAGGGCCTTGCTGCGCTCAGCGTCGATTCGTTCCTTGTAAGCGATCACATCCTGGTAGCGGACACGACGGTGGGTGCCGATCTTGTGGAACGGGATCTCGCCGCGCTCCAGTAACTGCACGAGGAACGGCCGCGAGACGTTGAGCACGTCCGCTGCGTCCTGGGTCGTCAGTTCGGCGTGGATCGGGATGATGCTGACCGCGTTGCCCTCACCGATTTCGGTCAGGACATCCACGAGCAGTCGCAACGCCGATACCGGGACGCAAACCGGATGCGCAGCGCCCTTGTCGTCGAAGATCTCGATCTGCTGGGTCTCCGCGCGGGTCTGAAGGAAGGCGGACAGCGCCCGGCCGCTCTCGCGGGCGATGGCAACTTCTTCGGCAGTCGGCAACGGATGGGTGGGAGAGCGTGTGGTCATGGCAGCCTCCTGGAAGCTTCAAACAGCATCATGGGAAGCTAGCATAACCGAAATAAACGAATAATCACAATATCCGAAATGTGACCGTCTTGCCCGGCAGACACCCAAAAAGACACCCATTCCGCCACCAGGCCGCCTTACGCCTTGGCTCGCGGGAGCAGGTAGATGCGTACCTCAACTATCACCTCCTTGATCATCGCCGCCTCAATCGCTTTTCCAGATGAACGCATACTTCGGCTCGTTGCACCATGCCCTGAGATCCTTTGCAAACTGTGCAGCCCCATCAGGGGTCAGGTGGAAACGAATGTCCGTTCGAAATGGGGCACCGTCATCAAGCCAGTCCTGGAAAATGCTGAAGCGCAGAACTCTTTTTCCCTCTTCATGCGGCATGACATTGATTTGGAAGTCAAAAACCTCGTTGTCCTTCGCCCTGTATTGCTCGTCGACCGGAGGCCATTCCTCGCTCAGCGACTCGGCTTTCAAAGCAGACACCGTCCCGAGAAGCATCGGTATGTTTGCGTAGATCTGTATTGATGCACGCACTCGGTCGCTGCCGACGGTGAAGTGGCAAAACGTATCTGGATCGGAAAACTGCGGCTCAATAAGAAAATATCGCTGGCGCATCGCCATCTCCAATGTCTTGTTGTTACTTGTTAAGCGCAAGCTACGCGTGCCCTAACACTTGGTCACGGGTCTGAACATAACCCCCTTCCGGATCTTCATCGCGCCCCATATCCCAGTGCTGCGGATCAAACTCCGTGGTGAAGAAACGGCGAAGCTCGAATTTCAGCGCTGACGATCAGTTAGCCCGATCGACGACACCTTCCAGCAAGATTTCGTTTTCGTAATTGCGCGTGACGCGCAACAGGAAGCATGGGTCTGGTCAACAGACATACCCCAAGCTACTGCAACAAGACCAACTGCGGTACCGCATCCGCACCGACCCATACAAAGGCGTTCTGTTCAAAGTCGCTCGCCAGCCGCTTGGCAGCAGCCAGATCCAGCCCTAAGATCAGAAAGCTTTCCTCCCCTGGCCAGTTCCCAACTGTCCCTTGCCCAATGCCTGGCCAGTGGGGCAGGCTGCGTTGCTTCAAAACTTTTTGCAAGGCGACCTGACGCGATTGGTTTTCAGCATCGGACAGGCGCTTACCCAACGGATTCCAGGCCGTGATATAGGCCGCAGATTTCACTGAGAACCGTTTCATCAGGGACAACAGGTCACTTTGCTTAACGCCGATGCGCAGGGTGAATCCGGCTTGATCATCTGATGGATAAACCCGGTATTCGGTGGCCCGGTAGGCGGCCAGCAAACCTTCGGGCAAGGTGGTTTCGGTCAAGGCGTGAGGCATGTTTTGGGTCGGCGGCGAATCACGTTCATGGTGCGGACGTCTTTGTGGGCAAAGTGGCATGGGCCTGGTACAGCTGGGTCAGCACCGCCCGCATGTCTCGGTCCAGAAACCCCCAGGCCTGCGCTGCCACCTCCGTCGGTAGCCCAAAGCGTGCTTCTGCCACTGCCCCGGCGATGGCCGCAATGGTGTCGCTGTCGCCGCCAATGGAGACGGCGTTTCGTACCGCATCTTCGTAGTTGACCGCCTCCAGCGCACACACCAGTGCTTGCGGTACCGAAAGATGCGCCGCCTCGGAGTGGCGGTAACCCGGCCGGATGGCATCCACCGTGGTCGCCAGGTCATACCCAAAGCGTTCGGACACCTGGTCACGAATGCTCTGCGCCGTATGGCCTTGCAAAGCCCACCAGACGGCCGCAGCGGTGGCCTGCGCACCCCGCAAACCTTCCGGGTGGTTGTGCGTGATGGCGGTAACGGCGTAGGACAGTTCCATGGCCTCCTCCAGGCTGCGGGCCAACAGTGCAGCAGGAGCCACCCGCATGGCGCCCCCGTTGCCCCAGGAGCCATAGGGCTGAGGGTCCTCCGCTACCAGCCAGAACGCAAACCGCTGTCCCCACCCGCCCACATGCTCATAGCGCTGTCCCCAGTCCTGCAAGGCATGGACCGGGTCACGGTCATTGAGCAGGGCATCGGCGACCGCCACGATGCATACGGTGTCATCGGTAAACCGAGCCTGCGCGTGAAACAAGGGGGCAAAGTCCTTGCGCTTGAGGTTGCGCTTCTCGTACACTGAGCCAATGATGTCGCCTGCAATGGCACCCAGCATGCTGCTCTCCTGGTTTTCTGGCCGCTCAGGCCGTTTCGGTGATCGAACGCTGCAAAACGTCCACCAGGGTGCCCAATTGCCCGCGACTGAGGGTGAGGTTGAGGGCAACCTGCTTGTCGTGCGGGCGGCGGGCATCGTCCCATTGGGTGGTAATGCGGATATTGAACTGGTCAGCCAGCGCCTGCACATGGGCGCAGCTCACATCGTAGTGAAAGCCGCCGGCGGAAAGAAAACGTGCGGTGTGGGTGGTCATGGTCAGGGTTTCTTGTAAAGTTTGAAGAGGTGCTTGGGTCAAATCAACAGGGTCGTCAGGTGGTCTGACAGGGCGCTGCGTATCGCGCTGGCTACCAAGCCAAAGGCGGCAGAAACCCTGGCATTTGATTCATCCATGTACAGGTCGCGCCTGACCTCGACCATGAGGGACGCCACCCTTGGGTCGGAACGAAAAAACTTCGCGGGCACCAATGCTCCGGAGAATGGGGCATTGATACCCACATCAAATCCAGCCTTACTTAAAGACACGGCCAAGGCATCCACCAGTTCTGGGGGTGTGTGAAAACCATCCGTACCCAGGCAAATGCCAGGCCGCTCTTCGCGCTGGTCTCGCTCGTACGGCAGCGGTTTCGACGGAAAACTGTGCGCGTCAACGATGAGTGCACGCCCATGCCTGTCCAGCATGTGTTGCACCCGGTTTTGCAGGCGCAAATGATGGGGCCTGTACCATCCATCGAGCAGGGCTTTCCGCTCTGATGCGGTTGGAGGCTTGCGCAGGGGACGACCATCATGGGTTCGCGTATAGATTGCACCCATTCCGATTGCTGCCATGACTTCCTGGTCATCTTCTTCAAAGCGTTCTACATCCACCACAAGGCGGCTGACAGATGCCCGGACCACTTGTTCAGGGGGCACGCCTTCGGTAAAAAGTGCTGCGGTGTGGTGGTCCGTCATCCTCAGAAGTTCATGCTCCAGTTCATCGTCGGTCAGCAGCAGTTGACCGCGAACCTCTGCGGGAATGAGCGTCGAATCATGCGGAACATGAAAAACGCTCCAGGCAGGCAGGCCGCACGGACTCTTGGGGGCGTCAGACAAATTTCACCTCCAGGGCGATGCCACGCGCACGGCATTGGTCCACCAACCATTGGCCTGCCGCCTCATCCCTGATGAAAACGGTCTGCTTGGCACCATCGGCCGTGGACTGGTCCAGCTGCACGCCTTGCTCACCCCCATTGCCATCCCTGTCGGTTTCAAACAGGTTCAAGGAGCGGATGAAATCGAAAGCCTTGACGGCGCTGCTCTTGTAGTTGTCGTAATAGGAGGTGATTTGGTTGTAGTACCTGTCAAAAGCATGGCTGCCGACCTTGTCCTTGAGTTCTTTGCGCGTGATGCCATAGTTGTCGTCGAGCCATTGGCCCAGCGGCTTGTGTTGGTCCAGATCTTCGCCCAGGATGTCCACCAGCAACTCTCGCCAGGTGATGTCTGAAACGCTACTGAAAAGGTCTTCCATGGTCTCGTTCAGAGTGGCTTCATTGCCGTATTTCTGATTGACGTAGAGAACGTGTTTTTTGGTTTGCTTTTTCATGTCGGAGCCTCCTTCTGTCGTTCACTTGTCGCAGCCGGGGTATTTGCCCGTCCGCTCAACGCTGTGAGGGGATGGCACCGCACACATGTCCATGCGCTGGATAGAGGAGCCCTGGGTCTTGATGAGCACCACGGCCACTAGGTTGTCCGCATGACCAGCGGCAAGCACCACGCAAGGTCGCTGGTGCGAGGCGTCGAGGTACCCTACTTCGGCCCTGATGGGATCGCCTGACTTTCGCACCGTCTCCAGTTTGGCGGTGATGTAGTCCAGGTAGGCTTGCTTGCCCACCATTTCTTTGAACACCCACTGAGATGCATAGCGGAAATCATCGGCCAACAGGGGCTCAATGTGCGCAGCCGAACCCGTGTTCATCATGGCCGCATAGGCCCGCACGGCAAGGTCTTCAGACAGGTGTGCTGAGGTTTGTGGCGTTGTCATGATCGGCCTCACTCGGTGGTTTCGAGAACATTGGCCTGCGCCTTGCAGGCCACTGCTGGAATCGCATCGTCAGCTTGTCCAGGACGGATGGGCAACAGCCATGCATCGGGATGCGAAACATTGCTTTGCCAGGTCAGCCATTCCAGCGTGATGCTTGCGTCGGTCTCACACACGTGCCACTGGGCATGACGGTCGATCTGTTGGATCCTCCAGGTGACCATGCCGGGATAACAGGAACTGCTACCGGGTCCCCGGACTTCCACCAGGCGACCGACGTTGGCTTCACACCCCGGGTTGTCGCGCAGGATGATGGCGATATCGCCGTTTTTGCAGCGCGTGGTCATGCCTGGCCCCTGCGAAACACCACGGGATCGCGCCATTCGCTTTGCAGCGGCAGATTGGCCAGTGGCACCTGGCGGCGCTGATGCCTGGCAAGAACTTGAACAGAAGCGCGTTCGAATTTGAACGGCGAGGGTTGGTTCGCAACGGCGCCAAGACGGAACTTAGCCAGCTCAATCATGAGCATCTCCTTGTTTAGCCGCATTGGATGAAAGCATCGGGGGCGGCAAGTCGGGATAAATCCCCCCAGTCGGTTTGTCAGATGACAGGTTGACCAGACCCAGAAACGCAAAAGCCCTCACGAGGAGGGCTGACGCTTTGCCGGCTTGGTTGCCTCGAAAGGCCACATCGCACTAGGCAAACCACCTTGCCCCGGAAGGCAGGTTGGCGAGAGCGTCAGCTCTGCTCGAAATGTGTTTTCATCCTAACACACAAGATTTCCTCGTCAACCATCGCAACGTGCAAATCACATCATCCACTGCTTCCAAATCGGTCACCTATCACGGCAAAGCCCGAAGACGCCTCTGGTCATCCCTGACCCCACCTGGACACCCTCAGCCCTATAGTCGCAAGCGTATGTCCAGGCGCACCCTTGTGCCGAAATTCCCCTCATTTATCCGTACCTGCTTCCCATGTGGCCCTTTTTGAAACAACGCAAAACCTCACCTGAAGAGGACACTCCTGCACGCCGTCCACTCGGGTTTTCGCAACTGCTGGAAGGTATGGGGGACTTCCAGGACCTTGGCCACCATGACACGGCTCTCAAATTCTGGTTGCCAGAACCCGCCCGGGAAGCCCTGCAGGAGCTGGCCGAGCGTCAGGATGAGTCCATGAGCGAGCTGCTGCGCCAGTTCCTGGCCCAGCACACCTACGGGGTGTACACCTTCCAGCTGATGAACGACCGCTACCCTGGCTTGTTCAAAGTAGGGCTGCCGCAGCCGCACGAAGGCATCCGGTTTTCTCGCAGAGTTCTGGATGAGGATGGCAAGAAGCGCATCGACACCTACTGGGTCCCTGAGCTGGGAAAAAATGTCATGTCGATCAAGCTGTGGCTGCCCAAACGCCTGCGCGATGACCTGCAGGTCCTGGCTGAGCACACGGGCATCCGCTTGTCGCAGTACGTCCGGGAGATCGTGATTTCACGCCTGCTCGGACATGGCACCTTGCCCAAGCGCCCGGAGATGCTGGCGGCCCACCCCCTGGCCAGCGCCGAAGCCTGGGAAGCCGGAGAAACGATTGCGATGCGCCAGGTCAGCGCAGAGGAATACGCAAAGCACGGCGATGGTGAGGTTCAGACCGAATGGGTTCCAGACGACGGTGCACCTGTCTGAATTCCAATCCTGAGGTCAATTGCAAAAGGTGGTGTTGCCAATCTGCTGACAACTCTGGGTGTTGCCCCTGCCATCGTGGATGAAGGTGCTGTTACCGATGCGTTGTGCAGAACTGCCATTTGAGCCAAAAGTCGTGTTGCCGATCTGCTGGTAGGAATTGCCGTCACTGCCAAAAGTGGTGTTTCCAATGCGCTGGTAGGACGAACCATCTGACCCAAAGGTAGTGTTTCCGATGCTTTGGTACGAGGTACCGTTGCTGGAATACGTGGTGTTTCCAATCCGCTGGTAACTGGTCTGGGCCAGCAATGGCATAGCGCTCAACGCCAACTGAACCGCCCCGGGAATTGAGGAGGCTTCAACTCCTGAGAAGATGAAGCCATGA
>CAZQXQ010000064.1:0-13813 GCA_964597235.1 uncultured Burkholderiaceae bacterium | reverse complement strand
CGGCGCCGTTCACCTCGAAGGGCAAGGTGGTCTGCTTGCTGGGCGCGAGGCCCCGCCGCGAAAAGTCGTCACGGTGCATGGCCGAGGACAACACGCCCGGCGCACCGGGCAGCCCCAGGTCTTGCTGCAGGCGCTCGGCCAGCCAAGCGCCGCCCGAGGCCACGCCCGCCAGCCGGGTGTCGGGGCCCATCAGGGGGCGCAGGCCGCGCAGCAGTTCGGCGTACAGGGCTTCGGCGTCCAGCACCAGGCGACCGCCCGGGCCGGCAGGGCCAACAGGGGATAGGGTCATCAGAGGTTCCTCAAAAACTGTTCCAGGATGATGCAGGCCGAGGCGGCATCGGCATCGCGCGCGCCTTGGGCCAGGGCCTCGGTGGTGCTGTAGCGCTCGTCCACCTCGAACACCGGCAGGCCAAAGCGCCCGCGCAGCTGGCGCCCGAACTTGCGGGCGCGCTCGGTGTTTTCATGGGCTGCGCCATCGGGGTGAAAGGGCACGCCAATCACCAGCGCATCGGGCTGCCATTCGCGGATGCGCTTGGCGATTTCGGCAAAGCGGGCATCGCCCTCGGCGCGGATCGTGGCCTGGGGGCTGGCCTGACCCAACAGGCGATTGCCCGAGGCGACGCCCGTGCGCTTGAGCCCATAGTCAAAAGCCAGAAACGACTGGCAATGCGCAGGCACCGGGGGTTGCGCAGCCAAGCCGGTCATGCGTGCCCCGCTTCGGGCGACAGCATCCAAGCCTGCAGGCCCAGCAGCGACAGGGCGCGGTCGTAGCGCTGCTCTACCGGCGTGTCGAACAGCACTGCCGGATCGGCCTGCACCGTGAGCCAGGCGTTTTCGCCCAATTCGGACTCCAGTTGACCCTCGCCCCAGGAGGCGTAGCCCAGCGTGACCAGCACCTTGCGTGGCCCGGCGCCGGTGGACAGCGCTTCGAGCACGTCGCGCGAGGTGGTCATCTCCAGGCCGGAACCGGGGATTTGCATGGTCGAGGCATAGCCGGACTCTTCGGCGGGGGCGCTGTCGGCGTTTTCAGAGGGCTCCTCAGCCTCCACCGCGCTGCCCATCTGCTGGGCGCGCATGGGCTCGTGCAGCACAAAGCCGCGTTCGGTCTGCAAGGGGCCGCCCAGCAAGACGGGAGCCTGGCGCAGGTCTTCACGGCCCAGGGTCAGCTCGACCTTGTCGAACAGCTCGCCCAGGGTGATGTCAGTGGGTTTGTTGATGATGAGGCCCAGCGCACCGCGCTGGGTGTGTTCGCACAGGTACACAACGCTGCGGGAAAAAGCCATGTCTTCCAGGCCGGGCATCGCAATCAAGAAATGATGCGTGAGATTGATGGGCGCAGAATCGGGCGTCATTGCTTGATTTTACGGTGAACATGTCCCCCTCCCCTGCCCCCGAACTGGCCCGCGGACTGGTCTGGTTCCGCCGCGATTTGCGCGCCGACGACCAGGCCGCGCTCTACCACGCCCTGCGCGAATGCCAAGCGGTCCATGCCGTGTTTGTCTTTGACCGCGAGATCCTCGACCCCCTGCCCCGGGCCGACCGGCGGGTGGAATTCATCCGCGAATCGTTGGTCGAGCTGGATGCCACGTTGCGCGCACTCTCGGGCAAACCCGAGGGTGGACTCATCGTGCTGCACGGCGCCGCCCGGGACGAGATACCGGCGCTGGCCGAAAGCCTCGATGTGCAGGCGGTGTTCACCAACCACGACGACGAGCCCCAGGCCCTGGACCGCGACAGCGCGGTGCGCACGGCGCTGGCTACGCAAGGACGGGATTTCCGTACCTTCAAAGACCATGTGATTTTTGAGCGCAGCGAGGTGCTGACCCAAAGCGGTACGCCCTACACGGTGTTCACGCCCTACAAAAACGCCTGGCTACGCAAGCTCACGCCCTTCTATTTACAGGCCTACCCCATCGCCCCCCGTGCCCAAGGCCTGGCCGCCCGCCCGGGGGAATATGCGCGCACGGTGCCCACGCTGGCAGAACTGGGCTTCACCCCCGGCATGCTGGACACCCAGGCCCTGCCCCCGGGCAGCAGCGGTGCCCAGCGCCTGTTCGAGGACTTTCTGGGCCGCATGGACCGCTACGGCACCGCCCGGGACTTTCCGGCCGTCAAGGGCCCCAGCTACCTGAGCGTGCACCAGCGCTTTGGCACGATTTCGCCCCGGCTGCTGGCACGCACCGCCCACGCACGCGCCCAGGCGGGCAGCGAAGGCGCGATGGCCTGGCTCAACGAGCTGATCTGGCGCGACTTTTATTTCCAGATCCTCTACCACCGCCCCGAAGCCGCCGCGCGCAGCTTCAAGCCCGCCTACGACGCCATCGCATGGGAAACCGGCCCCGAAGCCGAGGCCCTGTTCCAGGCCTGGTGCGAGGGCCGCACCGGCTATCCGCTGGTCGATGCGGCCATGGCGCAGCTCAACCAGACCGGCTACATGCACAACCGCCTGCGCATGGTGGTGGCCAGCTTTCTGGTCAAGGACCTGGGGATCGATTGGCGCTGGGGCGAGCGCTACTTCGCGGAAAAGCTCAACGACTTTGACCTGGCGGCCAACAATGGCGGCTGGCAATGGGCCAGCTCCAGCGGCTGCGATGCCCAGCCTTATTTCCGCATCTTCAACCCGGTCAGCCAAAGCCAGAAGTTCGACGCGGAGGGCAAGTTCATCCGCCGCTACTTGCCCCAGTTGGCCGATTTGCCCAATGCCGCGCTGCACGCGCCCTGGCTGGCCAAACCGCTGGTACTGCAAGCCGCTGGCGTGGTGCTGGGCCAGACTTACCCGCTGCCGGTGGTGGACCACGACACCGCCCGCCAGCGCACGCTGCAGCGTTATGCGGTGGTCAAGGGCGGGCCGGGCTGAGGCGTTTGCGCAGCGTTGGCTCAGAACTTGAGCGGTGGTCGATCCACCGCGTCCTGGGCTTTGCTCACCTGCATTCCTTCGGTCGTGGCCAGGGGCGAACCGGTCATCAAGCGGATCCGCAGGGCCATGTCGGTGTGGTTGTCGGCATGGGCCACCGCCTCTTCGGCAGAAATCGTGCCGCTTTCGTACAGACCCAGCAGGGACTGGTCGAAGGTGCACATATTGGCCCCTTCGCCCCGGGCAATGGCGGTCTTGACCTCGTCGATGGCGCCTTTCTGGATCATCTCGGCCACATAGGGGGTGAGCGTCATGATCTCCAGCGCGGGGACGGGCTTGTTGTGCAGGCTGCGCACCAGCCGCTGGGCGACCACGGCCTTGAGGTTCAGCGACAGATCCATCAGCAGCTGGCGGTGGGCGGTTTCCGGGAAAAAGTTCAAGATGCGCTGCACCGCCTGGTTGGCATTGCTGGCGTGCAGGGTCGAAACGCACAAATGGCCGGACTCGGCATAGTGCAGCGCGTGCTGCATCGAGACCCGATCGCGGATCTCGCCAATCATGATGACGTTGGGCGCCTCGCGCATCGCATGGCGCAGGGCGTCGTCGTAAGAGCGGGTGTCCATGCCCACCTCGCGCTGGGTGATCAGCGATTTCTTGTGCGCATGGATGTACTCGATCGGGTCTTCGATGGTCAGGATATGGCCGTCGGTGTGCTCGTTGCGGTAATTGAGCAGGGCCGCCAGCGTGGTCGTCTTGCCCGAGCCGGCCGCACCCACCGTGAGCACCAGGCCGCTTTTGAGAAAGGCCAGGGGCTTGAGCACATCGGGCAAACCCAGGGCTTCCAAGCTGGGAATGTTGGTGATGATGCGGCGCAAGACCATGCCCACCTGGCCACGCTGCAGATGGACATTGACCCGGAAACGTCCCACGTTGTCGGCGTGCAGGGAGAGGTCGCATTCCAGCGTGCTCTCGAACTCCTGGATCTGCTCGGGACGCATGGCCGAGTACGCCATGGCACGAATGTCTTCGCCCAGCAGCGGGGGCTGGTCCACCGGGAGGAACACGCCCTGGCGTTTGATGGTGGGCGGCGCCCCGGCCAGCAGGAACAGGTCGGAGGCCTCCTCACGCACCGTGAGGGCCAGGCAAGACAAGAGGCGGCTGTCAATCGTCATGGGCGGAAGGTCCTTGAACAAACGGGGAAGAAAGTACGGTCCCCATTCTGGCGCAACGGTGCAGCCAGGCACGCAATTCGGGGGGATCAAAGGGCTTGACCAGGCAATGGTGCGCCCCCAGCGCCCGCGCCTGGGCGAAGGTGGCCTCGTCGGCCCGGGCCGTGAGCACCAGCAGGGGCAGATCGCGCAGTGCGGGGTCGGCATGCAGCGTACGGGCCAGGCCCAGACCATCGAGGCGGGGCATGTCCAGGTCGGTGAGCACCACGGCAGGGCGCTCGGTGGTCTGGGCCTTTAACCGCTCCAGCGCAGCTTGGCCGTCTTCCGCCAGGGCGACCCGATAGCCCTCGGCCAGCAGCCAGCGCTGCAGGTGCGTGCGCACGGTGGGGGAATCGTCCACCACCAGCACCCAGGGCGCGGAAGCCGCCGGGTCGGGCGGCACCATCTCGGCAGGACGGTCCGGCGCCCCGGACGGCACCACCCCCAGCAGCACCGGGTCGTACAGCAGCACGGGAGCTCCGGTGGACCGCACCGACACCCCGACCAGGCCTGGGACCTGGTCCAGCGGCGGCGCCAGCGGCTTGGTCACCAGCGCTTGCCGACCCAGCACGGCATCCACCTCCCAGGCAAGGCGGTGCGCACCGCTGCGGCACTGCAGCACCGGTTTCCAGCCCAGGGCGTCCGCCGCGGGGTCAATGGCGATACCCAACGCATCAGCGGCCCGGGCGAACGATAGGGGCTGGTCTTCGCCCTCCAGGGAGATCCGGGCTGCTTGCCGGGCCTGGGTCAGCACCGCCAGCGGCGGGCGCAAGACTTGCTCAACGCGCGCAGCGGGCACACCCACCACCCGCGCGCCCACCTGCACCAGCACCACAGGGGTGATGGCCGTGGTCCAGGGCACGCGCAGCATGAACGCCGTGCCCTGGTTTGGCACGGTCTCCACCGCGATCTGGCCGCCCAGGGCCTGGACTTCGGCCTGCACCGCATCCAGCCCCATGCCCCGCCCGGCCAGGTCATTCACGGCTTCGGCCGTCGAAAAGCCCGGCAGAAACAGGCAGGAAAGCCACTGGGCCTCGGTCGCGCCCGGCGGCAGGGGGCAGCCCAGGGCCTGCGCCCGCGCGCGGATCCGTTCGCGGTCCACCCCGGCCCCGTCGTCGCGCACCACCAGCACCACCTCGGTGCCTTCGGGCTGCAGGGTCAGGGTGATCTGCCCATCGATAGGCTTGCCGGCGGCCTGGCGACGCTCGGGCGACTCCAGACCATGCGCCACGGCATTGCGCAAGAGGTGCTCGCAGACTGGCACCAGGCGCTCCAGCACCCCCTGGTCCAGCGCCACCGTACCCCCTTCAAGCACCAGCGCGGCGGACTTGCCGGTGGCAGCTGCCGCCTGGCGGACCACGGCGTGCAAACGCTCAGCCACGCGCGCAAACGGGACCATGCGCCACTGCAGCAGGGTCTGCTGCCACTGGCGCAGCTGACGCGCCTGGCGGTCCAGGGCAGCCTGGGCCTCGCGCAGGTGCGCCGCCAGAGTCGCCCAGGGGGGCTGCGCCGCCCCTTCGGCAACCAACCCGTCCGGCGCCTTGGCCCCGTCTGACACCTGGACCTGGTGGCCCGAACGCAAGGCCTGCACCGCCGCCCGCAGCTGCGCCAGATGGCCTGCCAGCTGGGCCTGTTCCAGCAGCACTTCGGCGGTGCTGTCCAGGAGGCCGTCCAGCTGGGCGGCGGGCACCCGCACCGCCACTTGTGGGGGTGGGGCAGGCAGGGTGCCAGACGCCAGCGGGGGCACTGGAACTGCCTGGTCCGGGACGCGCAAGCCATCGGCATGGGCCTGCAGGCGGTCCAGCGCGGCGAGCAGCGTGGCAGGGGCACTGGGTGACGGGGTCTGCGCTTGCCCGCCAATGGCCGACTCCAGGCGATGGGCCCGCTCGCCCAGGCGCAGGGCACCGGCCATGCGGGCACTGCCCTTGAGGGTGTGCAAGACCTGCAGGGCTTCGCGCCGGGCCTTGGCCGATAAGTCTGCCTGCAGCGACTGGCCTGCCGCCGGTGTGAGCCAGGCACGCAAGGCCGCCGCCAGGCGGGGCAGCAAGGCTTCGGCCTCGGCGGCAAACAGGGGGAACAGCTCAGGATCGGGGGCATCCTCCTCGCTCCAGGGCGGCTCGTCCGGGGCCTCCACGATGGCGACGGGCCCCTGAGGCGACGGCGGGATCGCAGGGTCGTCCGCAAGCAGGTCCACCGGCGGTGACAGAAGAGTTTCAGGGGCAGGGGTTTCCGCAGGCTCCAGGGCCAGGGGCAGATCCCGCCCGGCCAGAGCGGCCTCACAGCGCGCCACCGCGTCGGCCAGGCACAGACGGCAGAGTGGCTGATGCTCCGGCGCGGCCTGCGTCAGGTCGTGCCAGGCCTGCGCCAGAGTGTCCAAGGCAGGCACGGCGGCCGTGCGCCCCCGCCAGGGTAAGGCCCCACGCAAGCGGGCCAGCAGCACCGCGGGATCGTTCTGCGCGTTGGAAGGGGGCTGGCCCTCCAAGCCCTTGAGCAGCAGGTCCCAGACCTCCTGCACCGCAGCCCTCAAGGCTTGGCGGGCTTGGTGGTCCCGTTCGGCTGCCTGGGCTTGGACCCAGGCTGGCGGCCAGGGAGGAGACGGCTCCAAGGGCGGTGGCTCAGGTGCCAGCAGGGTGGCGTACACCCACGCAACCAGGGGCTGCAGATCTTCAGGGCGGGTGGGCGCCAGGCATGCCGGCCGCAAGGCCAACAGGCGCAGGCCCTGTAACAGCCTGGCCAGCGCCCGGCCCCAGGCGGGCGCACAGGGATCGCGCTCCTCGGGGGTGTTCTGCCCCAGCCCCTGCAAGGCAGCGGCCAGGGGCGCCAGCGCCGACGGTCCCGCAGCCAGGGTGGGCGACAGGGCCTCCAGGGCCATGGCCAGCGGGGGCGCGCTCGGGCCCTGGCACTCCCTCCAGAAAGTCCAGGCGGACTCGGCCTGGGCCAAGGCCCGCTCCCAGGTCTGCCAGAACGCCGGCGGGGGCTGCGGACCGGGCCAGGGTGCGTCCAAGGCTTCAGGCAGGCAAGCGGGCCATACCGACACGCTTGTGAGCGGGTTCGGCACCAGGGCGCAGAGGCATTGCAGCTCCTGCAACAGCCCCTCGGCAGGCAGTGCTCGGCCCTGGGCCTGGGCCTGCCATAACGCGCGCAAGCGGGACACCATCCGCGTGGCCAGGGGACCAGGGGGCCAGTTCCCCTGAGACAGCAAGCGGCACCAGTACGCCGCCGCGCGCCACACAGCCTGGTGCTCCGGCACCTCGGCGTCCGTAGCGGAATGCGCGCAGGCCTGGCACAGCACCTGCGCCGCCTGCCGGTCGGCATCGCGCACCCAGCGCAGCACGGCCTCGTCGCAGGCGTGCAGGGGATCGGACATCACGGGCGTCGCGCGCGTCAGCGATGCAGCGGGGACTGGCAGCAGTGCGTCCGAGGGCACCTGGCTGGGCAAAGCCAGGTCGGCGGGCCAGAGGGCCAGCGGCGGCGCCCAAGGGGCACCCACAGCCGTCCGCAACGCACGGTACAGGGGATACAGGACCAGGGCGGTGGCCACTGGTACCGTGGGCCAAGGGTCGTTGGCCAGGACGCGCAGATGGGTGCCCAGGTCCGCGCAGGCCTGCTGGCGCAGTGCGGGAGTCAGGGCCGGGGAAGTCCAGGCGTCGCCCAGGGCCCGCACCACGGTGCGCTCGCCAGACAAGCCCAGAAAACCCAGCACCGCCGCCAGCCGCTGCAAAGCGGGTGGTGGGCCGGCGCTTGCCTCACCGCCCTCGGGCAACGCAGCCAGCTGCGCCAGCAGGTCCTGCAAGCCTGCCCCCAGCCAATCCAGGGCCACGGGACGGAAAGCGGCCGGCAGCCCAGGCGCAGGGACGGGGGGGAAAGCCATCGACAAGGCCACGTTCATGACAGCTCCTGGTGCAATTTGAAACGGGCTACCGACATACGCAGCCCCTGCGCCATCTGCGACAGGGCCTGGACCTGCGCAGCGGTGGCGCGGCTGTCGGCGCTGGATTGTTCGGTCTGGGCCATCCATTGGGCAATGCGCGTGGCCATGTCCTGGGCCTGGGTCGCATCGTCCTGCGCCAGCGCCGAGACCTGCTCGACCAGCTCCGCCAGGGTCTGGCAGACATGCTCCATCTCGCCCAGTGCCGTGCCGGCGCGCACGGACAGATCGGCCCCTTTGGCCACCGCACGGGTGGACCGGGCCATGGCCACGACGGCCTCACGGGTGTCGCCCTGGATCGTGTCCACCAAAGACGCAATCTGGCGGGTCGCATCCGCAGAGCGTTCGGCCAGGCGCTGGACTTCTTCAGCCACCACGGAAAACCCCCGGCCGGCCTCGCCCGCCGTGGTCGCCTGGATCGCGGCGTTGATCGCCAGCACCTGGGTCTGTGCAGTGAGGTCGGCCAGCAGGACGGTGATTTCGCCGATCTGCTGGGACGACTCGCCCAGGCGCTGGATGCGCTGGGCACTGTCTTGCATTTGCCCCTGCAGGGCCTGAATGCCGTCCATGGCTTGCTGGACCGACTGGCGCGCTTCGGCGGCTGTGTGGCGAGATTCGCGGGCCACGGCGACCGACCCCTGGGCCTGCTGTGCCACCTGGCCAATGCGCTCGGCCATGCCCAGCACGGCGTGGCCGCTGGCCTGGATGTCCTGCAGCTGGCGGGCGAGCAGGGCCTGGGAGCGGACGGCAGCGGCGTCCACCTCGGTGGCGGTGCCCACCACCTGCGCAGCCGCCTGCTGCACCTGAGCCACCAGCGCCCGCAAGGCCTGGACCATGGCGTTAACCGAGGCCGCGATCACCCGGGTGCCATCGCCCTGCACCGAGGCTTCCCGCGTCAGATCGCCTTCGGCGACCGCCTGCAGCTCCGACTGCAGCCGCAAGATGGCCGCCTCCTGGGCCTGATGCCGCTGCAAAGCAGCAGCGGTCCGGGCGCGGCTGTCGCGCAAGAACACCTGGGCAATGCCCAGGCCGCACCCCAGGACCCAGACGGCCCAGGCGGCCAACACCAGCCAGGCGATCTGCCCCCCATCCACCTCGCGGGACAGGCGGGCCTGCACGGCTTCGAGCTGCTGGCGCAGTGGCAGTCCCTCGCGGACCAGCGCGGTCTGGGCCTCGCGGGCGGCCACCAGGGTGGGCAGCTGGCCCAGCACCGGCTCGGCCTGGGTGTGCAGGCGCGCAAAGCGTTGTGCAAGGGCCGCCAGGGTGGCACGGCTCTCGGGATCACGGGCAGGGCTGAGGCTGGACTCGGGCTGGCCGTGCCACAGGCCCTGCACCAGGTCCTGGAACGAGACCAGGTCCTTGCCCAGCAGGAACACGGCTTCGGGGCTCACCCCCTGCGGGGTCAGGATGTCGTTGGCCGACTTGCCCAGGCGCTGGCTGAGCACCATCAGCCGGGCCGCGGCGGCGATCTCGGCGGCGGGCGCCCGTTCCTGCACCTTGCGCTGAAAGATGGCTTCGGCATCGTCGAGCAGTTCCGAGGCTTGGCGATTGACGGCGTGCAGGGCCTCGCCCACCTGAGTCAGGCCCTGCTGCTGGCCGATGACGACCTGGGCATGGGCCTGGGACCGTTCGGCAAAGCCCGCCAGGGCTTGAGACTCCACCCCAAATCGCTGGCCCAGCGCGGTGACGTCCAGCACCGGATCGCCCCGGACCAGGGCCTGTAGCTGGCGCACCAGCAGGGTGGCGCTGTCCTGCACCTCGGGAAACGCCGCTGCGCTGCCCAGCAGCGCCTGGGCCACGGACTTGGCCAGGCGCTCGGACTGCATCAGGGCCTGGCCGGTGGCGCGCAGCTGCTGGGCACTGCGTTCGGAGCGCTCCAGCATCCAGGCGCCCAGGCCCAGCAGAACCGCCAGCCCACAGGCCAAAGCCCACAGCAGACGACGCTGATGGACGGCTGCGGTGGCCGCGCCCAGCAGGGGCAGGGTGATCTGAACATCGCTGGGCGACCACTTGGACGCCAAAGCATTCATATCTGAGGAAGACGAAGGAAAGGTCATCACTCACCCCCGCACAGACAAAGTCGCATCCACCGTCCGGAAGGCTTCGGACTGCACCAGCACCGCGAGGTCCAGCACCGACCACCAGCGCCCCTGGGCATCGCGGCAGCTGCCCTGCCACCAGGGTGCGGCGGTCGGCGCCGACGGTCGGCGCTGCGCAAAATCCCCCGGACCGCGCAAGCCCAGGGACTGCTCCACCCGCCAGGCCAACGGCAGGCCCCAGCCCGGCGCGAGGGTCAGTAAACCCTCGGCAGAGGACGGGGCCTTGGGCGAGGGCGTCGGCGGGGTCCATGGAGAAGGCTCCAACACCAGCCCCAGATCGGCCACGGCAAACAAACCACCGGGCAGCGCGACCACGCCTTGCAGCCAGGCAGGGCCGTGGGGCAGGGGCTCGGGCGCTCGCCAGGGATGCAAGGCACCACACTGTCGCAGCGGCAGCAAGCAATCGCGGCCACGGGTGCGCAGCGCAAGCCAGGTGGCGGGGACTGGTCCGGCGCCTGCCTGCGCGGCCTGCAGACGGTCGTTCAGGCCTTGCTGAAAAGCATGCAGCGGTGGAAAGACCGATGCCGTCATGCGGCAGACGCCTGTGGCAGGGCTGGCACAGCCCACTGGCGCACGGCGTCGAGCACCTGGTCCTTGCGAAAGGGCTTGGTCAGATAGTCCTGGCAACCGGCCAGCTGCCCCCGCGCCCGGTCAAAGGCCCCGTCGCGGGAGGTGAGCATCAGCAGCGGAATGTGCGCGCAGTCTGGGTGTTGCCGCAGCAGGGTGCAGGCCTGAAAGCCGTCGAGAAACGGCATCTGGACATCGCAAAAAATCAGCTGCGGGCGGAAATCGAGCACCTTGGCCAGCAGGTCCAGGCCGTCCTCGGCCAGCAGGACCTCGTGGCCGCCCTGGGTCAGAAAAAGCTCGGCCGTCTTGCGGATGGTGTGGCTGTCGTCGGCCACCAACACCCGCACGGCGGCGGGCTCCAAGGCAGGAATCGGGGAAACGCTTGTCACGGTCAGGCCTCCGGCAACGGAAACCCCAAGCACCCACGGGAGGGACACCCCCTCAGGACGCAGTCACGCCCTCAGATTTGGACCATTTCAAAATCATCTTTGCGCGCGCCGCACTCGGGGCAGGTCCAGTTCAGCGGCACCTGCGCCCAGGGCGTTCCGGGGGCAATGCCGTGCTCGGGATCGCCTTGCGCCTCGTCGTAAATCCAGCCACAAATCAAACACATCCAGGTCTTAGAGTCCGTCACAGCTTAAAGGCCTCCCATAGAATGCAATGATTGTAGAGAGCCGTTTTTCAGCCCCTTTTTGGTGAAATTACCGGCCCATTTGGTGCGAAACAAGGCCATTTCCTGCTCCTTTGTGCTGTCCTTCGACGGTCTTTCCCTCCCCCCTCTTTTTGCTCCATGACGCCTTCGCCCCCGACCATGCCGCCCTCCCCTGCCACCAGCGACATGGACGACAGCGCACCGGTGTGCGTGCTGTGCTTTAACGCCAACGACCCCAGCGGCCTGGGCGGGCTGACGGCCGACATCTGCACCGTGGCCTCGGTGGGCGGACACCCCCTGTCGGTGTGCACCGGGGTCTATGTGCGCGACACCCGCAGCATCCAGGGCTTTGTGCCGTTGGACGCCGAGGCCATCAGCGACCAGGCACGGGCGGTGCTGGAAGACATCTCGGACGTACAGGTGTTCAAGGCCGGGTTCCTGGGTAGCCCCGAGGCCATCGGCGTGGTGGCCGAGCTGGCGACCGACTACGACGGCATCCCGCTGATCGCCTACATGCCCGACCTGTCCTGGTGGCAAGACGAGGCCATCGAGGACTACCTGGACGCCTTCCGCGAGCTGCTACTGCCCCAGGCCTCGGTGCTGGTCGGTCCGCACCGCACGCTCTGGCGTTGGCTGCTGCCCGACTGGTCCAGTGAGCGCAGCCCCAGCGCACGCGACCTGGCCCGGGCCGCCGGCGAGATGGGCGTGCCCTACACCCTGGTCACCGGCATCCCGCTGCCCGAGCAGTTTGTCGAAAACCAGCTGGCCACGCCCGAGGCGGTGGTCGCCACCGGCAAGTTCGAGCTGTTCGATGCCACCTTTGCCGGCGCGGGCGACACCCTCTCGGCCGCGCTGGCCGCGCTGGTGGCCGCCGGCCATGACCTGGGCGAGGCCCTGGGCGAGGCACTCAACTACCTGGACGGCTGCCTGGACGCCGGCTTTCGCCCCGGCATGGGCCACCATGTGCCCGACCGCCTGTTCTGGGCCCAGCCCGACCCGGACGAAGCGGGGGGTAACGGCCCTGGTCCAGAATCCCCGTCTTCTGATGACCACCCACCCTCGCCCGAGGGCTTTGTGATTGCACCCCGTACCCGCCATGACACCCAGCACTGACCTGAACCT
This sequence comes from uncultured Burkholderiaceae bacterium, assembly GCA_964597235.1. Lineage (GTDB taxonomy): Bacteria > Pseudomonadota > Gammaproteobacteria > Burkholderiales > Burkholderiaceae_C > CAYZPX01. The sequence continues at coordinate 1,383 of CAZQXQ010000064.1, read as the reverse complement.
GCCCCTGTTTGAACGCGCCAAGGCCCTGATTCCAGGCGGCGTCAACTCGCCTGTGCGCGCCTTCAAGGCCGTGGGCGGCACCCCCCGTTTTGTGCAGCGCGCCCAGGGCGCCTACTTTTGGGATGCCAACGACCAGCGCTTTATCGACTACATCGGCTCCTGGGGCCCGATGATCCTGGGCCACGGCCACCCCGCCGTGGTCGAGGCCGTGCACAAGGCCGTCGATCAGGGCTTCAGCTTTGGCGCCCCCACCGAGCGCGAGGTGGAACTGGCCGAAGAAATCCTGGACCTGGTCCCGTCGATGGAGATGGTGCGCCTGGTCAGCTCCGGCACCGAGGCCGGCATGAGCGCCATCCGCCTGGCCCGGGGCGCCACCGGCCGCAAGAGGATCGTCAAGTTCGAGGGCTGCTACCACGGCCATGCCGACGCCCTGCTGGTCAAGGCCGGCTCGGGCCTGGCGACCTTTGGCACCTCCACCAGCGCCGGCGTGCCCGCCGAGGTGGTGCAGCACACCCTGGTGCTGGAATACAACCACCTCGCCCAGCTCGAAGAGGCGTTTGCGCTGCACGGCGCCGACATCGCCTGCGTGATGATCGAGCCGATTGCCGGCAACATGAACTTCGTGCGCGCCAGCGTGCCCTTCATGCAGCGCTGCCGCGAGCTGTGCAGCCAGCATGGCGCGCTGCTGGTGTTCGACGAGGTGATGACGGGCTTCCGCGTGGCGCTAGGCGGCGCACAGAGCGTCTATGCCCGCCACATTCCGGGCTTTGTGCCAGACATCACCGTGCTGGGCAAGGTGATTGGCGGCGGCATGCCGCTGGCGGCCTTTGGTGGCCCGCGCGCCATCATGGAGCAGATGGCGCCGCTGGGCCCCGTCTATCAAGCCGGCACCCTGAGCGGCAACCCCGTCGCCACCGCCTGCGGCCTGGCCACGCTGCGCGAGATCCGCAAACCCGATTTCTACGAGGCCTTGGGGGCCAAAACCCGCCAGCTGATGGACGGCCTGCAGGCCGCTGCCGACGCCGCCGGCGTGCCCTTTGCCACCGATTGCGAGGGCGGCATGTTCGGCTTCTTCCTGATGTCCGAACTGCCGCAGAACTACGCCACCGTGATGCAGACCGACGGCGCCCGCTTCAACCGCCTGTTCCACGGCCTGCTGGACCGGGGCATCTACATCGCCCCCGCGCTGTACGAAGCCGGCTTCGTCAGCGCCGCGCACAGCGAGGCGGACATCGCCGAGACCATCGCCGTGGCCAGCGAAGTCTTCAAAACGCTCTCAAATTAAGAGCTAGTACCGCTGGTATTCATTGGCCTGGAGGCCAAAAACACCGCAGATTCAACTGCAAAGTGCAACGATTTTCAGTGTAACGGACGCATCTCCAA
>CAZQXQ010000063.1:0-13917 GCA_964597235.1 uncultured Burkholderiaceae bacterium | reverse complement strand
CGTCATCACCGAGCAGATGATCAAGCAGTTCATCAAGATGGTGCACCCCCGCACCCTGCTCGCGCCCAGCCCCCGCATCATCATCTGTGTGCCCTGTGGCTCCACCCAGGTCGAGCGCCGCGCCATCCGCGACGCCGCCGAGGCTGCGGGTGCCACCGCCGTCTATCTGATCGAGGAACCCATGGCCGCCGGCATTGGCGCGGGTCTGCCCGTCTCCGAAGCCAGCGGCTCCATGGTGGTGGACATTGGTGGTGGCACCACCGAGGTCGGCGTGATCTCACTGGGCGGCATGGTTTACAAGGGCAGCGTGCGCGTGGGCGGCGACAAGTTTGACGAGGCCATCATCAGCTACATCCGCCGCAACTACGGCATGCTGATTGGCGAGCCCACCGCCGAAGCCATCAAGAAGCAAATTGGCTCCGCCTTCCCCGGCTCCGAGGTCAAGGAGATGGAAGTCAAGGGCCGCAACCTCAGCGAAGGCGTGCCGCGCAGCTTCACGATCTCCAGCAACGAGGTCCTTGAAGCCCTGACCGACCCGCTCAACCAGATCGTTTCCGCCGTCAAGAACGCGCTGGAGCAAACCCCGCCCGAACTTGGCGCCGACATTGCCGACCGCGGCATGATGCTCACGGGCGGTGGCGCACTGCTGCGCGACCTGGACCGCCTGCTGGCCGAGGAAACCGGCCTGCCCGTGCTGGTGGCCGAAGACCCGCTGACCTGCGTGGTGCGCGGCTGCGGCATGGCGCTGGACAACCTGGGCCGCCAGGGCAGCATCTTCACGAGCGAGTGAATGCACGCGGCCCCTTGGGCTGCACGCCCATCCCCCGCTTCCCCAGCCCCTTCGGCGTTTGCTGCCTGTTCGCACCATGGCGCTGGGAACCCTTGAGCGCCAGGCGCCCCCCTTTTTCCGGCAAGGGCCGTCGCCGCGTTCGCAGCTGATCCTCTACGCCGCCTTGGCCTTGTTCCTGATGGTGGCCGATGCCCGCTGGCAAGTCGCTGTCCCGGTGCGCCAGGTGGTGGGCACGGTGCTTTATCCCTTGCAATGGCTGGCGGACCAGCCTGCCCGTTGGCTGGGGCGGGGCGGCGATTACCTGGAGTCCCGCCAAAGCGCCCAGCGCGAGGCCGATGCCCTGCGCATCCAGCTGGCCGAAGCCGCCTTGCGCGCACAGCAGACCGAACTCTTGCAGCTGGAAAACACCCGCCTGCGGGAATTGCTGGAGTTGCGCCAGCAACTGGACATTCCCATGCGGGCCGCGCAGGTGGTGCACGATGTGCCCGATCCCTATACCCGCCGCGTGGTGGTGGACCAGGGCCAGCTGGCCGGCGTGACCCGGGGTGCGCCCGTGCTGGACGGGGTGGGCGTGCTGGGGCAGGTCACCCAGGTCTATCCGTTTTCCAGCGAAGTCACCCTGTTGACCGACCGCGAGCTGTCGATTCCGGTGCTCAATGTGCGCACGGGCGTGCGCGGCGTGGCCTACGGCGACCCGACCCTGGCCACTGCGCAGGGCGGTGGCATGGAGCTGCGCTTCATGCTGGCCAGCGCCGACATCGAGGTGGGCGATCTGCTGACCACCAGCGGCATCGATGGGGTGTATCCGCCCGGCCTGCCCGTGGCCCGGGTGGTGGCGGTGGACCGCCGCTCGGATTCCTCGTTTGTCCGTATCGATTGCGTCCCCGTGGCGCGGGTGGCGGGGGTGCGGCATGTGCTGCTGCTCAAGCCCCAAGAGCCAAATCTTGAGGAAAAGCCCGTGGGATCTGCGGTAGATGCTCCTAAAAAAGGAGCTAAAAAATGAGCTTTTCCCCGCAGGAGATCCGTCCATGATCATGCCGCGAGGTCAGCCGCTGTTGCTGCCGGCCAAGCCTGGCTTCATCGCCCTGAGCCTGGTGCTCGCCCTGGTCCTGCGCATGCAGCCCTGGGGGGGCGAAGCCTGGTTGCCCGATGTCATGCTGCTGCTGCTGGGCTTTTGGTGCGTGCACCAGCCCCTGCGCGTGGGGATGGGCTGGGCGTTTTTGCTGGGGCTGGTGGTGGACATCCACCAGTCCGGCCTGCTGGGGCTACACGCGCTGCTCTACACCGGCTTTGCTTTTGCGGTGCTGGCGGTGAACCGCCGGCTGCTGTGGCTGGGCGTGGTGTCCCAGGCGGCGCACTTATTCCCCTTGTTTGCCGTGGTGCACACCGTCGAAGTGCTGATGCGCTTGGCCCTGGGCGGTGTGTTCCCCGGTTGGACGGTTTTGCTTCCCCCTTTCTTGGAGATGGCGCTCTGGCCGGTGGCGGACTGGCTGCTGCTGGCGCCCCAACGCCGTCCCCCCGTGAGCGATGACACCCGACCGCTTTGAGCCTGTGCACCTCGCCGAGGGCCTGGCCCGGACCGAGGTGCGGGATGTGGAGCGCGACGCCTCGCGCTTTCGCCTGCGGGTGCTCGTGCTGGGCCTGGTCGTGCTGCTGGCCTTTGGCCTGGTGGTGGCCCGGCTGGTGTACCTGCAGGTGCTGCGCCATGAAGACCTGGCTGCCCAGGCCGAGAGCAACCGCACCGCCATCGTGCCCATCGTGCCCAACCGGGGGCTGATCCTGGACCGCAACGGTGTGGTGCTGGCCAGCAACTACGCTGCTTACACGCTGGAGATCACCCCCTCGCGGGCACAGCCGCTGGACGAGACCATTGAGGCCCTGTCCCAGATCGTGGACATCCAGCCGCGCGACCGTCGCCGCTTCAAGCGCCTGCGGGAGGAGTCGCGCAGTTTTGACAGCCTGCCGATCCGCACCCGCCTGAGCGACCAGGAGGTCGCCCGCTTTGCTGCTCAGCGCTACCGGTTTCCGGGGGTGGACGTCAAGGCCCGGCTGTTTCGCAACTATCCCTTGGGTGAAGTCGGCAGCCACGCGATTGGCTACATCGGCCGCATCAACCAGGCGGAGAAGGCCCGCATCCAGGATTCGGACGACGAGGGCAACTACCGGGGCACCGATTACATCGGCAAGCTGGGCATCGAGCAGAGCTTTGAGGCGGCGCTGCACGGCATCACCGGTGTGGAGCAGATGGAGACCTCAGCAGGCGGGCGGGCCGTGCGCAAGCTGGCCAGCGGCACCGCCACCCCGGGACACAACGTGCAGCTGTCGCTGGACATCAAGCTGCAGAAGATGGTGGAAGACCTGTTTGGCGAGCGCCGGGGCGCGCTGGTGGCGCTGGACCCGCGCAATGGCGAGGTGCTGGCCCTGGTCAGCAAGCCGACCTTCGACCCCAACCTGTTTGTCGAAGGCATCGATGTGGACAACTGGAAGCTGCTCAACGAGTCCATCGACAAGCCCTTGCTCAACCGGGCCCTGCGCGGTACCTATCCGCCGGGCTCCACCTACAAGCCCTTCATGGCGCTGGCGGCGCTGGAGACCGGCAAGCGCACCGCCGGCGCCATCACCATGGACAACGGTTCCTGGACCTTTGGCAACCACACCTTCCGCAGCCACGGCGACCACGGCCTGGGCGCGGTGGACCTGCACCGCAGCATCGTCCAGTCCAGCAACGTCTATTACTACGCGCTGGCCAACGACATGGGCGTGGACCTGATGCACGACTTCATGAAGCCCCTGGGCTTTGGCCAGCTGACGGGCATTGACCTCAACGGCGAGGTGCGCGGCGTGCTGCCCAGCCAGGCCTGGAAGCGCGCCACCTACAAGCGGCCCGAGCAGAAGAAGTGGTACGCGGGCGAGACCATCTCGCTGGGCATTGGCCAGGGCTACAACAGTTTCACCATGCTGCAGCTGGCGCTGGCCACCGCCACCCTGGCGAACGGCGGTGTGCGCCACCGTCCGCACCTGGGCATGGCCACGGTCGATGCGGTCACGCGCGAGCGCAAGCCCCTGGAGGTCGATCCACCGGTGGACCTGGGCTACAAACCCGCGCATGTCGCGGCGGTGCGCCGCGCTCTGGTGGGCGTGACGCAGGAGGGCACCTCGACCCGCGTGTTTGCCGGGGCGCGCTACCTGTCGGCCGGCAAGACCGGCACCGCCCAGGCCGTGACCATCGGCCAGAAGGACAAATACAACGCCGCCAAGCTGCAAGAGCACCAGCGCGACCACTCGCTCTACATGGCCTACGCCCCCGCCGAAGACCCGCAGATCGCGCTGGCCGTGATTGTGGAAAACGCTGGCTTTGGTGCCGCCCACGCCGCGCCAATTGCCCGGCGGGTGTTCGACTACTGGTTGTTGGGCGACTATCCCAGTGAAGAAGACATCGCCGCCGTGCGCAAGGGCCAGGCCGCCGCGCCCATCGGCCGGCCGCGCCGCGCTGAGGACCTGCCACCCTTCCCGGGCGGCAGTCCCACCGCCGCGCCCGCTGCCCCTGCAGCACCCTGAGGCCGCTGGCCCCGGTCAGCGCCCAAAGGCGTCGTAGCCGGTCTTGAGGATCAGCGCCCCCACCACCACCAGGAACACCCCGCGCACGAAGCCCGTGCCCAGGCGCAGAGCCAGCCAGGTGCCCAGCAGGCTGCCCAGCAGATTGGCCACGGCCAGGCTGGCAGCGATCTGCCACCAGACATGGCCCTTGGCCGCGAACAGCAGGATCGACGCGAAATTGGTCGCCAGGTTCAGCAGCTTGGCCGCGGCTGAGGCGTGCAGAAAGTCATACCCCAGCACCCGCACGCACAGGAACAGGAAGAAGCTGCCTGTGCCCGGGCCAAAGAAACCGTCGTACAGCCCAATCCCCAACCCAATCAGGCAGGCCACCTGCCGCTCGGTGGGCCCGGCGTAGCGGGGCTGGTGCGCGCGGCCCAGGTCTTTCTTGAACAGGGTGTAGGCCAGCACGGCGACCAGCAAAAAGGGCAGCAGCTTGCGCAGCCAGTCCGGCGGCACCACCGTGGCCAGCCAAGAGCCGGCAAAGGCCCCGGCAAATCCGGCCAGCGCCGCCGGCAGCAGCACTGGCCAGGGCAGGTCCACCCGGCGGCCGTACTGCCAGGTGGCCAGCGCCGTGCCCCAGATGGCGCCGCCCTTGTTGGTGCCCATCAGCGTGGCCGGCGCCGTGTGCGGAAAGGTGGCAAACAGCGCCGGCAGCAGGATCAGCCCCCCGCCGCCCACGATGGCGTCCACACAGCCGGCCAGCAAGGACGCCAGCGTCACCACCACCCATTCCATGGCGTGTTCCTATCTTTAAATGCTATTGAATTAAGAGCTACTACCGCTGGATTCTATTGGTCTAGAGCCTGATTTTTATCGGATTCTGGTCGTGGCGATGATCGGCAGGGTTTCCGGCGAACGGGCAAAAAAAAGCGCCGCAGTTGCGGCGCTGGTGAATCCATTCATCGATGGTTTTTTGAATATGGTGGTTGTAAGGGTTTGTCTCCTCGGCTCCTCGAACTACGCACCGAGGAAGGCGCGTTGCGAGTGGCGGTAATGTATTGGCATGCAGGGGCCACGCGTATTAGTACTTACCCGCATCGTCCGCTGTCAGGTCTGCCGCGCCGCCAGGATCCATTCGGCCGCCTTCTCGGCCATCATCAGCGTGGGTGAGTTGGTGTTGCCGCTGGTGATCGTGGGCATGGCCCCGGCGTCCACCACCCGCAGGCCGGCCACGCCGCGCACCCGCAGCCGGCTGTCGAGCACCGCCATCGGGTCGTCGTCGCGGCCCATCTTGGTGGTGCCCACGGGATGGAAGATGGTGGTGGCGATGTCGCCGGCCAGCCGGGCCAGCTCTTCGTCGGTTTGGTACTGCGGGCCGGGTTTCCATTCCTCGGGGCGGTACTTTTGCAGCGCGGGCTGGGCGACGATGCGGCGCGTGACGCGCAGGCTGTCGGCGGCTACCTGGCGGTCTTCGGCGGTGCTCAGGTAGTTGGGCGCGATGGCCGGCGCGTCGTCAAAGCGCGGGCTGCGGATCTGTACCGTGCCCCGGCTGCTCGGGTTCAGGTTGCAGACGCTCGCGGTGAAGGCCGGAAAGCCGTGCAGCGGCTCGCCAAAGGCGTCCAGCGACAGGGGCTGCACGTGGTATTCCAGGTTCGGGTGAGGCAGGTCCGGCCGGCTGCGGGTAAAGGCACCCAGCTGCGAAGGCGCCATGCTCATCGGCCCGCTGCGAAACAGCGCGTATTCCAGCCCGATCTTGGCTTTGCCCCACAGCGAGTTGGCCAGGGTGTTCAGCGTCTTGGCGCCTTGCACCTTGTACACGGCCCGGATCTGCAGATGGTCCTGCAGGTTGGCGCCCACGCCGGGCAGTTCGTGCTGCACCGCGATGCCGTGCCGCTGCAGCAGTTCGCCCGGGCCAATGCCCGAGAGCTGCAGCAGCTGCGGCGAGTTGACGGCGCCGGCGCTCAGTACCACCTCCTGCCTGGCGTGGGCTTGCACCATCTCCTGGCCGGTCCAGACCTCCACGCCCGTGCAGCGCAGGGCGCCGTCTGCCCCGCGTTCCAGCAGCAGGCGGCTGGCGTGCGCGCCGGTCCACATCTCGAAATTCGGGCGGCCGTAGCAGGTCGGGCGCAGGAAGGCCTTGGCCGTGTTCCAGCGCAAGCCGCTTTTCTGGTTGACCTCGAAGTAACCCACGCCCTCGTTGCTGCCGCGGTTGAAATCGTCGGTGGCGGGAATGCCCGCCTGTTGCGCTGCCTGGGCGAAGGCGTCCAGGATGTCCCAGCGCAGCCGCTGTTTTTCCACGCGCCACTCGCCGGTGCTGCCCGTCTTTTTGTTGCCGTGGAGCTGGCGCCAGGCCTCGTCCGCGCCTTCAGGGCGGTCCAGGCGCCAGTGGTCTTCATGGCGGCGGAAATAGGGCAGGGTCTGGTCCCAGCGCCAGGCGTCGTCACCCGTGAGTTGGGCCCATTGGTCGTAGTCGCGCGCCTGCCCGCGCATGTAAATCATGCCGTTGATGCTGCTGCAGCCGCCCAGGGTCTTGCCGCGGGGGTAGCGCAGGCGGCGGCCGTTCAGTCCAGCATCGGCCTCGGTCTCGTAGCGCCAGTCGGTGCGCGGATTGCCAATGCAATACAGGTAGCCCACGGGGATGTGGATCCAGTGGTAGTCATCCTTCTGGCCGGCCTCGATCAGCAGCACGCGGGTTTTGGGGTTGGCGCTCAGGCGGTTGCAGAGCAGGGCGCCGGCGGTGCCGCCGCCGATGATGATGGTGTCAAACGCAGAGTCGCTCATGGGGCAGGGCAAGGGCAAATGGCCGCGATGGTAGGGCGGGGCGGGCGGCTGTCCAGAGGGAAAACCAGGGCGGTGCAGAGACTGCGCCACACGGCGGACATGGTAGGACGCGGCCCTGGAGGCGCCGTGTCACCCCGGCGTCAGACCGCTCCGCTACCATCGCGGGTCCGCGCACCGCTGCCGGATCTTGCCCCGCCCGATGAGCCCTGCTGCCCCCCGCCTGACCCTGACCGACACTCCCGACGGACCCTGTGCCCAGCTGCACGGGCGCTGGGGTGCGGCCGAGCTGGGGCAGCGCCCGTCCTGGAAGGCCCTGACCGCCCAGCTGCGCGCGCAGCCGCCTGGGCCCGGACTGGGGTGGGACCTGCGCCAACTCCAGTGGCTGGACCATGTCGGCGCGCAGCTGCTGTGGAACCACTGGGGCCATGCCTGGCCCGAGCGCCTGGCTCTTGCCGATGGCCAGCGCGCCATGCTGGAGCGGGTGGCCGCGCTGACCGCCCCCGCCCCGCCCCAGCCCCCCTGGCGACTGACCGACCAGGTGGATCGCCTGGGCGTGCTGGTCTTGCACGGCCTGGGGCATGCGCAGCACCTGTTGCAGCTGGTGGGCCAATTGGCGCTGGACCTGGTCCGGCTGGTACGGGCGCCCCGGCGTGGGCCCTGGCGCGATGTGTCTGGTCACCTCTACCGCATGGGCGCCACCGCCTTGCCGATCACCGCGCTGGTGGGCTTTCTGATTGGCGTGGTGCTGGCCTACCTGATGTCGCTGCAGCTGCGGCAGTTCGGGGCCGAATCGTTCATTGTCAACATCCTGGGCATTTCGCTGATCCGCGAGCTGGGGCCGATGTTGGCCGCCATCCTGGTGGCGGGGCGCTCGGGCTCGGCCATCACCGCGCAGATTGGCGTGATGCGCGTGACCGAGGAGCTGGACGCCATGCGCGTCATGGGCATTCCCCACGGTTTTCGCCTGGTGATGCCCCGGGCGCTGGCGCTGGGCCTGGCGATGCCGCTGATCAGCGTCTGGACCACCCTGGCTGCGCTGGCCGGTGGGATGCTGGCGGCCGACCTGGCGATGGGCATTTCGCCCGCCTACTTCGCCCAGGCGCTGCCCAATGCGGTGAAGATCGGCAACTTGTGGCTGAACGTCTCCAAATCGGCGGTGTTCGGCGTGTTCATCGCGCTGATCGGCTGCCACTGGGGCCTGCGCGTGAAGCCCAACACCCAGAGCCTGGGCGAGGGCACGACCGCCTCGGTGGTCACGGCCATCACCATGGTGATCCTGGTGGATGCGCTGTTTGCAATGGCGTTCAAGAATGTCGGCATCTGACGCGTTGATTCTCCCCCTGCCCAGGGCGCCTGCAGCGGCTGTCGAGCCTCCGGTGGTGGACGTGCGTGGCTTGTGGACCGTGTTTGGCAAGGGCCGCGAGGCGTTCACCGTCCACCAGGACCTGCATTTTTCTGTGGCGCGCGGCGAGATGCTGTCGCTGGTCGGCGGATCGGGGACCGGTAAGACGGTGCTGCTGCGGCAAATTCTGGGCCTGGCCCAGCCCACGCGCGGCGATGTCACCGTGCTGGGCCGCCCCGCCGCCGAGATGGGCCGCGAGGGCGCCGCCAGCCGGGTGGGCATGCTGTTCCAGCATGGCGCGCTGTTTTCCGCCTTCAATGTGCTGGACAACATCGCCTTTGCGCTGCGCGAGCAGGGCACGCTGCCCGAAGACCTGGTGCGCGACGCGGCCCTGGTCAAGCTGCAGATGGTGGGTCTCAAGCCCGAGCACGCCAGCCGCATGCCCGCCGACCTGTCCGGCGGCATGGTCAAGCGCGTGGCGCTGGCCCGGGCGCTGGTCATGGACCCGCCGCTGCTGCTGCTGGACGAGCCCACCGCCGGCCTGGACCCGCGCAGTTCCGACGATTTCTGCGCCCTGCTGCGCGAGCTGCGCGCCGCGCTGGGGCTGACGGTGGTGATGGTCACCCACGACCTGGACACGCTGTTTGCGCTGAGCACCCGGGTGGCCGTGCTGGCCGACAAGCAGGTGCTGGTCACTGGGGCGCCTGCCGAGGTTGCGCAGTTCGACCATCCTTTCATTGACCACTTTTTTCGGGGCGAGCGCGGTCTGCGGGCCATGGCGCCGCTGGCGCCGATCGCTGCGCCCGCCCCTTCGTCCCCCAAGGAAGCCTGAATGGAAAACAAATCCCACGCCATTGCCGCCGGGGCCTTTGTGCTGGCCGTGGCCGCCTTGCTGGCGGGCCTGGCCATCTGGCTCACCCGCGACAGCGCCAACTACCGCGAGTTCGAACTGTCCTCCGGTGACGCTGTCAGCGGCCTGCAGCCCCAGGCGGCGGTGCGCTACAAGGGCGTGGCCGTCGGCAAGGTGGTGCGCATCGGCTTTGACCCCCAGATGACGGGCAATGTGCTGATCCGCATCGCCGTCAAGGAAGACGCCCCGATCGGTCCGACCACCTTCGCCACCCTGGGCTTTCAGGGCGTGACCGGCCTGGCCCATGTGCTGCTCGACGATGCCGGTAAGCCCTATCCCGCCTTGCCTGCGGGCCCGAGTGGCTTGCCCCGGCTGCCGCTGCAGCCCTCGACCCTGGGGCGTTTGTCGGAGCAGGCGCCCGCCATCCTGGGCCGGGTGGAGGAAGCCACCCGCCGCCTCAACCAGGCCCTGAGCGACGACAACCAGGCCCGCCTCGGTCAGACCCTGGAACATCTGCGCCAGACCATGGGCCATGTGAACCACATCACCGAGCGCCTGGATGCCAGCCTGGCCCGCCACCTCGATCCCACCCTGGCCGCGCTGCCGCCTTTGGTGGGCGAGGCCCGCCAGACCCTGCAGAGCCTGCAGCAGGTGGGGCAGAGCGTTTCGGCCGTTGCCACCCAGCTGGGGCAAACCGCCCAGGCCTTGAACGCCGAAGGCGGCGCCGTCGCCCAGATCACCCGCAGCACCCAGTCCCTGGCCCTGGCCGCCGAGCAACTGGGCACCGCCACCTTGCCCCGCGTGCACCGCGCCACCGAAGACGCCGGCCGCGCCGCCCGCCAGGTGGGCCGCGCCGCCAGCGGCTTTCAGGACAACCCGCAGTCGCTGCTCTATGGCGCTGGCGCCATTCCGCCCGGACCGGGCGAAGCTGGCTTTGTCGCCCCGGTGGGCTCCGCCACCCCGTCACGTACCGGCCCAGGAGGATTCTGACCATGCACCTGCCGATGACATCGTTGCTCAATACTCATCTTTTGATAGCTAGAACCGCTCGTATCCAAAGGCTTGGAGCCCTTTTTTGCTTAGGATTGCTGCTCAGTGCCTGCAGCAGCCTGCCGGCACCCCCGCTGCGGCCGCAGCTGTACGACTTTGGTCCCGGCCTGACGGCACCAGCGCCCCAGGACCGGCGCGCGCCCCTGTCGCCGCTGGCGCTGGCCCCCGTCGAGGCGGTGGGTACCGCCGATGCCGGCCAGGCCCTGCACTACCGCCTGGCCTATGCCGATGCCCAGCAGCTGCGCCCCTACGCCCAGGCCCGCTGGAGCCAGCCGCCGGCGCAGCTTCTGCAGCAGCGCCTGCGCGAACAACTGGCCCAGCGCCATGCCGTGCTCGGCCTGGTCGAGGCTGCCAGCCTGGCGCGCGATGCCAAGGCGGGCAGCACCGCCCCCGACCAGCTGCGCGTGGAGCTGGAAGAGTTCAGCCAGGTCTTCACCAGCCCGCAGGACAGCGCCGGCGTCATTCGCCTGCGCGCCACGGTGCTGCGGCCCGGTCCGGGGGGCATGCAACTGCGTGGCCAGCGGGCCTTCACCGTGCGCCACCCGGCGCGCCAGCCCGACGCGGCCGGTGGTGTGCTGGCGCTGACCGAGGCCTCCGACCAGGCGATTGCAGCGCTGCTGCAGTGGCTGGAGCAGCTGGGGCCCTGAGCGGTGTGTCCCGCTGGCGTCCCCGGACGGGGCGGGGCTTTTTAGAATGGTTTTTTGTCTTTCCCTTCCCCCTTCCATTACTTCAAGGAGAGATTGCATGGGTCAATTTGTGGATTTGACGGCGAGCGATGGTGTCCAAGCCCCTGCCTGGGTGGCACAGCCGGACGTCGCCCCCCGTGGCGCGGTGGTCGTGTTGCAGGAAATTTTTGGCGTGAACAGCCATATCCGCGCCGTGGCCGACCGCTTTGCGGCCCGTGGCTATGTGGCGGTGGCGCCCTCGCTGTTCCACCGCGTCAAGCCCGGTGTGGAACTGGGCTACACCCCGCCGGACATGGAAGCGGGCTTTGCGCTGAAAACCGCCGTGGACCAGTTGCCCGCTCCGGGCGTGATGGCCGACATCCAGGCCGCGATTGACCATGCCGCCACGCTGGCGGGCAAGGTCGGCATCGTCGGTTTCTGCTGGGGTGGCCTGCTGACCTGGCGCTCGGCTTGCCAGCTGCAGGGCCTGTCGGCGGCGGTGGCCTACTACGGCGGCGGCATCACCACGCCCGCGGAAGTCGCTCGCCAGCCCCGCTGCCCGGTGATGGCGCACTTTGGCAACCGCGACCACTGGATCCCCGTCGAAGGCGTGCAGGCCTTCAGCCAGGCGCACCCCGAAGTGCAGTCCTTCATCTACGAAGCCGACCACGGCTTCAACTGCGACCAGCGCGGCTCCTACGACGAAGCCGCCGCCATGACGGCCCGCGACCGCACGCTGGCCTTCTTCGACAAGCACCTGGGCTGATCCAGCGCGGCGCTACCGCCCGCTGCGCGCCAGATACCGCTTGCGCCAGAACCAGGCCAGCAGCACCAGGGCGATGCTGCCCATGGTGCCCAGGGCCCACCAGAAGCCGTGCTGCTGGTGGATCAGGGGCAGAAACTCGAAATTCATCCCGAACACGCCGGCGATCAGGTTCAGCGGCAGGAACACGGCGGTGATGGCCGTCAGCGTGCGCATGATGTCGTTGGTGCGGTTGCTTTGGACGCTGAAGTGCATCTGCACGGCGGTTTCGGTGCTGTGCTCCAGCCGGCGCACATGGTGGGAGACGCGCTCGATGTGCTCCAGCACGTCCCGGCTACGCACCTTGAGCAGTTCCAGTTCCCGCTGCTGAATCGGGTCGTCGGTGTGCGGCCAGGTGTCCAGCGTGTCCAGCCAGTCCTGGACGGCGCTGCGCTGGTCCTCGCAGAGTTCGTCGAGCTGGTGCAGCGACATGCGTGCGTCCAGCAGCAGGCTCCAGTTGGCAAAACGTGCCTTGGGGTGTAGCAGCTCGGTTTGCCAGTGGTCCAGTTGGCGGGTCAGTTCGCGGCGCAGCGCCAGGTAGCCGTCCACCATGTGGTTGACGGTGCGCAGCATCAGCTCGGCGGGGCTGCTGGGCAGCCGCACGGTGGGCATGCGGCCGGCCGTGTCTTCCCGGGGGTCGCTGGCGGCGGCGCTCAGCAGGCGGTCCGCGAACCACGCGCGCACCGGGCAGTCGGGCGGATGCACGGTGAGCAGCACCCGGTCCATCACCACGAAGCCCACCGGGTGGGTGTCGATGCGGCGCAGCACCGGCGGGCCGCTGCGCTTGCGGGTGGATTTTTCGGCGGGGGGTGTGCCCTTCTCTCCGGCGGCGCCCAGGCGCCGAAAGACCAGCAGGTCGTAGGCCCAGGTGTCGTCGTAGTAGGAGGGCAGCTGCGCGTTCAGCAGGTCCGAGACATGCAGGTCCAGCAGGGCCTGGCCCCCCAGCGCCTGCAGGCTGGCCTGGATGGCCTCCAGTTGGGTCTGGAAGCTGGTCCGGGTGCTGGCAATCCAGACAAAGCCCTCGTCCAGCGGCGCCTGCGGCAGCTGGGCCAGTTCGCGGGCGCCGTCGGCGCACAGGTGGACGATGCGCATGGTTTTTAGGTCAAATCAGGCGCTAGGCCAATAGATACAAGCGGTACTAGCTCTCTTTTCAGGAGCGGTTGTGTGGCAGCAGCCGGGCAGCGTCGCGGGCAAAGTAGGTCAGGATGCCGTCGGCGCCGGCGCGCTTGAAGGCCAGCAGGCTTTCCAGCATGACAGCCTCCTTGTCCAGCCAGCCGTTTTGGGCGGCGGCCATCAGCATGGCGTATTCGCCCGAGACCTGGTAGGCGAAGGTGGGCATGCGGAATTCGTCCTTCACCCGGCGCACGATGTCCAGGTAGGGCATGCCGGGCTTGACCATGACCATGTCCGCGCCCTCGGCGATGTCCAGCGCCACCTCGCGCAGGGCTTCGTCACTGTTGGCGGGGTCCATCTGATAGACCTTTTTGTTGCTTTTGCCCAGGTTGGCGGCTGAGCCCACGGCATCGCGGAAGGGGCCGTAGAAGGCGCTGGCGTACTTGGCGCTGTAGGCCATGATGCGGGTGTGGATGTGGCCTTGCACTTCCAGGGCCTCGCGGATGGCGCCGATGCGGCCGTCCATCATGTCGCTGGGCGCGACGATGTCCACACCGGCCGCAGCCTGGACCAGGGCCTGGCCGGTCAGCACCTCAACGGTCTCGTCGTTCAGGATGTAGCCGGTCGGGTCTAGCAGGCCGTCCTGGCCGTGGCTGGTGTAAGGGTCCAGCGCCACATCGGTCATCACGCCCAGCTCGGGGAAGGCTTTTTTGAGCGCTGCAACCACACGGGGGATCAGGCCGTCGGGGTTCAGGGCCTCCTTGCCGTCGGGGGTCTTGAGGGCGGGGTCCACCACCGGGAACAGTGCAATCACCGGAATGCCCAGCTTGACGCAGTCCTCGGCCACGGGCAGCAGCAGGTCCAGGCTCAGGCGCTCGACGCCGGGCATGGAGGCAATTGCCTCACGGCGTTTCTCGCCGTCCAGTACGAAGACCGGGTAGATCAGGTCGTGCGGCGTCAAGGCATGCTCGCGCACGAGGTTGCGGG
>CAZQXQ010000062.1:0-13996 GCA_964597235.1 uncultured Burkholderiaceae bacterium | reverse complement strand
AGATCAACCGCGCCAGCCCCAAGACCCAGAGCGCGCTGCTCGAAGCGATGGAAGAACACCAGGTCTCGGTCGAGGGCGAAACCCGCCCCCTGCCCCGGCCGTTTTTTGTGATCGCCACGCAGAACCCGCAGGACCAGCTGGGCACTTACCCGCTGCCGGAGTCGCAGCTGGACCGCTTTTTGATGCGGATCTCGCTGGGCTACCCCGACCGCGCCGCCGAGCGCCAGCTGCTGTCCGGTGCCGACCGGCGTGACCTGGCGCGCAGCCTGGCCCCGGCGTTGTCGGCCGCCGACCTGGCCGCGCTGCAGGCCCAGGTGCGGGCGGTGCATGCCTCGGACGCGCTGCTGGACTACCTGCAGGACCTGATCGCCGCCACGCGTTCGGGCCGCTGGTTTGTGCAGGGCCTGTCGCCCCGGGCGGGCATGGGCCTGCTGCAGACGGCCAAGGCCCAGGCGCTGATTGAAGGGCGCGACTACGTCAGCCCCGACGATGTGCTGGCTGTGCTGCCGCAGACCATCGCCCACCGCCTGGTGCCCGTGGCCAACGCGGGCCGCAGCGCGGTCGAGCAGGTGCGCGCCATGGCCGCTGCCGTGCCGCTGGCCTGAAGCTGCGTTGACGCCCATGGCACTAGCCATCCCCGCCCTGGCGCTGCGCGAACGGCTGCGTGGCTTCTGGCTGAACCGCCTACCGCGCACCGACGCGCTGCGGCTGACCCAGCGCAATGTCTATATCTTGCCGACCGGACCGGGCTGGATGCTGGCGCTCACGCTGCTGTTGCTCTTGCTGGCTTCCATCAACTACCAGCTCAACCTGGGCTATCTGCTGACCTTCTTGCTGGCCGGTAGCGCGCTGGCGGGCATGCATGTGGCCCATGCCAACCTGCGCGGCATCACGCTGCAGCTGCGCCCGCCCGCGCCAGTGTTCCTGGGCGAGGCGGCGCAATTGCCGCTGCGGCTGGACAACCCCGACCGCCGCGCGCGCTGGGGACTACGTCTGGCCCTACCCGCCACGCCCGACCCCGAGGGCATCGAAGGCGGCTGGACGGACCTGCCCGCGCAGGACAGCGCCACCGTCACCCTGGCCTGGACGCCACCCCAGCGCGGCCTGCAAGCGCTGCCCGCCGTGGTGGCGGAAACCCGCTTTCCGCTGGGCGCCTTCCGCGTCTGGGCATGGTGGCGGCCGGCGGCCCCGCTGCTGGTCTATCCGCGCCCCGAACCCCAGGCCCCGCCCCTGCCGCTGGGCGAAGCCAGTGACCTTGGCGAAACCCCCACCCCCGCCCGCGCAGCCGGCGAATTTGACGGCGTGCGCGCCTACCGCCGGGGCGACACCCTGCGCCAAGTCGTTTGGAAAAAAGCCGCCCAGGCCCTGGCCAGCGGCAGCGATGCCCTGGTCAGCCGCGACAGCGAAGCCCGCCGGCGCCAGCAGCTCTGGCTGGACGAAACCCACACACGCCTGGCCGATGCGGAAGCGCGCCTGTCCCGCCTGACCGCCTGGGTGCTGCAGGCCGAGGCCCAGGGACTGCGCTACGGCCTGCGGGTGGGCGGCATCGAAATCCCGCCCGACCACGGCGAGGCCCAGCGCCAGCGCTGCCTGGAAGCCCTGGCCAAGGCCTGAAGGGGATGCCGATGGTCAAAACAGCCTCCAGACCAATGGATACCAGCGGTATTAGCTATTTAATCGATAGCAATCATCGCTTGACCTTGCCGCCGCGAAAGGCCCGCCATGCGCTGGCCTGAGGCCCTGGGCACCCTGCCGCGCGAGACGCGGGACACGCTGTTCCTGCTGGCGGTGATCGCCTGGATCCTGGCGCCGCTGACCGCGCACCTGCCGCTGTGGGCCAGCGCCTTCAGCGCCGGCCTGCTGCTGTGGCGCGGGCAGGTGGCCTGGGCGCAGCGCCCGCTGCCCAAGCGCTTTTGGCTGGTGGGCCTGCTGACCTTGGCGGTGGCCGGCACCTGGTTCACCCACCGCACGCTGGCGGGCCGCGACGCGGGCATGACGCTGCTGGCCCTGCTGCTGGCACTCAAGACGCTGGAGATGCGCGCGCGGCGCGATGCCTGGGTGGTGTTCTTCCTGGGGTTTTTCACGCTGCTGGGCAATTTCTTCTTCTCGCAGGCGCTGCCGGTGGCCGCCGCCATGCTGGTCGCAGTGCTGGGGTTGCTGACGGCGCTGGTCAACGCGCAGATGCCCGTGGGCCGGCCCCCGCTGCGCCTGGCGCTGGCCACCGCCGGGCGGCTGGCGATCTGGGGCACGCCGGTGATGGTGCTGCTGTTTGTGCTGTTCCCGCGCCTGGGCCCGCTGTGGAGCATGCCCAGCGACGGCCTGGGCGGGCGCAGCGGCCTGTCGGGGTCCATGCAGGTCGGCACGCTGGCCGAACTGGCGCTGGACGACAGCGTGGCGCTGCGCCTGCGCTTTGACGAACCCCAGGCCCCGCCGCCACAAAGCGCGCTGTACTTTCGCGGCCCAGTGCTGTCGCGCTTTGATGGCCGCGAATGGCTGCCCGACCCCGCCAGCAGCGCCCCGCTGCCACCCGAGCAGGCCCAGCGCCGCGCGCAGCTGCAAGTCAGCGGCCCCGCGCTGCGCTACGAGTTGACGCTGGAGCCCCACCGCCGCAGCTGGCTGCTGCTGCTGGACGCCGCCACCGAGGCGCCGCAGCTGCCCGGCACCGAAGCCTGGATGGCGCCCGACCTGCAATGGCAGGCCCGCCGGCCCCTGACCGAGGTCGTGCGCTACCGCGCGGAAAGCCATCCCCAGTTCCGCCACGGCCCGGACGCCACCACCATCGCGCTGCGCGATGCGACCGACCTGCCTGGCGGCTTCAACCCCCGCACCCTGGCCTGGGCGGCACAACTGCGCAGCGACCGGCGCCTGGTGCCCGACCCCAACCAGGACGCCAGCCCCGCGCTGCTCGCCGCCGTGCTCGACCACCTGCGCACCGGGGGCTACCGCTACACCCTGGCGCCAGGGGTCTATGGCCAACATACAGCGGACGAGTTCTGGTTCGACCGCAAGGCGGGCTTTTGCGAGCACATCGCCTCGGCCTTTGTGGTGATGATGCGGGCGCTCGACATTCCGGCGCGCATCGTGACCGGCTACCAGGGCGGCGAGCGCAACCCGGTCGATGGCCTGTGGACCGTGCGCCAGAGCGACGCCCACGCCTGGGCCGAGGTCTGGCTACGCGGCCAGGGCTGGGTGCGGGTGGACCCGACCTCCGCCGTCGCCCCGGGCCGCACCGGCGCCTTCGAGCGCCTGCAGGCCCCGCGCGGCCTGCTGGGCAATGCGGTGGTCACGGTCGTCAGCCCCGACCTGCTCAAGCGCCTGCGTGCCGCCTGGGACGCGGCCAACAGCCGCTGGAACGACTGGGTGCTGAACTACGGCCCCTCGCGCCAGATGGATTTACTCAAGGGCTTGGGGTTTGAGACGCCCAGCCTGCAGGACCTGCTGCGGCTGCTGGCTGGCCTGCTGGGCCTGGGCGGACTGCTGGGCGCGCTCTGGACGCTGCGCGAACGCCGCCGGCGTGACCCCTGGCTGCGGCTGCTGCAGCGCCTGGCGCAGCGCTGTGCGGCGGCAGGCATCGCGGTGCCCGCATCCGCCTCGGCCCCCGTCACCCCCCGCGCGCTGGCCCAGGCGCTGCGCGCAGCGTATGGGGATGCGGCCAATCCCGTGGAGGCGCTGCTATTGCAGCTCGAAGCCCTGCGCTACGCCCCACCGACCGCCCAGCCCCTGCGGCTGGCAAGCCTGCGCCGTCCGCTGGAACAGGCCCTGACCACGCTGCTCCGTGCCCCCCGAACTTCCCCGACGCCAGCGACCGCCGAGGCGACAATCCCGCCATGCACCTCTTGAACGCCTTCGCCCTGAAACTCGCCCTTCCCTGCCTGGCCGTGGCCGCGCTGCTCACCGCCCCGGTCCCCACGATGGCCGGCCCGGCCAAGAAGGCCGGCGTTTCGTCCCCCGCCGTGCGCAAGGCGGGGCCCGCAAAGCCAGGTCGGCACCAAGGCAAGGCAGGCGCCAAGCACAAGGGCAACAAGGCCCTGCTGGCAGCAGGCGCAGCGGCCACCGCCGTGCCGCTGGTCGCTGGCACCCTGCCCTACGCCCAGCGCGACGACGCCATGGCCTTTGCCAACGACATCGCTACCCGCCGCGACCTGGACCCGGCCTGGGTGCGCGAGGTCCTGGGCCAAGCCAAGCTGCTGCCCCAGGTGCCCCGGCTGGTGCTGCCCGCACCGCCCGGCGCGCCCAAGAACTGGCGCAGCTACCGCAGCCGCTTCATCGACGCCAGCCGCATCCAGGCCGGCGCGCGCTTTTGGGAGCAGCACCGCGAGGCCCTGGCCCGGGCCGAGCGCGAATACGGCGTTCCGCCGGAAATCATCGTCGGCATCCTGGGGGTGGAGACCATTTACGGCCAGAACATGGGCAACTTCCGGGTGCTGGACGCGCTGGCCACGCTGTCGTTTGACTTTCCCAGCGCCCATCCGCGCGCGGCGCAGCGCACCGCCTTCTTCCGGGGCGAACTGGAGCAGTTCCTGAGCCTCACGCACCGCACCGGCATGGACCCGTTTGCGCTGCGCGGCAGCTACGCCGGCGCCATGGGGCTGGGGCAGTTCATGCCGTCCAGTTGGGCCCGCTGGGCGGTGGACTTTGACGGCGACGGCCGCATCGACCTGTTCCGCAGCCCGAGCGATGCGATTGGCTCGGTCGCCAGCTACTTCCGTGGCCACGGCTGGAAGCCCGGCCTACCCACCCACTACGCCGTCATGCTGGATGCCGAGCGCCTGCAGCTGCCCACGCTGATGGGCCCGGACATCCTGCCCACCTTTACCCCCGCCCGCATGACGGCCCTGGGTGCCGAGGTGCTGGGCGACGGCGTACAGCACCCCGGCCCCCTGGCGCTGGTCGAGCTGCAAAACGGCACCGACCGCCCCAGCTACGTGGCGGGCACCGAGAACTTCTACGCCGTCACCCGCTACAACTGGTCCAGCTACTACGCCATGGCGGTGATTGAGCTGGGGCAGGAAGTGGCGGCGGTGGTGCGGCGCTGAGATTCGATCCTTTGTACGCACGAAGATGGCACTCAAACCCAAGGTCATCATGCGAGAGTTTCGCCTTTGAAACCACCTTGTCCGGGCGCGCTTATGTGTCGCACATCCGGACTTGGCAAGCGGCGGGCTACACCGTCAAGTTGATTTTCTTGAGGCTCGACTCTGCCGACGAGGCCGTGGCCCGTGTCGCCCAACGGGTGCTGCAAGGTGGCCACCACATTCCGCAAGTCACCATTCGCCGCCGTTTTGCTGCGGGCTTGCACAACTTCGAGCATCTGTACGCGCCGCTGGTCGATGCCTGGGCGCTCTATGACAACGCTGGCAGTACGCCCCAACTGCTGGACTGGAAGGAAACGCCATGAACCCCCACCCCATCGACACCGCACGCGACACCGACCTGCGCCTGTCCAGCCAGGCCTTGCAACGCGCCGCCCAGCGCGCGCGGGAACTGGCCCGACAAACTGGCACGGCCATTGTGGTGAGCTACCAGGGTGTGCTGGAGACGATTCGGCCAGGGATGGATGACGGCAGCGCACAAGCGCCTGCCGCCCACCGTCAACCCAGCCAATAGGTCGCAAAAACGCGTCCCACTTGCTCCTTTTTTAGGAGCTAGTACCGCTCAAATCCATTGGCCTGGAAGCCAATTCGACCTCAAAACCGCTGCATCTGGCAGCTGTGCGGCTGCTCGGCCTTGGCGGCGGGAATCTGGCGCACCACGCGAAAGCCATAGCCCGAGCCTTCCACGTCAAACGGCACGCCCGCCGCGCCCTTGCGCTCCATCACGCCCACGGCCAGGGGCTGCTGGAACTGGTGGTCCGCTGCACGCATCTGGCCGGTCTGGCCCGCCAGGCTGACCTTGGCGGTTTCCAGCGCGCGGGCCACGGCGGTGGCCTCGGTGCTGCCGGCCTTTTCCATGGACTGGGCCAGGGCCTCGACCATCAGCTGCATGCGCATGTGGACATAGTCGTCCTGCGGCTTGGGAAAGCGGGTGCGGAAGGACTGGTAGAAGGTCTCGCTCTGCGCGCCGGGCACATTCGGTAACCAGTCGGCCACGGCCACGACCTTACCCAGGCCGGACTCGCCCAGGGCTGCCGGGGCGCCCAGGGCGTTGCCGTAGAAGGTGTAGAAGCGCCCTTCATAGCCCACCTCGCGCGCGGCTTTGACCAGCAGGGTCAGGTCGTTCCCCCAGTTGCCGGTGATGACGGCCTGCGCGCCGCTGGCCTTGATCTTGGCGGCGTAGGGGGCAAAGTCCTTCACCCGGCCCATGGGGTGGAGTTCCTCGGCAGCCACGGCCACGTCGGGGCGCTGGGCAGTCAGCTGCTTGCGGGCCTCGCGCAGCACGGCCTGGCCAAAGCTGTAGTCCTGGCCAATCAGATAGACGCTCTTGAGCGCCTTGTCCTCGCGGATCACGTCCATCAGCGCGGCCATGCGCATGTCGGCATGGGCGTCGAAGCGGAAATGCCAGAAATTGCATTTCTCATTGGTCAGGATGGGATCGACCGCCGCATAGTTCAGGAAGACGACCCGGCGCTGGGGTTCGCGCTCGTTGTGCTTCTTGATCGCCTCGACCAGCGCAGCGGCCACCGAGGACGAGTTGCCCTGCAGGATGACCTGGGCGCCGTCGTCAATGGCGGAGCGCAAGGCGGACAGGGCTTCCTCGGTCTGGCCCTTGCTGTCGTAGCGGGCCAGCTCCAGGGGACGGGCGCCACCCGCGCCGGCCGGCAGGGCCACGCCGCCGCGGGCATTGACCCGCTCGGTCGCCCAGACCAGGTTGCGGAACACCGCCTCGCCCGTGTTGCCAAAGGGGCCGGACAGGCTCTCGATCAGCGCCAGCTTGACCGGCTTGCCCGTGGGGGCGGTGGAAGCCACCGGCGCCTGGGGACCGGCCGCTCGTGCGGTGCCGGCAGCCGTCAGCGCAAGGGCGCCACAGGCCAGCGCCACCGTGGCCAGGGCCGAGGGCCAAGCGCGGCGCAGAAATGAAGTACGTGCATGGTTCATGGTTGTTTCTCCCTGAATGAAGGGTTCCGCCACAGGCGGCTGTCCCGGATGAGACATACCCGGCATTGACCCCGCAGGGCGCGCAGTGTAACGACGCTTTTCCTCCCTCCACGCCCAAGCACACCAGGCTGCAGCAATCGTCCCCAACGTGGCAGGAAAGGCATCTTTCGCGCCAATCAAATGAGAATGTTTCTTATTTGCTGTAATATTGCGAACCATTCTCATTTGTGAAGAAATTTCTGGAGCCCCCATGTTGCAGGACCGCGCCACCCCAACCATCCACCGCCCCACCACTACCACCGCCACCCTGCCCCTGGGCGCGCTGCTGCTGGCGGCCTCGGTCAGCGGCCATGCCCAACAGGCCGCACCCGCTGAGGTCACGCTGGGCACGGTGACCGTGAAAGAAAGCGCGGCCCCGGCCGTGCAAGGCAAAGACAGTCTCAAAGCCACCCAGACCCAGATTGGCAAGGGCAACCAGGCCCTGCGCGACATTCCCCAGTCGGTCACGGTGATGACCGAGAAGCTGATGGCCGACCGCAACCTCAACGATTTCCGCGAAGTGCTGCGCACCACCTCGGGCGTGACCTTCGTCACCGGCGAGACGGGCGAGGAAGACGTGCGCCTGCGCGGCTTCTCGCTGGGCCAGGCCGGCGACATCTACACCGACGGCATGCGCGACGGCGTGCTCTACGAACGCGACACCTTCAACAACGACCGCATCGAAATCCTCAAAGGCTCGGCGTCCATGCTGTTTGGCAAGGGCTCGACCGGGGGCGTGGTCAACCAAGTGAACAAGCAGCCCCTGCTGATGAACCAGCACGAAACCAACGTGACGCTGGGCAGCGGCAACGAGCGCCGCGTGACCGGCGACTTCAACTGGCAAACCGGCGAGGACGCCGCGCTGCGCCTGAACGCCATGGTCCACGAGGCCGACCGCTGGGGCGCCACCGTGAAAAAGCGTGGGATCGCGCCCACCATCCGCTGGGGCATCGGCACGCGCGATGAATTCGCCGTCAGCCTCTACCACCTGGAGGTCGATGGCCGCCCGCTCTACAACCACCCCTGGTTTGTGAACAACGGCGTCATCAACCCGGCACTGCCCGCCAAGAACTACTACGGCCTGGCCAGCGACTACCAAAACACCTCCGCCACGCATGGCACGCTGGAGCACATCCACCGCTTTGACGGCCAGGCCGAGTTGCGCACTAGGCTGCGCCACGGCCGCTACGAACGCGACCTGCTGGCCAGCGCCATCCGGTTTGCCCCCGGCACCACGCTGAACAACCTGGGGCCCAACACCGTGCTCACCCGCAGCCCCAAGGGCCGCGTCGGCATCAGCGACCTGACCCAGTTTCAGAGCGACTTTTCCAACCAATTCAAGCTCGGCGGCATCGAGCACAAGCTGCTGGCGGGCGTGGATTACTACGTCGACGACGCCAAGCGCAACCAGAACTTCGCCGGGGCCGCCAGCGGCCTGAACACCACCGTGGGCACCCCCAACGATGGCGCCCGCTTTGCCGACACCCGTGGCCCTGTGCCGTTCAACACCTTCACCGCGCGCAACCTCGGCCTCTATGCCCAGGACACCCTCAGCCTGAGCGAGACCGTCAAACTGGTGGCCGGCCTGCGCTATGACCGTTTCAGCGCGAGCTACAACACCCCTGCCGGCTTGAGCAACGAGCGCTCGGATGGGCTGTGGAGCCCCCGCATGGGCTTGCTCTACCAACCCAGCGACACCGCGTCCTACTACGTGTCGTACGGCTCGTCCTACAACACTTCGGGCGACACCTACCAGTACGCCCCCACCGTGAACGCCGGCACCGCCAAGACGGCCAACACCCCGCCCGAGAAAAGCCGCAACGTCGAAGTCGGCGGCAAGTTCGACCTGTTCGAGCGCCGTGCCATCCTGGGCGTGGCCGCCTTCTACAGCGAGAAGTACAACGAACGCAACACCGACCCCGACACGGCCAGCACGCAGCAGCTGCTCTCGGGCAAGCGCCATGCGGCCGGCATGGAGTTCAATATCGCCGGTCGCATCACGCCGCAGTGGGAAATCTTTGCTAACCACACCTGGATTCCCCGGGCCAAGATTGACGCCAGCAACCAGGCCCTGGCCGCCAACGGCGGCGGCGCCCAGGTCGAGGGCGACCGCCCCGCCCTCACACCCAAGCACAGCGCCAGCCTCTGGACCACCTACCGCATCAACGCCCAGTGGCGCGTGGGCGCTGGCCTGAACTACCGGGGCAAGCAAAATCCCGAAGGGGCCCGCAACGTGGCCGCCGCCAGCTTCACCACCGTGGATGCCATGGCCGAATACCAGCTGTCAGAAAAGAACGTGCTGAAACTGAACGTCACGAACCTGACCGATAAGCTGTATGCCGACACGCTCTACCGTGGCTTCTACGCCCCGGGTGCGCCCCGCATCGTGCAGCTGAGCCTCAAGTCCAGCTTCTACTGATAGCGCACTGCGCTCAAACCTCCCAAGCCCATGTTCCTGCACCTGACGAACGTCCTCACCGCCGACGAAGTGGCCCAGGCCCGCACCCTGCTGGGCGAAGACGCCCCCTGGCGCGACGGCCAGGCCAGTGCCAGCGGCGGCGCCCAGGCCCAAAAGCGCAACGCGCAGCTGGACCCGGACAGCGCCCAGGCGCAGCAGCTGCGGGCTTTGGTGCTGACGGCGGTGCAGCGCGACCCGCTGTTTTTGAGCGCCGCTTTGCCGGCGCGGGTATTCAACCCGCTGTTCAACCGCTACGAAGGCCAGGCCAATGCCTACGGCCTGCACACCGACGCCGCCCTGCTGCACTCGCGCCACCCGGCGCAATGGGTGCGCAGCGACCTGTCGTGCACGCTGTTCCTGTCTGAGCCAGAAAGCTACGAAGGCGGCGAGCTGTGCGTGCAGGACGGGGCGCAGGAGCGCCGCTTCAAGCTACCCGCTGGCGACCTCATCCTCTACCCCGGCCACACCCTGCACCAGGTCCTGCCTGTGACGCGGGGCGCCCGCCTGGCCAGCTTTTTCTGGGTGCAAAGCCTGGTGCGCAGCCCCGAGCAGCGCGCCCTGCTGTGGGACATGGACCTGGCCCTGGTACGGCTGCGCCAGGAACTGGGCGAAGACCACCCGCAGATTGCGCAGCTCAATGGCACGTACCACCACCTGCTGCGGATGTGGGGAACGCCCTAATCCCCGGCACCAAAATACTCACTTTTTAATAGCTACTACTGCTTTATTCCATTGGCCTGGAGCCCATTTTGACCACAAATTTTCGTCCCACCCTGCACCCGCTGCCGCCCGATCTGGTCCGCCTGACTGACCACGCGCGGCATGCGCAGGCGGGGCTAACGCCAGCGGTGTGGGACTGGCTCGACGGCGGTGCGGCCGACGAAATCACCCTGCGCGCCAACCGCCAGGCCTGGGACGGGCTGACGCTGTGGCCCCGTGTGCTGCGCCCACTGGCGGGCGGACACACCCAAGTCACGCTGCTGGGCCGGCGTCTGGCCCACCCCATCCTGGTGGCGCCCATGGCCACGCAATGCGCCGTCCACCCCGAGGGCGAATTGGCCACCGCCTGCGCCGCTGCCGCCTTGGGCGCGGGCCTGGTGCTGAGCCTGCAGACCAGCACCCCCATCCAGACCGTGGCCGATGCCATGGCGGGTGACCCCGGCCGGGGTCCGCTGTGGATGCAGCTCTACGCCCAACATGACCGGGCCTGGCTGCGGGACCAGATCCAGCAAGCCGAAGCCGCCGGCTGCGAGGCCCTGGTGCTGACGGTGGATGCCCCCTGCAGCGGTGCCCGCGACCGGGAACGGCGCGCGGGTTTTCGCCTGCCGCCTGGCGTGCGGGCGGTGCAATTTGCGAACTGCCCGCCACCACCCCGCCCCGCGCTGGCCCCAGACCAAAGCGCGCTGTTTGACGACCTGCTCCAGCAAGCGCCCACCTGGGACAACCTGGCCTGGCTGCAAAGCCAGACCCGGCTGCCCCTGCTACTCAAGGGCGTGCTGCACCCCGACGACGCCCGCCAGGCCCTGCGCCTGGGCGTGGCTGGCTTGGTAGTGTCCAACCACGGCGGCCGCACCCTGGACACGGCTCCTGTCACCGCGCGGGCCCTGCCCCGCATCGTGCAGGCGGTCGAAGGCGCCATCCCGGTGCTGGTCGATGGCGGCATCCGGCGCGGCACCGATGTGCTCAAGGCCATGGCCCTGGGCGCCAGCGCTGTGCTGATCGGGCGCCCGGTGCTCTGGGGCCTGGCCCATGCGGGCGCCGCCGGCGTGGCCCATGTGCTGCGCCTGCTGCGCGACGAGCTGGAGATCGCCATGGCCCTGACCGGCTGCGCCACGCTGGACCAGGCCTGCCCGGCCCTGCTGGAGGGCTGAGCCACAATCCCCACCACCCGGGAAAGATGCCAGGCCCCTTTTCTGTATCAAATCAGCCCCTAGCCCAATGGAATCCAGCGCTACCAGCTATCGTTTTTGAGAATGACCTTGCCTGCCCCCCCTTCCCCACCCCGGCCGCTGCTGCGCCAGGGCACGGTCGTGGCCGCCGTGCTGCTGACCCACGCCGCCGGCCTGTGGGCCTTGCACCGGGCGCTGGATCGGCCGCCGGCAGACCTCCTCGTGCCGGCCACCTTGCTGAGCGAAGTGCTCTCCAGCCCCGCACCCGCACCAGCCCCCGCGCCGAAACCCGCGCCAGCGCCAGCGCCAGCCCCTCGCCCACGGCCTGCGCCCACACTGGGGCAGGCGCCCAAGCCAGCTCCGGCCCCTGCGCCCCACCCCGCCCCCGCCCCGGTGCTGAGCACGCCAACCCCCAGCCCAGAGGCCAGCCAGAGCGTGGCCGCGCCAGCCACTGCCCCCGCACCTGCGGCCGCCCCCGCGACAGCGCCGTCTGCGCCGGCGACAGCCTCTGCCGCAGCCAAGGCCCCGGCCAGCAGCGCGCCCAGCATCGAATTGCCGTCCAGCAGCGCGGCCTACCTGAACAACCCCAAGCCCAGCTACCCCGCGCTCAGCCGCCGCATGGGCGAGGAAGGCAAGGTGGTCTTGCGCGTCTTCATCGGCGCGGACGGCCTGCCGCAAAAGGCCGACATCCACCAATCCAGCGGCTACGACCGGCTAGACCGCCAGGCCCAGGAGGCCGTGCTGCGCTGGCGCTTCGTGCCCGGCAAGCGCAACGGCGTTCCCGAAGCGATGTGGAACCTGGTGCCGATCCACTTTGTGCTCGAATAATTTTCAGAAGGAAATCAAGAATGGAAACGCAATTTGGCATTGCCAACGTCTGGGCCCAAGGGGACTTTGTCACGCGCGCCGTGGCGGTCATCCTGATTGGGATGTCGGTGGCCTCCTGGGCCGTCATCGTGCTCAAGGCCCTGAACCTGCTGCGCGCCAAGCGCCAGGCCCGCGCCGCGCGGGACTTCTGGCACAGCGAAACCTTCGCCCAGGGCCTGCAGCGCCTGGGCGCCGAGGGCGACAACCCCTTTCACGCGCTGGCGCTCGAAGGCCAGGAAGGCCTGGCCCACCACCGCAGCGCCAAAGCCCATTTGCACGACCAGCTGGACGTGAGCGACTGGATCACCCGCTGCCTGCGCAACCGCATCGACGAGGCCAGCGCGCAGCTGCAATCGGGCCTGGCCATCCTGGCGTCGGTGGGCTCTACGGCGCCGTTCGTGGGGCTGTTCGGCACCGTCTGGGGCATCTACCACGCGCTGGTGAGCATCAGCCTGTCGGGGCAATCGAGCATCGACAAGGTCGCCGGCCCGGTGGGTGAGGCGCTGATCATGACTGCGCTCGGCCTGGCGGTGGCCATTCCGGCGGTGCTGGGCTACAACGCCTTGGTGCGCGGCAACAAGGGGGTGCTGCAGGGCCTGAACAGCTTCGCGCACGACCTGCACGCCTACCTGGTGACCGGCGCCCGCCTGGGATCCAACGCCAGCAGCCCCGCTCCCACCCCCCGTCAAGGAGGCTGAGATGGCCTTCGGAACCCAGGACGACAGCGACGAGGTGATGAACGAGATCAACATGACCCCGCTGGTCGATGTGATGCTCGTGCTGCTCATCATCTTTATCGTCACCGTGCCGGTGATGACGCACTCGGTGAATGTGCAACTGCCCCAGGCCACGAACCAGCCCACGCCGGTGCAGCCCGAAACCGTGCGCCTGGCAGTGGCGGCCGACGGCCAGTACCTCTGGAACGGCCAGCCCGTCAGCGACGAGGAACTGGCCTCGCGCCTGACCACGGCTGGCCAGCAGACGCCACCGCCGGACCTGCATATCCAGGGCGACAAGGCCGTGCGCTACGAGCGCGTGGCCCAGGCCATGGCCGCAGCGCAGCGCAGCGGGCTGCGCAAGATTGGTTTCCTGACCACGCCTTGAAGGTCAAAATGGCCTCCAGGGCTTATTTCACAAGCGGTAATAGCTATCAAAATGATGCAATCACCGCCCTTCAACTCCCCGGGCTTACGCCAGCGTAGTCTCCACGGTGAGCACTTCGCCCGAGGCGATCAGGTCGATGAGGCGGTCGATATTCGGGTGCTTGCCTGGGTTGGCGCGGGCGTCCTCGGTGTGCTCGGCGAACCACTCCAGCCCTTGCTGGGCGGCAGCCGCGTCGATGCGCCCACCATGCTGGGCGGCCAGCGCGGCATAGACCGCCAGCGATCCGGCCTTGCCGGGCTTGTTTTCGATGGTGGCGACCACCTCGCCCGCGGCGTTGCGCAGCGCCAGGGCGGCCAGGTGGGTCACGGGGGGCAGGGAACGCAGGTTGTCGGCAAAGGCCATCGAAAACTCCTAAAAAAACATGGAATGGAACGGCCGTCGCAAGGGGCCGTCCGCGAGAGCGCCGGATTATCGCGGCGATCCCCGGTGGGTACCGCCCCGCTGCCACGGGGCTGCCATCGGTGTCCACGATACTGCGCGTCCTTGTTTTGAGAAGACGCACGCATGGCCGCCGCCTCCACCAACGACCGCAGCCCCTGGGGGGT
>CAZQXQ010000061.1:520-14156 GCA_964597235.1 uncultured Burkholderiaceae bacterium | reverse complement strand
TGCACCCCGGCCCCATCAACCGGGGGGTGGAGATCGACTCCGCCGTGGTCGATGGCCCGCAGAGCGTGATCCTGTCGCAGGTGACCTTCGGCATCGCCGTGCGCATGGCTGTGATGTCGATCGTGGCGGGCAACGAGGCCTAATCTACTATCAAAAGTAGAGCTAATACCGCTTGTATTCATTGGGCTAGAGCCCTTTTTGACTCTTCATCATGAAACTCCTGATCCAGAACGGCCGCTTGCTGAACCCGGCCACCGGCCTTGACCAGATGGGCGATCTGGCGGTGGCGGCAGGCCGCATCGTGGGCGTTGGCCAGGCGCCCAAGGACTTTGCGCCGAACCGCACCATCGACGCCCGTGGCTGCTGGGTGTTGCCCGGCCTGGTGGACCTCACGGCCCGCCTGCGCGAGCCCGGCTACGAGCACGAAGGCATGCTCGAATCCGAAATGGCCGCCGCCGTCGCCGGGGGCGTGACCAGCCTGGTCTGCCCGCCCGACACCGACCCGGTGCTGGACGAGCCCGGTCTGGTCGAGATGCTCAAGTTCCGCGCTGAAAAACTCCACCAGTCCCGCCTGTTCCCGCTGGGCGCGCTGACCCGCGACCTCCAGGGCGAGGTGCTGACCGAAATGGCCGAGTTGACCGAGGCCGGCTGCATCGGTTTTGGCCAGGCCGAGGTGCCGCTGGCCAGCACCCAGGTGCTGCAGCGCGCGCTGCAGTACGCCGCCACCTTTGGCTACACCGTCTGGCTGCGCCCGCAGGAGCTGCACCTGGGCAAGGGCGTGGCCGCCAGCGGCCCGCTGGCCACGCGCATGGGCCTGTCCGGTATCCCTGTGGCGGCCGAAACCATTGCGCTGCACACAATCTTTGAACTGCTCAAGACCACCCAGGCCCGCGTCCACCTGTGTCGCCTGTCGAGCGCTGCCGGCGTGGAACTGGTGCGCCAGGCCAAGGCCCAGGGCCTGCGGGTGAGCTGCGATGTCAGCATCAACTCGCTGCACCTGACCGACATGGACATCGGCTTTTTCGACAGCAACGCCCGCCTGACGCCCCCGTTGCGCCAGCAGCGCGACCGCGATGCGCTGCAGGCCGCGCTGGCCGACGGCACCATCGACGCGCTGGTCTCCGACCATTGCCCGGTCGAGGACGACGCCAAGGCCGTGCCCTTTGCCGAGGCCGAGCCTGGTGCCACCGGCCTGGAGCTGCTGCTCAGCCTGGCGCTCAAGTGGTCGCAGGACAAGGCCGTGCCGCTGCAGCGCGCGCTCGCCACCGTCACCAGCGCCCCGGCCGCCGTGCTGGGGTCGGCACTGGGCACACTGGAAGCCAGCGTGGGCCAATTGGTCGAAGGCGGTGTGGCCGATGTCTGCGTCTTTGACCCCGAAGCCCGTTGGACCGTGCGCCCCGACCAGCTGCGCAGCCAGGGCAAGCACACACCCTTCAGTCGCTACGAGCTGCCGGGCCGGGTGCGCACCACCTTGGTGGGCGGCCAGCTGGCGTTTGACCGCGGCTGATTGCTGGCCGTCGTTTTTCATGCTGCGCGTTTTGCGTGCCGGCTGGCGTGGCCTGCGCCTGCTCGCCCACCTGCTGTACGGCCTGGCGGTGGTGGCGCTGCGCTTCCCCCGGCTCAGCCTGGAGCAGCAGCAGCTGCGGGTGCAGGCCTGGTCCCTGCAGCTGCTGGCCTGTGCTGGCGTCTCGCTGCGCGTGCTGGGCGAGCCGCCGCGCGGCGGCCCGGTGATGCTGGTGGCCAACCACCTGTCGTGGCTGGACATTCCGGTGATGCACGCGGCGCGTTACTGCCGCTTTGTTTCCAAGTCCGACGTGCAGGCCTGGCCCATCGTGGGCGCGCTGGCCACGGCGGGCGGCACGCTCTACATTGAACGCGCTTCCCGGCGCGACGCCATGCGCATGGTGCATGCGCTGCGCGATGCTCTTTTAGAGCGCCAAATCCTGGCCGTCTTCCCCGAAGGCACCACCGGCGATGGTCGCGAGCTGCTGCCCTTTCACGCGAATTTGTTGCAGGCGCCGTTGGCCGCCGGGGCCCCGGTGCAGCCGGTGGGCCTGCGTTTTATCGATCGCGCCACCGGCCAGACCAGCTTTGCGCCCAGCTACATCGGCGACGAGACCCTGCTGGGCTCGGTCTGGCGCACCCTCAGCGCTCCGGCCATCGAGGCGGTGGTGCATTACGGACCGCCCCAACACGCCGACGGCCGCGACCGCCGCGACTGGGCGCAGGACTTGCACCGCGCGGTGGATGCGCTGCGCCAGGGCTAAAGAACGCTCTTGATTTGATAGCTTATACCGCTGGATTCCATTGGGCTGGAGGCGGTTTTGAGGCTCAAGTCCTGGGAAAGGTCACCACATGGTCCATCTGCGGCTGCAGGCCGATCCAGCTGCCGATCTCGTGGTCATGGTGGCTGGGCACCTGGGCCAGCACCGTC
Source organism: uncultured Burkholderiaceae bacterium (assembly GCA_964597235.1). Lineage (GTDB taxonomy): Bacteria > Pseudomonadota > Gammaproteobacteria > Burkholderiales > Burkholderiaceae_C > CAYZPX01. The sequence continues at coordinate 11,722 of CAZQXQ010000061.1, read as the reverse complement.
AGGCCGTTGGCCAGGCGCAGGGTGTACAGAAAATCCGCCCCCCGGAAGGCCTTGCGCAGGATCTGGGCCTGCACCGGGGCATCGTCCACATGCACGATGTCGTCGGCGCGCAGCAGCACATCGCACTCGCCGTTCGGGTAGCTCGATGGCAAGGGGCATTCATCCAGGCCACTCAAGTCACCCAGCGGGGTGCGTACGACCACCTGACCGTCCTGCATCAGCAGCGTGGCCGGGCAGAAGATGCCGTGGCCGATGAAGTTCGCCACAAAGCGGGTGGCGGGCCGGTGGTAGAGGGTGTAGGCATCGTCCCACTGGTGCAGGCTGCCCTGGTGCATCACGCCGATCACATCGCCGATCGCAAAGGCCTCGGCCTGGTCGTGGGTGACGAACAGGGCGGTGGCGCCGGCGGCTTTCAGAATGCCCCGCACCTCGTGCGCCAGGCGCTCGCGCAGGTCCACGTCCAGGTTGGAGAAAGGCTCGTCCAGCAGCATCAGCTGCGGCTGGGGCGCCAGGGCCCGGGCCAGCGCCACGCGCTGCTGCTGGCCGCCGGAAAGCTCGTGCTGAAAGCGCGCTTCGCTGCCCTCCAGCCCGACCAGGGCCAGTACCTCGGCCACGCGGGCGGCCTGGGCCGCCTTGGGCAACTGGTGGATGCCAAAGGCCACGTTGCGGCCCACGGTCAGGTGCGGGAACAGGGCGTAATCCTGGAACACCATGCCGATGCGGCGCTCCTCGGGCGGCACATTGCGTTTGGCGCTGCCCACGGTCTGCTTGGCGATGCGGATCTCGCCAGCGGCCACGGCTTCCAGTCCGGCCACGGCACGCAAGAGCGTGGTCTTGCCGCAGCCCGAGGGCCCGATCAGCACGCCAATGTCGCCCGCACGCAGGCCCAGGGACACGCCTTGCACGGCCGCTTGCGAGCCTCCGCCGTAGCGCACATCGAGTTGGGAGACCTCTAAAAACATGGCGGCATTCTAGGGCGGGGGGCTGCTTACAATGCCCCTCCCGGTCGCCGCCGCGCTGGCCGGTCGGGTTTCTTGCCGGTCCCCCCTCGCTTTCCCTCGATTGCCCACCTTGTCCCGCTGGATTGCCGCCCTTCGCGTTCCTGCCCTGCTGCTGTTGGCGGGCGTTCTGGCTTTGCCCATGTTGGCGCTGCTGGCCTCCTGGTGGCCTGGCGCCGCTGGCGAGGACGCAGCCGCCACCGAGGTCTTGCGCGGCATGCTGGACACTGTCTTACCCCGCTATGCGCTGACCACCGTGCAGCTGGCGTTTTGGGTGGCGCTGGGCGCCGCGCTGGTCGGCACGGCGGCGGCGGCGGCGGTCACCTTGTTTGAGTTTCCCGGGCGACGCCATTGGGAATGGCTGTTGCTGCTGCCCCTGGCGATGCCGGCGTACGTCACGGCCTATGCCTATACCGACTTTCTGCAGTTCAGTGGCCCGCTGCAGGTGGGCCTGCGCGAGCGCTTTGGTCTGGAAGGCCGCCTGCTGCCCGAGGTCCGCAGCCTGGGCGGTGCGATCTGGGTGTTCATCTTTGCCCTCTATCCCTATGTGTATCTGCTGGCCCGCACCGCGCTGGGCGAGCGCGCCGCGCACCTGATGGAGGCCGCACGGTTGCTGGGGGCCCCGCTGTCGCGCCGCATCCGCACCATCGCGCTGCCCTTGGCCCGCCCGGCGGTGGCGGCCGGCGTGGCGCTGGTGCTGATGGAAACCCTGGCCGACTTTGGCGTGGCCAGCTATTTCGGCATCCAGACCTTCACTACCGGCATCTACAAGGCCTGGTTGGCCATGGACAACCGCATCGCCGCTGCGCAACTGGCCACCATGCTGCTGGCGCTGGTGCTGCTGCTGTTGCAGCTGGAGCACCGCGCGCAGCGGCGCATGCGCTTTGCCGCCGTCAAGGGCCACGCGGCGCAGGGCGAGGCCCGCCCGGTGGTGCTGCGCGGTGCTCGCATGCTGCTGGCCTGGCTGGTGTGCGCGTTGCCAGTCGCCATGGGCTTTGTCGCGCCGGTGGCGTTCATGCTGCGCCCGCTGGCGGCCGATTGGTCGGTGCTGCCCTGGTCGGCCTTTCTGGAGTGGACCTGGCACAGCGTGCGCCTGGGGGGCATCACCGCCGCGTTGGCGCTGGGCGTGGCGCTGGCGCTGGCCTTTGCCCAGCGGCGTCTGGGCGATCCACTGACCCGGGGCGTGGTCCAGCTGGCGGGCCTGGGCTATGCCGTGCCGGGGTCGGTGATCGTCGTGGGCCTGTTGCTGCCGGTGGGCTGGCTGCAGGCGGCGGCGCCGGATTCGGGCATTGGCGCGCTGGTCACCGCGACCTCGCTGGGCATCGTTTGGGCCTATCTGGTGCGCTTTTGCGCGGTGGCGCTGCAGTCGGTGCAAAGCGGTTATGCGCGCATTCCCCCCAGCTTGGACGATTCCGCTCGCATGCTCGGCGTGGGCGGCGCGCGCCTGCTGGCTCGGGTGCATTGGCCGCTGCTCAAGCGCTCGACGGCCGCAGCGGCGCTGCTGGTGTTTGTCGATGTGATGAAGGAACTGCCCGCCACCATGGTGCTGCGCCCCTTCAACAGCGACACCTTGGCTGTGGTGGCCTACCAGCTGGCCCGCGACGAGCGCCTGGGCGAGGCGGCCTTGCCCTCGCTGGCGCTGGTGGCCGTAGGCCTGGTACCGGTGATTTTGCTCAGCCGCACCCTGCGCGGGCGGGAGTGAATGGCTGCAATCGACCCCTGGCGTATGCTCCTGAAAAAAGAGCATGTACCGCTGGTATTCATTGGCCTGGCGGCCAAAAAGATACTGATTTTGTGCGGGGGTGGGATTGGTCTCCGACAGGAATCACAAAACGGCTGCGAAGCCAGTATTCATGCGGGTTTGGCTATTGTGGTTTCTGGAAGTACCGTAAAAAGTACCGTATTCAAAAAACGTGACCCCCGATTATGGGCGTTTTGACCCACTCCATTCGCCATGCTCGATCAGCACTTTGGCGACTTCGCGCACGCGGTCCCAGCGGCCATGCAGCACGTGGACGGCCACCCGCTGGGCATATCCATGGGCTGCACTGCTCATGGCGCCGAAGGTGGGCTTGAGCATGGTTTCAGCCGCCTGGAAGTCCACTTGGTCGGGGTAGTAGATCGCGCCATCCAGCGGCAGGCCAGCGGCCAGGCGCTCGGCCGCCACGCCAGCATGCAGCAGCGACACGGCGGTGCCCAGCAGCACGCGCTGGTCTTCCGGGTCTGGGGGCGGTGCTGCAGCGGCCGCGCTGAAGTCTGCGGTCCAGTTCGTCAGGCCGTGCGTGGCGGTGGCGGTGGTGCTGGTCACCTCCAGGCCCAGCCACTCCGCGATGACGTGGTGCCCGGCCTCATGAATGGCCACGGTGCGCAGGCACTGGGCGGGGCGGTGGTGCGGCTGCCAGGGCCATGTGCGGCGCAGGCTGGAAGGCGTTGGGCACTCGTGGCCTGATTCAGCACTGCCTTCCTGTGCAGGCGGAAAAAAACCGGCGGACGCCGGTTTTGTGAATAGGTGACCAACTCGCACCGCGCATCACCAGACGGTTCCGCTGTTGGTCTTTGGTGGCAGGCCAATGTTTTCAGAACAATTGCCACCAACGGCGCCCAGCCGTCCCACGGGCTGGGCTTTTATGTCAGTAAAAGCGTGCGAGCGGATCGGTTTGGTAAGGGCGCATCACGCCGTCGTGGCCCTCAGCCATCACCGATGGTTCTTGCGCTTTGGATTGGGATTGTGGCGCTGGTTCCTCTTGGTGCTGGTAAGCATGCGGAACCGACAGTGCCTGCATGCCCGCCCAGACCGAAATGGATTCAGCCCGCACCTTGTCGAGTCGCTCCAGCTCGGCAATGATTTCCTCGGATCGTTTCAGCGCCTGGTCTGCGGTGAGTCCGCCTTCAGATTTGGGCTTTGCTCCAGCAGCCAATGCAGCTTCTTTGGCGAAGGCTTTTACCTCAGCCGGTCCCCACAGCAAGGCGAGAACATCCATGGGGCGATCAGATGCGATCTGCAGCGAATGCAAGGCCTCGCTCCTGTGATGGATGATGAGGCTCCCGTCGCCAGACAGGGAGGCTGCGCGGATTCCCTTGTGACAATCCAAGCTGGTGGCGGATTTTTGGGTGCCTTGCAGGAATTTGCGGCGCTCTGCCAGGCGATTGACCAGGTATTCCTCGATCAGTGCTGCGGATTCCTCCAGACACACAGAGTTCTGCACGGTGTGCAGCTCCTCTACGAGACGTTGCATCTCCTTTTGGACGGATTGGATGCTCTCCTGTGCCTCGGTGCGTAGGCCAAGGATTCTTTTCGCCATGTCAGCGAATCGCGATGCAAATAAGGGTTTGGTCATGATGCGAAGCTGGTGCGGAATTGATGAACGTTGCAGTTGACTTGCAGGATGCTGGATTTGCTGGTGATGGTTTTTGCAAGGGCTTCGGATTGCGCGCGGGTCAGCGTGGCAACCATTTCCACGCCTTGATGCCACAGTGACAGCGTGACGCAATCCGGGTTTGCGCGCGCGGTAAGGCTGGGGCATGGCGCCCATGTTGGTTGGGCGTTTTTGGCGGATTGGTAGATGGCTTCCCTGGTGTTCAGAATGATGCTGTTTGCCAGGCCAAGGGCTTCGTCAGGCGTCAGCTGCGCCTGGGCAGCGTGTTCGCATAGCTCAAGCCGCAAGCCAGGCAACAGCCGGACTTTGCGGGGCTCGGTGGTAAGTGCGTAGGGGGCTTGGTGCATGGTCTCGGTGGGTTTGTTGCACTAAGTTTCGCGCGCACCAAGCGAATGACATTCAGGCTTTTTTCATGTCATTTTTTGGCGCCCGGTTGTAGGCGGCCTCGCCGTTTGCGATGCGCAGGATCTGACGATCGCTCAAGGGTTTTCCGTGGTTGCGTGCCAGCTCGCAAATGCGCGCGAAACTTTGGGGGTGCCCTGGGCGGGCCTTCTGGTCTTCAGCCCAGCAATATGTCCAAAGCACCTGCAGCGCCATGGCACTGGCGCCCATGGGCGGCCCCATGCCATCAATCACCGCGCGCACCAGTTCGTCGCGGCGCAGTTTTTTCCTGAGCGTGGCGGGCGCCTGGTGGGCGCGGCCCCGGCCTGGGGCGCGCAGCCCAAGGCGCCCGGCGATGTCGTTGTCGCCATCCAGGCATGGGCGCAGGGCTTGTGCAAGGAACGCGGCGGACCTTTGGGGCACGGGGGCGCCGTCGCTGAGGGCCACCAGCACTTCGCCAATGGCTTCCAGTCCGTCCACGGCACGTTGGCTGGCAGGTGGCAGCAAGCCGGCCCAAAAGTTGGGCGTCAGGTCGATGACGGTTTCCATGCGTCAGCTCCAATCGTCATCTTCGGTGTCGAGGTCGAGGGGGTTGCACGCAAAGTCCGCCCACAGCGCGCCCCCACCAAGTCCTGGGGCCACCAGCTCGGCAAATTCATCGGCGGTGACGGGCAGGCCCTGTTCCCGATGGCTGCGCACGGGCGATTGGTCGAGCAAGGCCGCGTCAACCAGGGCGATCCACACTCGGATGGGCATCGCCGGGAATGGCGTGTGCAAGGCGCGCAGGCAGTCGCGCAGCGGCTCCAAGTCGATCAGCTCGGCATCGCCGGCTTGCAGTTCGGCATCCACCGCTTTGGCAAGGGCTCGGACGGTGTTGGCCAGGTTGGGCAGCGCTGCGGGCGGTGCCGCTGGTCGAGGCGCTGGCTCTGGTGCGTTCGGATCGAAGCGCGCGCCCTTGACGCGGCCCGGCTCAAGATGCCGCTTGCGCCAGCGCTGGGCGCGCTCGAAGGAATCCACGGGCATGCCGCGCTTTTTCAGCTTTGTGACCATGCCGGGACTGATGTTCAGCATGGATGCAAGGGTTTTCTGGTCCATGTTTACCAAACCTCAAAAATTAACCGTAAAGGGGTGGATTCACCCCTAAAGTTGACCTAAGTAAAAAGTCACTGACTACCGCGAGATCGGGGCTCGAATTACCCGCGTGCTTCAAGGCTTGGGAGGACCCGCGTTGTCTGACGGGAGCAGGTGCTGGTGGTGGCAGTGGCCTGGGTGGAATGTGACCTTTGCGGACTGCAGCGCTGGCAAGCCCGCCACCCTGTCGACAAATAGACAAATTCGACAAATTCGACGTTTTCGACAAATGGCCTGCAGTGCTGGCAAGCGCACCCCCCTGTCGACAAATAGACAAATACGACAAATTCGACAATTTCGACAAATGGACTGCAGCGCTGCCCAGCTCGATCAGCCGGTTTTTGTCTATTTGTCTATTTTGTCTATCTGTCGACAGGGGTATCCGTGCCCGTGTTGTAGGTGTTTGATTCATAAAGAAAAAATCTCTGAAAAATGCTTTAGGCGACAAATTCAAGTTGTCGACAAAATGGCTGGATTCACTTGGTAACGCTGGCTGGCCCTGCCCTTGGTGGGGCGGTGCAGGAAGCCCCGCAGCACTTCCATGGATTCCAGGCGCTCCAATGCTTTGGCCAGGCGCTCTACGGTGCGAAAGCGCCCCTCCATGGCCTTCTGCGCGTCGCGCCGGGAGAACTCAGGCCGGCGCTCGCCCCGCACCCACGCCAGCACCGCCTCGGCGTCCGCGTCGGTTTGGTCCGCGCCCAGCAGGGCAAAGGCGGCCTTCGCGTGGTCGATCAGCAGCCAGGCCAATTCGATGGTTCTGGCCATGGTGGCCAGCCGCACGCGCTCTGCCTGCAGGCCCACCTCGGCCAGCTCCATCAGCGCAGCGATGCGGGCCACCGCGCCGGGCAACTTGCCGCACCAGTCCGTCATGCTGGAAAACGTGCCGCCCTCGGCCATGCCGTCTTCGATGGCCTGGGCAAAGTCCAGCCACATCTCGCGGGCCTCGGGGTCGAAGCCCAGCCGCTTGGGCTTGCCCAGCTTGTCGCCGTGGCCTTCCAGCAGCTCGAACAGCTTGCGCTCGTAGGTCTCGCGCACATGGGCCGGGATCGTCTGACGGGCGCGCACATCGCGCCGGCCCACGTTGCTCGGTGGCATGCAGAACAGGAAGCGGGCCAGCAAGCCACTGTCGCGAAAGCGCCGGCTCTTGGCAGTCTCTCCCAGCACGCCAGGCTGCAGCAGCAGGCCAAAGGACAAGGCCGGCTTGTCGCAGTAGGCGCTGCGGCCCGCCCGGTCCACGCGCAGCGGTGTGCCGGCGTGGCCCTGCAAGGCAACGTCGAAGTTCGCCGCGCCCCCGGTGTAGAGCCCGGACAGGATCAGGAAGATGCCCGGCTCATCGGACAGCACCGCCATGCGCTCGCCGTGATCCACCAGCAGGTTCTGCAGGCGCTCCAGCGTCACATCGCCCACGAACAGGCGGGGGGCGCGCACCTCCTCGGGCAGGTTCAGTTCCTCCTGCTCGATCTGCGCGGTGATGTCTGCCCGCTCCTTGTCGCTGCCCGCCTTGGCTGCATCCTGGCGCAAGCGCTCGATGCGCTTCTCGCCCACGGTGCGCAGGGCGTTGACCTTGGCAATCTCGCGCGCCATGCGGTCGCGCTGCAGCTTTTCCCAATGCACTAGCGGGGCCAGCACGGCAGACATGACCGCCGATTTGCGGGAAGCGCTCGGCGCTGCCGTCAGCGTCCACAAGGCCAGGGGTTCGACGTAATCGTCATCATGCGGCGCTACCTCAAAGCGGCGTTGCAGCACCGTGCCCAGCGCGGCCAGGACCATCATCACGGCCATGCCGGGTGGCGTCTGGGTACTGGCAGCAATCGCCCCGGCCATGTCCGCGCCCCAGCTCGGCAACACGTCCGCAGTGATGGGTGGTGTTTGCAGCTGCCCGGGCAGGATGGGAGCCGGCCAGTCGTCGGTGCTGGCTGCAGCTGGGGCAGGCGCTGCGGCCTGGGCGCCGTCGTGCAGCTGGTCAGGGCTGACGGCGGCGTGTACCGCGTCGAGCACGGCCTCCAGCCCGCCCGCGCTGGCCAGGTCGTTGAAGTCGCCTTGGAAGGCGTTGTCTTCCAGGGGGGGGAATGTGGTGCTGGCCATCATGCGCGCACCTCCCACAGACGGGGCACAGCCACCACGCCGCCCACCGCCCGCGCTGCCTCCACGGCGGCGCGCAGGCCCGGATTGCCAGGGGTGGCGGTGTCGTTGTCCGCGCACAGCACGAACTGCAGGCTGGGGAATTTGCGCCGCAGCAGCGATGCCACCGCCTGCAAATTGCCAGCGGAAAAGCAAACGGCCACCGCCTCGCCCGTCGCCTGGTGCAAGGTGGCGCCAGTCGCAAACCCTTCGGCCAGCAGCATGGATGCGCTGGGGCGGCCAATGGGGCAATAGCAGCCCTTGACCCGCCCGCCCGTCAAAAACCGCTTTTTGCCGTCCGGGTAGATGAACTGCAGGTTTTGGAGCGTGCCCTCTACATCGCGCAGCGGGATCAGTAGTGCCTCGCGCAGCACGCGGGTGCCGTAACCGCGCACGCGCTTTTTCTGCAGGTAGGGGTGGGCATCGGTGGCGGGCCTGGCACGGTCCCACAGCCGGGTGGCTTTGGAGCGGGCCTCGGCCTGCTTCGCCGCCGTCTCTGCTTCCAGTTGCGCCTGGGCGGCTTGGCGGGCTTGCTTCACGGCCTCACGGTCGATCTTGCGCAGCTGGTCCCAAGGCTTTGCCGTCCAGTGGGCGGTGATGCCGGTCTTCCAGCTGCCGAAGCTGGCCGAAGCGCAGGCGCCATCGTCACGGAACACGATCCAGCCGTTCAGGCTGCCGGGCTTGTCGCCCGCCACGCGAAAGCGCTGCAGCTTGCCACCGCCCACCAGGTCCAGGGACTTGGCAGGTTCCAGGCCTGCATCGCGCAGGGCGTCGTGAATGGTGGGGTTATTGGCCATGACTGCCCCCTTCCACCATCGCCGCATGGGCGGCGGCCAGCAGCGCCTGGGCAAGGGCCAGGGCGTCTTGCGCCCGCAGGTGCATCCCGATGCTCAAGAGCGCGGATTCGTCCAGCAGAGCCACGGAAACTTTTCCGTTCTGGGGTTCTGCGGTGACTGTGGCGAAGCGGCCAGCGTTGCCGCACAGGTTGATGGTGCTCACGGTTTTGCCGCCTTTCCCATGGCTTCGATCAGCTCCTCCAGTTCTTCGGCCAGGAGGGCGCAGGCCCACAAATAGCTGTCTTTGTGGTCTTCGCCCATGGTGTGGAATGCCTCACGGCTGCCGCCGAAGGTGTGTTGCAGCATGGCATGCAACTGGGCAGACACCATGGCGGCCTGGTCGTGCAATGCAATCTGGTTTTTGCGGCTCATGGCTTATTCCCCCGTTTTCTGATGCGACAAGTGAGCACTCATGCGCCGTGCCCATGCTTCATCCTCGTAGCCGTCGCCGCTTTTTTCGGCCTCGTGGCCGATGGCGTTTTCGGCGTCGCCAACAATGTCGCGGATCGATTCAAAAGCCCGTGCAAGGTGGAAAACGCTGGCGTGCCCGCTCGGCGCCTCCAGCGCTTGCAGTGCCAGCGCGGCCAATACGTCGATGCGCTTGAAGGCGTTTTGGGCCGTGTGGTCCATGTAGCGGATGGCCCCTTTCAGCTCGCTGATTTGGTCGGCAATGTCTTGGGGGGTGTGCTGTACGTTGCTCATGCTGCGGCTCCTTCGCTGGTCAGGCTGGAAGCGCGCTTGAGGGCGCGGGCGGCTTGGATGGCGCGGCCGGTGGCGCGGTGCAGGTCGGTGGGGGTGCAATCGCTGGTGCGCAGCAGGCGCAGCGCGGCGGCCAAGCTATTGGTGGCGGCCAGGTGCAGTTGGATCAGGTCGGGGGAGGTGGGAAGCGCGCCATCGTTGGCGGCGGGGGTGGTGTGCGCAGCAGGGCGCACCAGGGCAAATGCTTGGGGCATGGTCTGGATTCCTTCTGGAGAACCAACTGAATCCACCGTTTGCGTTTTCATCGCATCAGGTGGGCGGGGTGTGAAAAACACGCCAGAAGTCGTGCGGCCATCCTTACGGGTAGGCCCACCCCGCCCGTAACCATGTGGGAGCGGTGCGAATGCACCATTCCCCAAAATTTGGGCGTGACAAAACCCCGCTTGTCGGTGGGGGTTGCTACCGCTTCTGGTGAGGTGTTTTTCAGGCACCGGGCCTTTCGGCTTGGTCGCGAGTGTACGGGAAAAAATGGGGCTGTGTGACATGGCGTGGTGGTTTTTGAATGGGTGGTGTGGTGGTGTGGTGGTGGTCACGGTGCGGCGCTATCGGTCGCACAGGGCGTTCAGCACGCCGATGACGCTGTGCCAGTCGCTGAAATAGCGGCCACTGCCAAACTGGTTCAGCACGAAGATGCGCCGGCCAGCGGTGCGGCCTTGGTGCAGCTCGTAGCCGTGTTGGGCAAAGCGCTGGTGCGCCTCGGCAAAGGCCTGAGCGCTGGGGGGCTGGTCTGGTAGAGTTTTGGCCCGTGTGGTGGGGCTTGTCCGGCGTGGTGGCTGGGCAGGCCCTTTTTCTTTGGGCAGGTGCAAGGTGTGGCGGCCCGCCACGGTGCGGGCAGTGGCTGCAAAGATGCTGTGCATGGCCTGCCCCTTAGCCCTGGGGGGCTTGCTGCCGCAACCAGGCGCGCACGTCGCCCACACGCCAGCAGGTGACACGGCCTGAAGGAAGCCTGAATGGCTGCGGGAATTTCTGCGATCGCACGAGGCGCCACAGAGTGCTGGCACTGAAGGGGAGGATGGCGGCTTGAGCGCGATCAGCGCGCTTTGGAACCAGCTGGCTCTCGCGGATCAGTGCATCGTCGGGGAGGAGGTCGAAGGGTGCGGTTTGGTGTGACATTGTTTGCTGTTCAGTGATACGAACAGCTGGAATGTCGTTTTTGCCCTCTTACAAGTCACCGCAGTTGCGGGGCGACTTACCGCAACTGCGGTTTTCAGTCTGAATTCAGGATGCGCTTTGCCTCAGGGAAGACTGCCTGCAAGTTGCGCTCGCTGATGCCGTCCTTTTCGCCGTGGGCCTCAATAATCGCCTGAATCACTGCGGCGTCATTTGCCTTGCCGTACTTGGGTGTCATCAGTAATTCGAGCATTGCGCCAATGATGCGATGCAGGCTGTTTTTTGATCTCGGACTCAGTTTTTCAGCTTTCAACTGATTCTCAAGCTCCTCGATGCGAGCAACTAATTCGGCGTTGGTCGCGAGTTGCTCTTGTGGCGATGCTTTCGCTGATCTAGGAAACCTTTCTGGCAACGTCCACCCCATTCCTTCTGCCTCGGCGTTGGTCGCGAGTTGCTCTTGTGGCGATGCTTTCGCTGATCTAGGAAACC
>CAZQXQ010000061.1:0-420 GCA_964597235.1 uncultured Burkholderiaceae bacterium | reverse complement strand
TTTCTGGCAACGTCCACCCCATTCCTTCTGCCCAATCGCCAAAATCTGGAAGCGAAGTCTTGCGAATTTCAAACGGTGGGGGTGCTGCAAAGAAATTACTTGCGATAGAACGTCTGGTCGCTTCTGCGTGAGCAATAGCGATCCTAAGGCGTCTCTCGTATTCCCGGCCAGGATGGGCAAGAAAACCCGCTTCCATAACTTCTTGGTCAGGCTCAAATCCAACACTTAGAAGCACCGCAGACTTAAGCGTTGTCTCGGGCATGTACGCCCACAAATCCCAATCTGCCGCGATCCTTGGTATTTCGATGCAAGGCTCAACGGCCTCTTGATCGTTCATTCTGTTCCCTGTGAACTGGCCCCAATAGAAGACCACGCCGCCCGGTCAGGGTGTCCGGGTGTTTGCCGGGGTTAATTACTCCC
>CAZQXQ010000060.1:0-14249 GCA_964597235.1 uncultured Burkholderiaceae bacterium | reverse complement strand
GGGCCAGGCGGTGGGCCTTGAGCTGGGCGATGGCCTGGCGGGCAAAGCCCAGCACATAGCCGTGGGCGGGCAGGATGAATTCCACGCCGTATTCCGTGCACAGGGCATCCAGCCGGTCCAGCGAGTCGATGTAGTCGGCCATGTTGCCGTCCGGTGGGTCCACCACGGTGGTGCTGCCGTTCAGGATGTGGTCGCCGCTGAACAGCAGGCCGTCTTCGCGCAGCAGCAGGCAGACATGGTTGGCGGCGTGGCCGGGGGTGTGCACGACTTCCAGGGTATGGGTGATTTCGGCCTCTAGCCCTTTAAATACCAGCGCTAGTAGCTCTCCATTTTGTAGCGCCCGGTCGGGGGTGAAAGCGCTGTTGGCCCGCGCGGTGGAGGCCGAGGGCAGGCCCAGGATCGGCGGCTTCGCGCGCCCGGCCTGCACGCACAGCGCCTGCAGCGGCGCGGCGCCCGGCGAATGGTCGGGGTGCGAATGGGTGCAGACGATCATGCGGATGTCGCCACCCGCCGCGCGCCACAGCGTTTCCAGGTGGGCCGCGTCCGCTGGTCCGGGATCAATGGCGATATAGCCGGTGAACGGGTCGCCGACCAGGTAGCTGTTCGTGCCAGGGCCGGTCATCACGCCGGGGTTGGGAGCCGTCAGGCGCTGCACGTTTTTGCGCAGCGGCACTGGGCGCTCGCTCTGCCAGACCAGCTCGTGCAGCAGCTGGCCGTCGGGGCAGACCATGGCCAGCTCGCCGTAAGGTTGCTCGTCCTCCATGTAGCGCGCTTCCTGGCCCGAGAGCAGGCCGGCGCGTGGGCAGCTGCGCCACAGCGGCGTCTCGTCGGCGCAGGCGGCGAGCACCGCGTCCACCTGCGCGTAGCGGGCTAGGCGCTCCAGCGTGCGGATGGTGGGGTAGATCATGAAGAAGTCTCCCGCCGCGTGGCGGGCCAGCGCGTCGGCGGGGCGCACCCATTCGGGGGCGAACTGCTCGGTCTCGTCGGCCACCGGGGTCTGGCCCTCGGGCATGCGGGCGACCAGGAAATCGACGGCAAAGCGCCGGGGCAGATCGCGGTCGCCAGTCCAGTGGGCCAGCGGCCGCATCGCATCGGCGGCCAGCCGCAGCCCCCGCGCGGCGCATTGTTCGGCAAAGGGGGCCTGGCGGTCCAGCGCAGCGACATCGCTGGCGTCGGCCATGCGGCCATCGGCGTGGCGGGCCAGCAGCACGCCCAGTTCCTCGAAGCTTTCGCGGATGGCGGCAATCGCCGGCGTCAGGTGCTCGGCGGTCTGTGTGGGGCGGTGGTCGGCCAGGGCGTGGCAGGCGGCGTCCTGCGGATCGATGGTGCCGCCGGGGAAGACATAGGCCCCTGGGGCAAAGCTGGCCGTCGCGGCGCGGCGGGTCATCAGCACTTCGAGGCCCTGTGCCGTGTCGCGCAGCAGCAGCACGGTGGCGGCGGGTCGGGTGGCCACCGGTTCGCGGTGGGGGTACAGGAGCTGGCTGGAGCGTGTCATGGCGCTGCATTATTGGGCAGCGCCAGGGCGGTGCGCGTCGTGCGGGCGACTGGCGCACCCGCCCCGGGGTTTGCAGTAGGCGTTTACTTTGCCGCTGCGGTCTGCTGCTGGTGGCCAGCGGCCTTTTTATAGGCCTGCACCCATTCGGCCAGCACCTTGGGGTCGGTCACGTCCTCGATCTTGTCGAAGCCATTGGGGGCGGCTTCTTCGACCATGTCCAGGATGGCGTCCAGGCCCTCGCGGCGGTTCATCGCGACGATGTTGGCCGTCATGGGCAGGCGCTCGGCCTCGTAGGCGTCCAGCGCGGCGGTGATGCTGGCGTGTTCGCTCAGGGTGCGGACCAGGCATTGCGCGTCCAGGATGGCCTGGGTCGCGCCATTGGAGCCAATCGGGTACATGGGGTGCGCCGCGTCGCCCAGCAGCGTGGTGTGGCCGTGGCGCCAGCGGGGCAGGGGGTCGCGGTCCACCATGGGCCACTCGAACACCTGGGTGGCCTGCTGGATCACGCCGGGCACGTCCAGCCACGCGAATTTCCAGTGGCCGAAGGTGGGCAGCAGGTCGTCGAGCTTGCCGGGCTTGCTCCAGTCCTCGCGGCTGGGGGCGGTCAGGCCGCCGCCAAAGCCGGACTCGTCGAGGCGGCGGTCGCAGATCCAGTTGATGAGCTGGGTGCCGTCGGCGGCGGGCGGCGCGATCGGATAAACCACGAACTTGGCGCGGCGGTGGCCGGCCTGGACCATGGTGCGCCCGTCCAGGAAGGGTTTGGTGACGGTGGTGCCGCGCCACATCATCATGCCGTTCCAGCGCGGGGCGCCTTCGTCCGGGTAGAACTGCTTGCGTACGGCGGAGTGGATGCCGTCGGCCGCCACCAGCAGGTCGCATGCCAGTTCCGTGGTCTGGCCGTCGGCGCCTTCGATCAGCGCGATGGCGCCATTGGCGGCTTCACGTACGCCAACCACGCGCTGGCCGGCACGTACGGCCTCGTCGCCCAGGCGCTGCTTGGCGGCGTTCCACAGGGCGATCTGCAGGTGGCCGCGGTGGATGCTCAGCTGCGGGTGGCTGTAGCCAGCGGCCACGCCGCGCTCGTCGCGGTAAATCGTCTGGCCGTGGCGGTTGGCAAACACCAGCGCCGAGGTCTCCACCGCGATGGCGCGCAGGGTCTCCAGCATGCCCACGCTGTCGAGCACGGCCACGGCGTGTGGCAGCAGGTTGATGCCCACGCCCAGGGGTTTGAGCTCGGGCGTGGCCTCGCAAACGGTAACGCGGTGGCCGGCCTGGTGCAGGGCCAGCGCGGCGGTCAAGCCGCCGATGCCGCCACCGGCGATGCAGATGTGAAGAGGATGGGTCATGTGAAAGTCTCCTGGCTTGCGAACGGTGGAAAGGTGCGATATTGTTGCACTATGCAACAAAAAAGCGCAAGCCGAACTGTCCCCAGTCCCGCCGATGCCCCCGAGGGCGAATTGCGCCCCCTGCCCGGGCTGCGTTATGGCGTGCTGGACGCGCTGATGGGCTATGCGCTGCGCCGGGCCCAGAACGCGCTGTACCTGCATTTCCAGCAGGCCGTGCCGCAGACTGAGGTCAGCCCGCAGCGCTTTGCCGCGCTGGTGCTGGTGGTGGAAAACCCCGGCCTGCGCCAGGGCCTGCTGGCCCAGGCCATGGGCCTGCACCGCAGCGGCGGCCTGCGGCTGGCGGACTGGCTCTGCGCCCAGGGCTGGGTGGTGCGCCAGGACGATGCGCAAGATGGCCGCTCCTGGACGCTCCACCCCACACCCGAAGGCATCGCAGCGCTGGCGCAGCTGTCGGCCGCCGTGAAGGCCCACGACCAGGCGCTGCTGGCCGCGCTGGGGCCCGAAGGTGCAGCGCTTAAACCCCTGCTGGAGCGCCTGGTGATGGCCGCGTCGCACGCCCCGGGAGGCCCTGGGAGCGGGAGATAATGGCCCGATGCAGATCCGCTTTACCAAGATGCAGGGCGCCGGCAACGATTTTGTGGTGCTCGACGAAACCCGGGGGCCGCTGGGCCTGACCCCCGCGCAATACCGCTTTCTGGCCGACCGGCACTTTGGCGTCGGCGCCGACCAAATCCTGGGCGTGCGGCCCTCGCCCGCGCCAGGCATCGACTTT
Organism: uncultured Burkholderiaceae bacterium; assembly: GCA_964597235.1. GTDB lineage: Bacteria > Pseudomonadota > Gammaproteobacteria > Burkholderiales > Burkholderiaceae_C > CAYZPX01. Next base: position 10,636 of record CAZQXQ010000060.1, on the reverse strand, counting down.
GAGTACGTGATCCACAACGCCGACGGCAGCGAGGTCGAGCAGTGCGGCAACGGCTCGCGCTGTTTTGTGCGCTTCGTCGTGGACCAGGGCCTGACGAGCAAGCGCACGATCCGCGTGCAGACCAAGGCCGGCGTGATTGCCCCCGAGCTGATGCCCAGCGGCGAAGTGCGGGTGGACATGGGCCCGCCCGCCTTTGCGCCGGCGCGTATTCCTTTCCTGGACCAGGGGCTGTCGGTCACGACCGAAGGTCAAGGCCAGCGCTGGACGCTGAACTTGCCCGCCCAGGGCAGCGTCCCTGCCGTACCAGTGCCCGTGTCCGTGGCGTCCATGGGCAATCCCCATGCGCTGGTTCGGGTGGAGGACGTGGCCGCCGCCCCGGTTGGCGATTGGGGGCCGCGCATCCAGGCCTCGGGCGCCTTTCCGCAGGGCGTGAATGTGGGTTTTATCCAAGTGCTGTCGCCCACCGAGGTGGAGCTGCGCGTCTATGAGCGCGGCGCTGGCGAGACCCTGGCCTGCGGCTCGGGCGCTTGCGCCGCCGTGGCCCTAGGCATACGCCTGGGCTGGCTGCAGGCCGGCGCCCCCGTGCGCGTACACACCCGGGGCGGCGTGCTGACCATCGAATGGAGCGGTGACGAGGCCCAATCCGTGTGGATGACCGGCCCGGCCGTGAGCGTCTTCGAGGGCCAGATCACGCTGCCCGACCTGATTTGATTTGAAACCACGCAACCCAACGCAACCCAACGGAATCCCCGCCATGACCCTCCCTTCCGGCATGACCCCGATCACCGAAGAAGACATCGCCAATTACGTGGTCAACACCCCTGGCTTTTTTGAGCGCCATGCCGAGCTGCTGGCCACCGTCCAGCTGGTCAGTCCCCACGGCAGTCGGGCGGTGAGCTTGCAAGAGCGCCAGGCCGAGATGCTGCGCGAAAAAATCAAGGGCCTGGAGCACCGCCTGATGGACATGGTGCGCAACAGCAGCGAGAACACGGAGATCGCCTACAAGGTGCACCAATGGAGCGCCGAGCTGCTGCGCGTGAAAGAGCCCGCCGAGCTGCCGCTGGCGGTGGTGGAGGGCATGCGCTCGCTGTTCGAGGTGCCACTGGCCACCGTGCGCCTGTGGGGACTGGCGCCCGACTATGCCGCGGCCCTGTTTGCCCAGCCCACCAGCGAGGATGCGCGGGCCTTTGCCGCCTCGCTGACCATGCCGTTCTGCGGCCCCAGCCTGGGCCTGGAGCCGGCCAGCTGGCTGCAAGACGAGCTGGGCGTGGCGCCCCAGTCCCTGGCGCTGCTGCCCTTGCGTGACGGTTTGCCTGGCGCCTCGGGCGCATCGGGCACGGTATTTGGCATGCTGGTGCTGGGTTCGCCCGATCCGCAGCGCTTCGAGGCCACGATGGGCACCGACTTCCTGACCCGCATGGCCGAGGTGGCCAGCGCCGCGCTGAGCCGTCTGCGTTGAGGGACAGTTTTGGGGCGATTTTTAGGTCAAATTGACCTCTAGCCCTTATTCCGTCAGCGGTGCTAGCTATCAAAATATGAGTTATGGCGGACTTGGACGTCCCGGCTGAAGCCCCCGTGCTGCCGCCCGAAGCGCGGCAGTATCTGGACCATGTGCGCTTTGAAAAGCGCCTGGCCGACCGCACCCTGGCCCTCTACACCCTGGATTTGCAAAAGCTGGTGGCGTTTGCCCAGGCCCAGGGCGCGCCGCTGCTGGCGCTGGAGAGCACCCACATCCGGCGTTTTGTTGCCCAGATGCATAGCGCTGGTCGCAGCGCGCGCGGGATTGCGCTGATCCTGTCGGGCTGGCGGGGGTTTTTTACCTGGGCGGCCCGCCAGGGCCTGGTGCCGCACAACCCGGTGCTGCAAGTGCGTGCGCCCAAGGCGCCCCGGCCCCTGCCCAAGGCCCTGCCGGTGGATGAGGCCGTGCGCCTGGCCGAGTTCAGCGATGACCGCCCCCAGGCTGACCCCTGGACCAAGGCGCGCGATGCCGCCCTTGTCGAGCTGCTGTACGGCAGCGGCCTGCGGGTGGGCGAGCTGGTGGGCTTGGACGTGGCCCCACACGCCGATACCCAGCGCCTGGACCGGGGCTGGATCGACCTGGAGGTCGCCGAAGCCCATGTGCTGGGCAAGGGCCGCAAGCGCCGCAGCGTACCCGTGGGCAGTGCGGCCCTGCGCGCTTTGCAGACCTGGCTGGCGCTGCGCATCCAGCCGTTTGCGCCGGGCCAGGCGCTGGAGCCCGCGCTGTTTTTGAATACGCGCGGCCAGCGCCTGAGCGCCCAGTCCGTGCGGCAAGCCCTGCGCCAGCGTAGCCAGCAGGCAGGGCTGCGCACGCCGGTACACCCGCACATGCTGCGCCACTCGTTCGCCAGCCACCTGCTGCAGTCCAGTGGCGACCTGCGCGCGGTGCAGGAGCTGTTGGGCCACGCCAGCATTGCCAGCACCCAGGTCTATACCCGGCTGGATTTTCAGCACCTGGCCAAGGTCTATGACGCAGCGCACCCCCGGGCGCGCAAAAAACCGGCGTCCTGAGGCCGGAGTGGGCAAAGCGAGCGCAGAGAAATCAGCCTTGGGCGCGGGCCACGGGCGTCACCGGTTCGGGCGGCTGCAGCGGCAGGGCCAGCGTAAAGGTCGCGCCTTCGCCCGGGAGCGACACCACGGTCAGCGTGCCGCCCAGCAGCTCGGCCAGCGCGCGCGACAGGGCCAACCCCAGCCCCGTGCCGCCATGCTCGTAGCTGACGCGGGCATCGCCCTGGCTGAATTTGTCGAAGATGCGCTCGTGCAGGGCCGGGTCGATGCCGGGGCCGGTGTCCTTGACCTGCAGCAGCACCTGCGTGCCCTCTGCGCTGGGCATCACGCTCAAGTCCACGGTGCCTGACTCGGTGAACTTGATGGCGTTGGACAGCAGGTTGTTGAGGATTTGCTTGAGTTTCAGCCGGTCGGTCACTAGGGTTGACGGAGCTTCGGGCACGACCGTCGTGGTGAGCGCCAGCGACTTGGCCACGGCACTGACGCGGAACAGCTCGGTCACGTCGTGTACCAGCTCGCGCAGCGCTACGGGCTCGGTGTGCGTGGGCATGGCGCCCGCCTCGATTTTGGCCAGGTCCAGGATTTCGGTGAGCAGGGCATTCAGGTGCTCGGCCCCCTGGCGGATGAGCCCCGCTTGCTCCTGGGTCCTGGGGTCCTTGCTGCGCACCTCCATCAGCTCGGCAAAGCCCCGGATGCTGGTCAGCGGGGTGCGCAATTCGTGCGACATCGCGGCCAGGAATTCGCTCTTGGCCTGGTTGGCGCGCTGGGCCTGGGCCTCGCTCTGGACCAGCGCGGCGTGGCCAAGCGCCAGTCGGCGGATGCTGCCCAGAAGCACGGCGGCAAACGCCACGACCGCCAGGCTGAGCAGCGCCGTCAGCAAGCCCACCGTGTTGCGCGTGGTGCGCCAGGAGGCAAATGCACTCTCCTGGGAGGTGCCGGTGACCACGACCAGGGGGTAGCTGCCCACTTGGCTAAAACCGAAGATGCGGGCAATGCCATCGGAGGATTGGGACGTGATGGCCCCCGTGCTCCGGGTGCGCAGTGCCTGCCTCAGGCGGTCAGCCAGCTGGGCTCCCATCCCGTGGCTGCTGCCTTCCACCACCCGCACCCGGAGCACGCCGTCCAGCCCTGCCAGGCCCGCTGCGCCATCGGTGCCCAGTTGCACCTTGCCGTACACCTCGGCGAAATGCATGGGACTGATGGACGCGACGACCACGCCCAGTGTGCGTCCCTCTGCGGTCGTGAGCTTGCGCGAGAGCTGGATGCTCCAGACCCCCGAGACTTTGCCCAGCACGGGCTTACTGATGAATAGGCCGTTTTGCAACATGCCATCCGGCGCGCCTGCGATGGCTTCCGGCTGCAGATGCACCTGAATGTGCTCCCGGTCCATCAAATTGACGCGCTGGCTGCGTGGGCCATCGGGGGCGAGGTTGCTGCCCACGAAATGGCCATCGGCGCCGACAAAGGAGAGCTGCGTGAGGATGTCGGGCACCATCCCGGTCTCGCTGGCGATGCCCACCAGATCCTTGCCGCTGAGTTTCCCGTCCAGGGCTCGGTTCTGCACTCGCGACATGGCATGGTCCACCGCATCAATGACCCGCAGGGTGTGCTCTTTCAAGGCCACGGCGGTGTTGGTGTTCTGGCGCATCTCGGCGTCCAGGGTTTCCTGCCACTGCCAGCGCAGCATGGTGGCCACGGTGGCCCAGGCCCCCAGCAGCACAACGGCGCAGAACACACCGGTCGCCACGGAATACCGGAAGGCGGTGTTGTCGCGCCAGCGGGCGGCCAGACAGTGGCGGTTCATGAAATCTCGTGGGGCAGGGTGTCCGTGATGCCCGCCAGGGGCAGCACGATGTGGAACACGGCGCCGCCGTCCACCGCATTGGCCGCGTAAATCCGACCGCCATGCGCCGTGACAATCTTGCGGGAGATGGCCAGCCCCAAGCCGGTGCCGCCCGAACCATCGCGTGTCTGGCTCGATTGCACAAAGGCCTGGAACACGGCTTCCAGCTCTGCAGGCGGAATGCCCGGGCCCTGGTCGCGCACCTGGATGTGCAGGGTCTGCTCGTTGGTGGCGCTGGCCGTGACTTCGATGCGGCGGTCCTCGGGAGAGAACTTCACGGCGTTGGCCAGCAGATTGCGCACCACCTGCTGGAAACGGGTGGGGTCCACCTTGGCCATCAGCGGGGCATCGCCCAGCGTCAGCGCCAAGGCCAGGCGCTTGTTCCCCAACTGCGGCGCCAGTTCGGCGGCCACCTTCTCGATCAGCCCGCGTACGTCTGCCCGCTCAAAGTGGAAGGCACCCACCGTGCTTTCGATTTTGGACATGTCCAACAGGTCATTGACCAGCACCAGCATGCGCTCGCCCGCCGCGTGGATGTCGCTGAACATGGCGGCCAGTTTGGTGTGTTCGCGCCCGCGCACCATGCCCAGCTCGGAAAAGCCCAGGATGGACTGCAGCGGCGTGCGCAGCTCGTGGCTGATGTTGGCGACAAATTCGGACTTGGCCCGCGAAGCTTCCTCGGCCAGGTCGCGCGCGGCCAGGAATTCGGTGATGTCCATCTTGACGATCAGGATGCCGACGGGCTGGTGGCGCTTGGAAGTGACGATCACCTTGGTGACTTGCACATCGCGGTGGCTGCCGTCGGGGCGGTGCAGGCGCTCCTCGTAACGCACGCGACCGCCTTCGTGCAGCAGGCGTTCGTTGTAGGCGTCATAGACGGTCGCCTCCTGCGCCGGCAGGAAATCGCGGTTGCGCAGGCCCAGGACTTCGTCGCGTGGCAGGCCCATGAAGTCTTCCCAGGCCTGGTTGACGGAGAGGAAGCGCCCCTCGATGTCGGTCAGGCAGATGGGCAGGGGGTTGCATTCCATGATCTGGCTCGTGAAGGCCAGCTGCTCCTGCAGGCTTTCCTGGGCCGACAGCAAGGCGGTCACATCCACCGCACTGCCGGCAAAGCCAGTCGCTGTGCCGTCCGGCGCATGCAAGGGGACCACCGAGATGTCGAGCATGCGGGTTTCGCCCACCGGGTTGGTCAGTCGAACCTCGGTCACGCGCACGCCATCGGGCGCCGCCGCATCAAACAGCGTTTCCACCTGCTCGCGGTAGTCGGGGTGCACCATGTCCCGCAGGTGCCGGCCCTGGGCCAGGTCCAAGGCCTCGCCGGTGATGGCCTCCCACTGCGCATTGACGAAACGGATCACGCCCTGGGTGTCGGTGCGGAAGATCAGCTCTTGCACGTTCCTGAACAGGGTGGACAGCTCGTGTTCTCGTCGGGTGATTTCCTGCTGGGCCGCGTCGCGCTCGCGCTGGGCCACTTCGCGCGCGCGGGCGCTGCGCCAGGCCGCATAGGTCATCAGTCCGATCAGGACCAAGGCCACCGCCATGAACAGCAGGGGGCCACGCAGCGCGGCCAGCCATTGCTGGAGGGTGGTTTCGTAGGGCTGCTCGACGATCGTGACCAGGGCTTGGCTGCTGGAGGTCCGCCAGGCACCCAGGTTTCGCGACTGGAAGGTCTGAAGGGGACCGTAGCTGCCTTTGTGTCCCTGCAACCGGCTCTGGAACAGGGGGTGTTCCCGCAGGCTGCTCCCATGGGCCAGGGTGTCGTGTCCCACCTGTGTCAACAAGCTGCCGTTGTCCAGGGTCAGCAGCACCTGGATGCCAGGGCTGCCGACGTGGGTCAGCTGTTGCTGGTAGGTTGCGAGCGCATCCGGATTGATTTGTGCCACCAGCAGCACCGAGGCCGAGGGGGACAGATGGACGAGGCGCACCATCGGGATGAAGCCCAGACGCGCAGGGGCCGTCTTGCGGCGCTCGTCTTGTGCCAAGGTCCGGCCCCCTGTCCAGGGGCCGATTACCACCCTTTCGTCGCTCAGGGGGGCGGTGGTCAGGCCTTGCACATCCACCTTCCCGCCCCGGTCTGACGGGGTGGTGGAGGCCAGCACCATCCCTTGCGGGCTGACGATGGCGATGCTCCGAATGAAGGGAAGGCCTTGCACGCGGTAGGAAAGTTGTGCGTCCATCTCCGTGGGGGCGCTTTTTTCGTTCTGCAGGTTTTCCGCAAGGCTGTCGAGGGCCAGCTTGCCATTGTCAAAAAGCTGGCTGGCTTGCGCTTCCATCACGCTGGCCAGGAGTTCCAGTTGCTGGCGATCGCGCGATTCGGTGCGGCGCAGTTCCAACCACATCAGCGAGGCCGCCCCGATCAGCACGGCCACCATGAGCAGCAGGCCACCCATCAGCACCCTGCGGCTGGGCTTGTCCAGGAAGGCCCATTGTGCAGTTGGAGGAAAACGCGTCACGGCAAGGCAAGGCTCATTTCACGAGAATGCGTTCCAGTCCGTGACGGCGGGCGGCCGCTTCCAGTCTGCCGTCCTGCCGGATGCGTGCCACGAAGGTGTTCAGCAACTCACGCCATTCGGCATCTCCCGGTTTGCTGGCGTGGGCGTAGGGCAGGACGTGGAAAGGCGTGGGCGACGTCAGGAGCGAGGCCCAGTCCGAGGCTTCGAGCACCGAACGTCCATACGGGTAGTCGGTCATGAAGACGTCCACCCGGCCCGCGATCAGTTCACGTTCCCGAGTCTGGGGCAGCTGGATGGACACCAATTCCGCCTGGCGCAGCCGTTCGCGCATGATGGGCTCCATGAAGGTTCCCGCCTGTACGCCGACCAGCACGCCAGGTTGGTCGATGTCGCTCCATTGCCGCACGATGCGGTTCGTGCGTGTCGTGATTGCGTAGATGTCGCTTTGCAGGTAAGGCGTCGAGAACTGCAGCTTTTCCATGCGCGAGGGCAGCATGGCGATGCCGAACATGGCCACATCGCAACGGTTGGTGTGCAGGTCCTGGATCAACGTGACAAACGACGAGTCGACAAACTGCAGCTTGGCTTGCAGATCGGACGCCAGTGCGGTGGCCAAATCGATGTCCAGGCCGCTGAGCTGCCCCGAGCGCGGGTCGCGCCAAGAAATCCGCTGGTAGTGGGGCCAGATGCAGACCTTGATCTCACCGCGCGCCTGTACACGGTTCAGTACTTCGCCCGCGCCTGCACCCAGGGCGCTGAGTCCGCCAGCCATGCACAGCACCCAGGCCGCCAGTTTCCGAGACGTGTGGTTGTTTGGGGGCGCACTGCTCACGGGTTTTCCTGTTCACTCTGGATCAAATCGGCGAAGGTCATGCGGCGCGCTGTGACGCGCTCGCGCAGCCTCAGCAGGGTCTGTCCATGCTGGACAAAGCAGTCCACGATGGCCGGGTCAAAGGCCTTGCCTCGCTCGCCGACGAGCATTTCCACCGCTTTTTCATGGCTGAACGCCCTACGGTAGACACGGTCCATCGTCAGGGCATCGTAGAAATCCACAATCGACACAATGCGTCCCGACAGCGGAATGTCCTCGCCCGCGAGCTGTTTTGGGTACCCCTTGCCGTCCCAGCGTTCATGGTGGGTCAGCGCAATTTCAGCCGCCAGTTGAAACAGCGCGATGCGGGACTTTCCCAGGATGTCGGCCCCGATGACTGGATGCTGGTTCATCACGAGACGTTCTTCTGGCGTGAACGGCCCGGGTTTTTTGAGCACGCTGTCCGGAATGCCGATCTTGCCGATGTCGTGCATGGGTGCCGCTTTGCGCAGCAGCAAGGCATAGGCCTTGGGCTGTCCCAACAGCCGTGCCAGCGTTTCTGCCAGGAAACCAATGCGCACGATGTGCACGCCTGTATCGTCGTCCTTGTATTCCGCCGCCATCGCCAGCCGAAACAGGGCCTCGTGGTGGGCGCGCGCCACTTCCTGCAGGGCCTCGTTGCGCTCCTGGTACATGCGCCCCAGGTCGGAGATGATCTTCTCCATCTGGTCGGCCGCCGCCGCATCGAACTGGGTGGCTTCGTTGGCTGGCTGGGTCATGGGATTCAGACAGCCGTGCTGTCCAGATTGTTGATGGTCTCGATCAGCTTCAGGGGACTGAAGGGCTTGAGCAAATAGGCGTCCGCCCCCGCGTTCATGCCCGCCTCGATGTCCTGGCTTTGTCCGCGCGCCGTCAGCAGGATCACCTGGGGTAGCCCCAGGGATGGGTCGCTTTTGACCAAGCGACACAGGTCCAGGCCGTCCATGCTGCCGGGCATCATGACGTCGAGCAGCAGCAGTTCCGGGCGCAGCCGCTTGACGGCCTCCAGGCCTTCGTCTGCGTTGACCGCCTCGTGGATGTCGTGCTCCTCGAACTCCAGGGTCATGCGGATCAGTCGGCGGATGTCTGCATGGTCTTCGACGATCAAGATGCGTTTGCTCATGGCGGGCAGTGTCGGTTGGCGGAGCCATGAATCTTAGCAATAGCCCCATGCCCTGCTCGCAAGCCGCACAATCCCGGCCATGAAAACCATTCGACTCAAGCAAGGCAAGGAGCGCTCGCTGCTGCGCCGCCATCCCTGGATTTTTGAATCGGCCATTGCCAAGGGCGGCGGCGACCGTGGTGAGACAGTGCGCGTCGAGTCGCACGAAGGGGCTTTTCTCGCCTGGGCGGCGTTCAGTCCCACTTCGCGCATCCGCGCCCGGGTCTGGAGTTTTGACGAAGGGCAGCGCATCGATGCTCCTTTTTTCATAGCTACTACCGCTCGTGCTGTGCGCGCTAGAGCCCGATTTGACGTAAAAAGCGATGGCGTGCGCCTGGTGCATGGCGAGTCTGATGGCCTGCCTGGCCTCGTCGTGGACCGCTATGGCGATACCCTGGTTGCCCAGTTCACCAGCGCGGGCACCGAGCGCTGGAAGGGCGTGCTGGCCGATGCGTTGCTCGACGCCACGGGCCTCACCAAGCTTTATGAGCGCTCGGACGCCAGCGTGCGTGCGCTGGAGGGGCTGGAGCCGGCGGTGGGCTGGTTGAAAGGGGGCGGAATGGGTGGTGAGGGCGACCCGCCGGTGGAACTCACCCTCCGCGAGCACGACTGGCAGCTGACGCTGAACATCGCCGAGGGCCACAAGACCGGCTTCTATCTGGACCAGCGCGACAGCCGCAAGCGCTTTGCCGACACGGTGCAGCGCCTGGGCCTGCGCAAGGTGCTGAACTGTTTTTGCTACACCGGCGGTTTCAGCGTGGCCGCCTTGGCCGGCATGCGCGCGGCGGGCGTGCAGGGCGAAGTCACGTCCATCGATTCGTCCGGCCCGGCGCTGGAGCGGGCCAAGGCCCATGTGGCGCTCAATGGCTTTGATCCGGCGCAGCACCACTTTCTGGATTCGGACGTGAACGCCGCGCTGCGCCAGTTCCTGCGCGACGGGGTGCGCTTTGACGCCATCGTGCTCGACCCGCCCAAGTTCGCGCCCACCGCCGCCCATGCCGAGCGCGCCGCGCGCGCCTACAAGGACATCAACCGCCTAGGCCTGCAGCTGCTGGAGCCGGGTGGGGTGCTGTTCACGTTTTCGTGCTCGGGCGGCATCAGCGCGGACCTGTTCCACAAGATCGTCGCCTCGGCCGGCTGCGATGCGGGGGTGGAAGGCTATATCCAGGAGCGCCTAGGCGGTGCCCCCGACCACCCAATGACCCTGGCCTTCCCCGAGGGCGAGTACCTCAAGGGCCTGGTCGTGATGCGCAAACCCTGAGGTGCCTTAACGCTACACTCTTGCGTTTTTTCCAGGCTGCAAAGGCGTTCCATGTCCCTGATTCCCGCGACCATCCTCACCGGCTTTCTTGGCTCCGGCAAAACCACCCTGCTCAAGCGCGTGCTCAGCGAGGCGCACGGCCAGAAGATCGCGGTCATCGAGAACGAGTTTGGCGAGGAAAACATCGACAACGACATCCTGGTGACCGACTCCAAGGAGCAGATCGTGCAGATGAGCAATGGCTGCATCTGCTGCACCATCCGCGAAGACCTGCGCGAGACCTTGCAAGTGCTTGCAAGCAAGAAGCGCAGTGGTCAGCTGGACTTTGACCGCGTCATCATCGAAACTACCGGCCTGGCCGACCCCGGCCCGGTGGCGCAGACCTTCTTCATGGACGAGGAAATCGCCGAGGCCTACCTGATCGACTCGATCATCACCCTGGTCGATGCCAAGCACGCCGCCCAGCAGCTCAACGACCGCCAGGAAGCGCGCCGCCAGGTGGGCTTTGCCGACCAGATCTTCCTGTCCAAGACCGACCTGG
>CAZQXQ010000059.1:0-14686 GCA_964597235.1 uncultured Burkholderiaceae bacterium | reverse complement strand
CTGCTGTACGTGGACGAGACTGGCATGAGCTGCCAGCCCAACGTGCAACGCGGCTGGTCACCCCGGGGCAAGCCCCATTGCGCAGATGCCAGCAGCAGCAACCGGCGCGTGAACGTGCTGGGGGCGCTGGACTGGGGCAGAAAAAAGCTGCGCTACCACCTGCATGAGGGGCGTACGTGCCGCAGCCACTACATGCAGTTTCTGGAAATGCTGGCGCGCAGCAGTGACCAAGAAAAATGGACATTCGCCGTGATGGACAACGCCAGCATCCACCGCAATCTGGACAGCCACAGGCTGCAAGAGTGGTTGCTGCTGCACAAGTTTGTGCCGCTGTACTTACCGCCATACAGTCCTGAGCTCAACCCCATCGAAATGGTGTGGAAGCAGGCCAAGTACCACTGGCGTTCATTCAAGACCTGGGCCAAGGAAAGACTCTTGGAAGAGGTCAAGGAGCTGCTCGATGGCTATGGCAGCAGATTCCACGTCCGTTTCAAGTGACTACTTATTTGTTGGCCTAGAGGGTAATTTGACGGGTGGAATCCATTTCGCCTGTCCTGTGTGCCGGTCAACGATTCGCAAAACAGATGGATCCATTCGACCATTCAATTGGACTCGAATCGATAAGGGCCGCATGATCGCGCACAGCCCTCCATCCGAGAGGGTGCCGTCCACACAGGAGACAAGACACCATGCGACGCCTTCCCCTCATCCCCGCACTGTTGTGCCTGGCCTTTGGCGCCAGCATGGCCCAGGCCCAGGGCTACCCCACAGCGCCAGTGACCCTGGTCGTCCCCTTTGCTGCCGGCAGTGGCACGGACTCGGTCGCCCGGGCCGTGGGGCAGAAGCTGTCCGAGCGGCTCAAGCAGCCCGTCCTCATCGACAACAAGCCGGGGGCCAGTGCCCAGCTGGGTGCACAGTTTGTGGCCAAGGCCAAGCCGGACGGCTACACCCTGTTCATGACGACCAACACGTCCCACTCCGCCAACCCCAGCCTGTACAGCAACCTGAAGTACGACCCGATCAAGGACTTCACTCCGATTGCCCGTGTGGGAGAACTGCCCTTTGCCTTGGCCGTACATCCCTCGGTGCCGGCCAAGTCCATGAAGGAGTTGATCGACTACGGCAAGGCGAACCCTGGCAAGCTCAGCTATGCCACGCCCAACAGCACCTCGCTGGTGGCCTCCGAGACGATCAAGCGCATCGCCGGCGTGGACATGCTCAGCGTGCCTTACAAGTCCAGCCCCCAGGCCATGACCGACTTGGTGAGCGGCCAGGTGCAGCTCTATGTGGTGGATTTGGGCTCCGGCATGGCCATGCTCAAGACCGACAAGGTGCGACCCCTGGGTATCACGACCGCCGAGCCTTCGCCTTTGCTCCCCGGCGTTGCGCCCATCGGCCAGACGGTCAAGGGTTTCGCGCTGACCTCCTGGAATGGCATCTTTGGCCCTGCGGGCCTGCCGCCGGCCGTGGTGGATCGGCTCAACAAAGAGCTGCAGGTGGTGCTGGCCGACAAAGAGTTGCAGGACAGGCTCAGCCAGATCGGCTTTCAGGTCTGGCCCAGCAAAACGCCGGACGAGTTTGCCCGCTATGTGGCCGATCAGCTGAGCCACTGGGGCTCCCTGATCAAGCAGGCCGGCATCCGTGCGGAATGAGCACATGCACGCCACGCAGCCATCCGCGTCCACAGGTCCCTTGGCGGGCGTCCGGATTCTGGACCTGACCTCCGTGATCATGGGGCCATTCGCAACCCAGATCCTGGCCCAGCTGGGCGCCGAGGTGATCAAGGTCGAACCTCCCGAGGGGGACAACATGCGCCATGTGGGTCCGATGGTCCACCCCGGCATGGGCCATATCTTCCTGCATGCCAATGCGGGCAAACGCAGCATCGTGCTGGACCTCAAGCACCCTGAGGGATGCGAGGCCGCCTTGCGCCTGGCCGAAAGCTGCGATGTGCTCATCAGCAACGTCCGTCCCCAGGCCCTGGCCCGGTTGGGGCTGGACTACGAAGCAGTGCAGGCCCGTAACCCGCGCATCATCCATGTGAGTTGCTGCGGTTTTGACCAGGACGGGCCCGACGCGGCTCGCCCCGCCTACGACGATCTGATCCAGGGTGCCACCGGCATTCCCTGGCTGATGCAGGCCTACGGTGCCGCTGAGCCCTGCTACGCGCCCACCACGCTGTCTGACCGCGTGACCGGGCTGCATGCGGTGTACGCCGTGACTGCCGCGCTCTACGCCCGCAGTCAGACCGGCCAGGGGCAGTCCATCGTGGTGCCCATGTTCGAGGCCATGGCCCAATTCATCTTGGGCGACCACATGGCTGGCCTGAGTTTCGAGCCACCGCGCGGCGATCCGGGCTATGCGCGGCTGCTGACCCCGCACCGCAAGCCTTACGCCACCCGCGACGGCATGCTGTGTGTACTGATCTACAACGACAAGCACTGGCGTAGTTTCTTTGCTGCGATTGGCGAAGAGGAAGGCTTGGCGCTGGATCCACGCTTTGCCACGCACAGCGCCCGCGCCGCCCACATTGACGCGGTGTACGCCGAAGTTGCCCGTCTGATGCGCACACGCACCACCGCTGAGTGGCGCACCCTGCTGGATGCGGCCGATGTCCCCAACATGCCCATGAACAGCCCGGCAGATTTACTGAGCAATCCCCAGTTGCGCGCCACCTGCTTCGTGCGCGAGAGCATGCATCCGAGCGAAGGCATGCTGCACACCTTGGCACACCCGACCCGCTGGTCGGGTACGCCCCCTGCACGGCAGCAAGCTCCGGCCCCACGCCTGGGCGAGCACACCCGCACGTTGCTGGCAGAGGCGGGCTACCCGCCCGAGCACATCGAGGCCTTGCTAGCCCAAGGGGCCTGTCGTGCCACTGACCCCATCCACGCCTGAGAGGTTGATCGCCATGAATCCAAGCTACCTGGTGCGCGCCGCCGACGTGCCGGCCTACCAGCCCGCCAACCACCACCACACCCACAACCAGCGCCTGATCGGCCCCGAAACCGTGGGTGCCCGGCAGATGGAAGTGCTGCTGGGCACCCTGCACAAGGGCGGCGGCGCGCTGCCCCATGCCCATCCTGGGATTGAACAGGCCTGCTACCTGCTCGAAGGGACGGCGCGCGCTGAAGTGGCCGGTCAAGTTTTTGACATGGTGCCCGGCGACACCTGCTTCTTCCCGGCCGATCAGATGCATGTGTTCACCGTCACCAGCGATACCCCGGTCAAGCTGCTGGTGATCTATAGCCCGCCCTATGGGGAATCGCCCGACAAGGTGATTCGCCCTGCCCACCCTGCCGGAGCGACCGCATGAACTTCGCACTGACCCCCGACCAGGAACAGATCCGTGACGCCATCGAGCGCGTCTGCGCGCCCTTTGATGCCGACTACTGGCTGCGCAAAGACACCGAAGGCGGCTTCCCGGACGACTTCCACCGCGCCCTCGCCGACTCGGGCTGGCTGGGCATCGCGATGCCTGAAGCCTACGGCGGGGCGGGTCTGGGTATCAGTGAGGCTGCGCTGATGATGCACACCATTGCGGCCACTGGCGCAGGTTTGTCGGGCGCATCGGCGGTGCACATGAACATCTTCGGTCTGCATCCAGTGGTGGTCTTTGGCACCGACGCGCAAAAGAAGCGCTGGCTGCCACCCCTGATCCAGGGGAAGGATCGCGCCTGCTTCGGCGTCACCGAGCCCAATACCGGCCTCAACACCCTCAAGCTCAAGACCCGTGCGGTGCGAGAGGGCGACCACTACGTCGTGCACGGCCAGAAGGTGTGGATCAGCACCGCCCAGGTGGCCAACAAAATCCTGCTGCTGGCCCGCACCACGCCGGCCGAAGAATGCCAAGGCACCGAAGGCCTGAGCCTGTTCTACACCGATCTGGATCGCAGCACCGTGGAGGTGCGCGAGATCGAGAAACTGGGCCGCAAGTGCGTGGATTCCAACCAGGTTTTCATCGACGGCCTGCGCATCCCGGTGGAAGACCGTGTGGGCGAGGAGGGCAAGGGTTTCAGTTACATCCTCCATGGACTCAACCCGGAACGCATCCTGATTGCCAGCGAAGCCGTGGGCCTGGGCCGTGCGGCGCTGCGGCGCGGTGCCTTGTACGCCAACGAACGTGAGGTGTTCGGTCGTCCCATTGGCCAGAACCAGGGCGTCCAGCACCCCTTGGCCAAATCCTGGATGGAACTGGAGGCGGCCCACTTGATGGTGCAAAAGGCCGCCTGGCTCTATGACCAACACCTGCCCTGTGGTGCCGAGGCCAACAGTGCCAAGTACCTGGCGGCCGAAGCCTGCTACCACGCCTGCGAGAACGCCATCTTTACGCATGGGGGGATGGGCTACGCCAAGGAGTACCACGTCGAGCGCTACCTGCGCGAGGCCTGGATCCCCCGACTTGCCCCGGTGAGCCCCCAGCTGATTCTGTGTTTCATCGCCGAAAAAGTGCTGGGCTTGCCCAAATCTTATTGAGGAGCCGCGCTCGGACTGCCCGCCAGGGTGGGGCATCATGCGGCCATGAAACTGCATCTGCTGCGCTACTTTGCTGTCCTTGCCGAAGAACTGCACTTTGGCCGTGCTGCGCAGCGGCTGGCCATCACCCAACCGCCATTGAGTTCGGGCATCAAAGCACTGGAAGACGAGCTAGGCGTGCGCCTGTTTGAGCGCAACAGCAAGCATGTCGAGCTCACGCCCGCAGGCAGTGCTTACCTGGCCGAAGTCCGGCGGATTCTCGACCATGTGGCCCAAGCTGGCGAAACCGCACGTGCGGTGGCTTGCGGGCAGCGAGGGCGGCTGGATGTCGGGTTCACTGGCTCCATGGTGTACCGCGACATGCCACGCATCGTGCAGGCCTTTCTTGCCCAGGCCCCCGGCATGGAGGTGAACCTGCGCGAAATGTCGTCCAGCGAGCAGATCGAAGCCCTGCTGCACAACCAGATCCATGTGGGTTTCATCAATGTCAGTGCCGTACCGGCCCAACTGTGCAGCGTGCCACTGGCCGAGGACCATTTCATGTGCTGCCTGCCCCAAGACCATCCGCAGGCACAAGCTACCTGCATTGACCTGCGTACGCTGGCGGGTGAGAACTTTGTGATGTTTTCACGCGAGGTGGCCCCCGCCAACCATGACAACGTGATCGCCTTGCTGCACCGCGCTGGCATTCACCCGCACACACGCCATGCCGCGCGCCAATGGATGACCGTGGTCGCGCTGGTCGCCTCGGGGATGGGGGTGGCGTTGGTGCCGGCCTCCATGGCCCGCGCGGGCATCGCGGGAGCCCGCTTTGTGCCCCTGCAGGGGCTGACCCATCCCACGGTTGGCGTCTTGGCCTGGCATGCAGACCAGGTTTCGCCCGCGCTCCAGGCGTTCATTGCCATCGCTGGTGCGGCAGCAGTGTGCAGATAGCTGCCATTGCAGCCGGCAAAGGGCCTGGCTAGCGCGCGCCCTTGCGGTTGACCAGCACGATCCCCACCGCCACCAGGGCCAGCGCGCCGAGCAGTCCGGGGGTGATGGGCTCGCCCAGCCAGCCGGCGCCGAACAGCAGCGCGAACACGGGGGTCAGGAAGACGAAGGCCGAGATCTTGGTGGCTGGATAGCGGGTCAGCATCCATACCCAGGCCAGGTAACTGGCGAAGGCGCCGACCAGGCCCTGGATGAGCAGCGAGGTCCAGCCAAAGGCGCTGATCTGCCCCGGTGTGGGCCAGGCTTCGCCCAGCGCCAGCGACACGCCCGGCAACAGCAAGCTGCTGACGGCGACCTGGAACAGCAATTGCCGCTCCGGCGCCACATGGCCGACCGGCGTGCTGCGGATGGCCACCGTGGTCAGCGCCCAGAACAGGCTGCCACCCAGCGCCAGCAGGTCGCCCCACCAGCCGTGTGGCAGGGCGGCCTGGGCCTTGCCGCCCAGGCTGTCGGCCAGTGCCCAGGCCACGCCCACGAAGGCGCAGGCCAGGCCCGCCCACTGCAGCGGGCGCAGCCGCTCGCCGGGGACAAAGCGCGGCAGGAGCAACGCCACCCAGAAGGGTGCCGAGTACAAAAACACCGTCAGTCGCGAAGCCGTGGTGTATTGCAGACCGATGTACAGGCAGGTGAATTCGGCAGTGAACAGCAGCCCCACCACCAGCCCGGAGCCCCAGGCATGCGGCCGCGCCAACACCGGGATGCCGCGCCAGAAGCACCAGGCCAGCAGCGCCACGGTAGCCATGCCAAAGCGCACAAAGGCCTGGAACACGGGGGGTAGCTCCGGCATGGTGGCCTTGGTCAGCACCTGCTGGAAGCCCCAGAACAGGCAGCAGGCGAGCAACAGGCCCATGGCCAGGGCGTCCAAGTGATCTTTGCGGGCGTGGGGCATGGGCCCAATTATGGGCAGCGGACGCCGCGCTACAGTGTCCGTTTCACGACTTTGCCGCGCGCCCATGCCGCCCGTTTCTGCCCCCCACACCGACAGCGACCTGCCGCCGACCGGCTGGCGCCTGCGCCTGTACACCGTCATTTTCGAGAGTGACACCCGCGCGGGGCGCACTTTTGACATCGCGTTGATTGGCCTGATTCTGCTCAGCGTGGCCGTGGTGGTGGCGGACAGCATGCCGCGCCTGCAGCCACGTTGGCATGGCACGTTCATCGCGCTGGAGTGGGTCTTCACCGTGCTGTTCACCGTGGAATATGTGGCCCGCCTGGTCTGCCTGCGCCAGCCGCTGCGCTACGCATTGAGCTTTTTCGGCCTCGTGGACCTGGTGGCGCTGCTGCCCACCTACCTGGCGCTGTTCTTCCCCGAACTGCACGTGCTGATCGACGTGCGGGTGCTGCGGCTGATGCGCATCTTCCGCATCTTCAAGCTCACCGCCTACATGAGCGAGTACCAGAGCCTGGGCCGCGCGCTGCAGGCCAGCCGGCGCAAGATCACGGTCTTCGTCAGCGCGGTGGCGATGGTGGTGCTGGTTCTGGGCACGGTGATGTACGTGGTCGAGGGGCCGGCCAACGGCTTTGACTCCATCGTCACGGCCGTCTATTGGGCCGCCACCACGATGACCACGACCGGCTATGGCGACATCACGCCCAAGACCGAGCTGGGGCGGATCATTACCTCGCTGATGATGCTGCTGGGCTGGGGCACGCTGGCGGTGCCCACCGGCATCGTCACGGCGGAGATCACCTCGCAGCGCATGGCCCAAGGGGCCGCGTCGGCCCGCCGCTGTCCCGAATGCCTGACCGAAGGCCAACTGCCCGAGGCGCGGTTTTGCCACCATTGCGGTGCGGTGTTGCCAACGGTCGGAATACCCCCGTGAGTTCGGGCAAAAGCCCCTGAGCGGCACGTTACACTTTGCGACTTTCCCTGACCCCACCATGGCTTCACATGCCGGACCACGCCCGCACCAGCTTTGACCTCAAGAGCGCCTCGCTGCCGGTTGTGGCCGTCGTTCTCAAAACTACCGATGGCGCCGTCCTGGCCGACCAACTGGCCCAGCAACTCGCCGACGATCCCGGGTTCTTCGACAACGATCCGGTGCTGATCGATCTGGCGCATGTGCGCGACGCGCCCGGCCCCATCGACTTTCTGCACCTGGTGTCCGAGCTGCGTAAATACCGCACCCGACCCGTGGCGGTGCGCGGAGGCAACCCGGCGCAGATGGATGCCGCCCATGCTGTGGGCCTGATCGCCGCCCCCGAGGCGCCTCCGGCGGTGGCCCGTACCGCCGCGGCCGTTCAGCCCGAGGTTGAAGTGCGCGAAGTGGTCCGCGAAGTCGAAGTCGTGCGTGAAATCGAGGTGGAGGTCGTGCGTGAGGTGCCCGTACCAGGCCCTGGCACTCTGGTGGTGGACAAGCCGCTGCGTTCTGGCCAGCAGGTCTATGCCCGGGGGGGCGACTTGGTGGTGATGGCCGTGGTCAGCTTTGGCGCCGAGGTCATTGCCGACGGCAATATCCACGTGTACGCCCCGCTGCGCGGCCGGGCGATTGCGGGCGCCCGGGGCAACACCGAGGCCCGGATCTTCTCCACCTGCATGGAGCCGCAGCTGGTATCGATTGCCGGCATTTACCGCACCACCGAGACCGAGCTGCCCGGTACCGTGCGTGGCAAGCCCGCCCAGGTGCGGCTGGACGGCGAAAAAATCTTGATCGACCCGCTTTGAGGCGGGCCGTCGTTGTGAACTGAACCCAAGGATTTGAGTGACATGGCCAAAATCGTCGTTGTGACTTCCGGTAAAGGTGGCGTTGGCAAGACCACCACCAGCGCCAGCTTTGCTTCCGGCCTCGCGCTGCGTGGCTTCAAGACGGCCGTGATCGACTTCGACGTCGGCCTGCGCAACCTGGACCTGATCATGGGCTGTGAGCGCCGCGTGGTCTATGACTTGATCAATGTGATCCATGGCGAGGCCAACCTGAACCAGGCCCTGATCAAGGACAAGCAATGCGAGAACCTGTTTGTGCTGGCTGCCTCGCAGACCCGCGACAAGGACGCGCTGCGCCTGGATGGCGTGGAGAAGGTGCTCAAAGACTTGGCCGAAATGGGCTTTGAGTACATCGTCTGTGACTCGCCCGCTGGCATCGAGAGTGGCGCACTGATGGCCATGCACTTCGCCGACGAGGCCCTGCTGGTGACCAACCCTGAGGTGTCCTCGGTGCGCGACTCCGACCGCATCCTGGGCATGCTGGGCAGCAAGACCAAGCGTGCGATGGAAGGCGGCGAACCGGTCAAGGAGCACCTCCTGATCACCCGCTACAACCCCAACCGCGTGCAGGACGGCCAGATGCTGTCGATCGAGGACATCCAGGACATCCTGCGCATTCCGCTGATCGGCGTGGTCCCCGAGTCGGAGAGCGTGCTGCAGGCCTCCAACCAGGGCACGCCAGCCATCCACCTTAAGGGCAGCGATGTGTCCGAGGCTTATACCGATGTGGTGGCCCGCTTCCTGGGCGAAGAGCGTCCGCTGCGCTTCACCGACGCGCAAAAGCCTGGCTTCTTCAAGCGCCTGTTCGGGAGCAAGTAAATGGCTTCCTTCCTCTCCTTCCTGCTGGGCGAAAAGAAGAAGACGGCTGCCGTCGCCAAGGAGCGCCTGCAAATCATCCTGGCCCACGAGCGCAGCGGCCGCAATGCCGCTGAGCCCGATTACCTGCCCGCGCTGCAGCGCGAGCTGCTGGCGGTGATTTCCAAATACGTCCAAATCGATCCGGACGATCTCAAGGTGCACCTGGAGCGCCAGGAAAACCTGGAAGTGCTGGAGGTCAAGATCGAGCTTCCAGACTCGGTGCGTTGAGCATCAAAACACCCTCCAGCCCATATTTGATGCGCGGTAGTAGCTATTGAAAGCATAGCTGGTTGCGCACCGTGCGGCGCGACAATCCTGAACCCTGTGGTAACAATCGCGTCTTTGTCGTCGTTTTGTTACCGTCGCGTTTAAGATACGTGCCATGTCCACCGCCCCCGCCAAACGCTCGTTCAAGGAGCAGATGCTCCAGGCCCGTGAAGAGGCCATCCTGCAGTCCACCTGCCGCTTGCTCTGCGAAAAAGCCTTCGACGCCATGACCATGGACGACGTGGCCAACGCCGTGGGCATTGCCAAGGCCAGCCTCTACAAGCATTTCCCAAGCAAGGAGGAGCTGGGCAGCGCCGCGATGGTGCAGATCCTGGGCCGGGTCCAGGCCTTCCTGGACACCATCGACGAGTCCCTGCCGGTGATGGACAAGCTCCACGCCGTGGTGCGCTGGTCGCTGGAGCGCCTGCTGGCCAGCGAAATGCCGCTGTTGCCCAGTCGCAATTCCGCGCTGCGGGCGGTACTGATGGCCAACAAGGATTACCTGGATGGCCTGGTCGAGGTCAGCGACCGCATCGGCGCCTGGATCGTCGAGGCGCAGTCCCAGGGCGTGATCGAGCCCAGTCTGCCGCCGCTGGTGGTGCTCTACACCCTGTATGCGCGTGCTTGTGATCCGGTGGTGGGCTTCCTCAGGGAAAGCGGCCAGTACAGCGAGCAGGAAATCGTTGCACTGGTGTTGCGCACTTGCTTTCAGGGGTTGGCGGCCCGCTGACTTCGTTGTTGTCGCCCCAGAATGCACAACGCCCGGACCAGCCGGGCGTTGTTCTTTGAAGGCGCGGGAGCGTTAGCGCACCAGCAGCACTGGCACCTTGCTTTGGGCCAGCACCTGGGTGGAGACTGAGCCCATCACCAGCGTGCCCAGCTCGCCGTGGCCGTGCGAGCCCATCACCAGCAGGTCGAAGCCGCCGGTGTCTGCCACCTTGGCAATCGTCTCGCCGATGTGGCCGACCTTGCTGATGCGCTTGGCTTCAATGCCGTGGCGTGCCAGGAACTTGACGACGGGGGCCAGCACTTTTTCGGCTTCCTCGGCGTAGTACTTCTCGACGACTTCCTTGCCGACGGCGGCACGGGCGCGGGTGGGCAGCGGCGGGTTTACGGTCAGCAGGGTGTAGTCGTTGTGCTCGCCCAGCAGTTGTTCGTGGGTGGCCAGGTAGGCCAGCATTTTCTTGGTGTAGGCGCTGCCATCGACAGCGAGCAGGATGTTCATGGTGGTTCTCCGTAGTAAGCGGCTGGTGATGGGAGGTGTGCGCCATGGGCGATCAGGGTAGTGTGGCCTGCTGCTTTGGCGGCTTCCCAGCCGGGCGCCAATCATAAGGCGATGCTAGAGCGCGGCTGAAACTGCGCCTGCTCGCCCTTGCGCGCATAGCCCAGCGGATTGGCCACGACCCGGCATTGCCAGCGCTGGCCGTCGGCGTGCTGGCCCTGGATGGTGTAGTCGCTGGGGGCATGCAGGTGGCCATGCAGCCACAGCCGGGCCTGGGGCAGCAGGTCGTCCAGCGCATTGCAAAAGCCGGCGGTGCCAGGCACCAGCCCGTAGCGCGGATCGGCGCTGCGCAGGCTGGGGGCAAAGTGCGTGACCACCACGGTGTCGCCTGTGAAGGACTGGGCCAGCGCCCGCCGCAGCCAGTCCTGGCAGACCAGGGCCTGTTCGCGCAGGGCCTCGGCCAGGAAGGGAGCGCCGTGGCGCGTGGTGCCGGTCTTGCTCAGGTAGTAGTTGGCGGCGCGAAAGGCTTTTTCGCGGCGCTGCAGGCGCTGGGTCAGGTCGGTGAGGCCGGCGTGGTCCGAGAGCACATCGAAGTCCGTCCACAGCGTGGTGCCGACAAAGCGCACCCCGTCCAGCACCAGGGTGTCGCGCTCCAGCCAGGCCAGGCCCAGGCGGTCGCAGGTGTGGCGCAGCCGGTCGTGCGCAGCGTCGAAGTCTTGCGCGTCGTACTCGTGGTTGCCGGGCACAAACACCACTGGCGTGGGCCAGCCGGCGTACTGTGGTAGTGGCGAGAACCGCGCCAGGCCAAAGTCGGGCTCCTGCAGCAGCCCGCCCTGCTGGTAGGAGCCGATGTCGCCCGCCAGCACCAGGACGTCGGCGCCGTCGGCCGGTTCGGGCTGGAACTGCGGATGGGCTTCGAGGTGCAGGTCGGACAGGAGCTGGATGCGCATGGGCGTGACCTTAGCAGAGGTTTTAAAAGAGGTTGTGCTATTAAATAAATAGCTACTACCGATTGCATTTATTGGGCTAGAGGCCAATTTTGTTCTCTATTCCAAACGCCTGCCGGGCTGCCCGGGTTAAGGCGTCCAGCAGCCAGCGGCGAGCTGCCGGCTGGGCGCTGCGGCGGCGCCACAGCGCATCGACATGCACCATGGGCATCGGCAGGGGCAGCGGACGTTCGGCCAGGGGCAGGCCAGTGAAGGGCACAAAGTGCCGGGGCAGCACCGTCAGCATGTCGGTGTCGGCCACCACGCGGCCAGCGGTGAAAAACTGGTTGACGATCAGCACGATGCGGCGCTGGCGCCCCAGCGCGGTCAGCGCCTCATCGACAAAGCCGTAGGGCCGTCCGGTAAAGCTCACCAGCAAATGCCGGGCGGCGCAAAAGCTGTCCAGCGTCAGCGCACCTGGGGCGGACAGGGGGTGGCCATGCCGCATCACGCACACATAGTGGCCGTCGTACAGCCGCTGGCTGTCAAAGGCGCCGATGCGGCCGACCTGGCGCTCGGCGTTCAGCTCGGCCAGCGCGGTGGGGAAGTAGCCAACTGCCAGGTCTGCCTCCTCGGCATTCAGCAAGGCGCGGGGGTCACGGGTGCTCAGCGGCAGCACGCGCAGCGATACGCCCGGCGCCTCGCGCTCCAGCAGCGGCACCATGGGCGGGATCAGGGTGCCGGCGGTGGAGTCCGCTGTGGCCAGCGTGAACAGGTTGGTGGCGGTGGCGGGCTCGAACTCCCCCGGGGCCAGCACGGTCTCTAGCTGGGTCAGGGCGTCGCGCACGGCCGGCCACAGGGCCTGGGCGCGGGGCGTGGGCGCCATGCCTTGGCCCTGGCGCACCAGCAGCTCGTCGCCCAGGGCCTCGCGCAGGCGTCTTAGCGCATTGCTCACGGCCGGCTGCGTCAGCGCCAGCTTGTCGGCAGCGCGGGTCAGGCTGCCCTCGCTCATCACCGCGTCGAACACGCGCAGCAGGTTCAGGTCCAGATGGCGAAACTTCAGCGGGAGCATGGCGTGTGTCCACAAGGCGGGTGGTAGGGGATTCATCACGATTGTGAATGATGGGGATTCAGAAGATAAAGTGGAGTTTGATTAGGGTAAACCCTAGACTTCAGCCCATTCCAGCATGTGCTGGACCTCACAAACCCCATGCCAATCGAAAGCATCCCCATGACCACCGCCCGTTTTATCCATCAGGACGTCCCCCAACAACACCCCGGTGTGGCCCGGGTGGAAGACGCGGTGAGCACCGTGCAAGGCCTAAAAGCCAGTCTGCTGGGTTGGGACGGCGCCCGTGGCGCAGCCACGCTGCTGTTGGTGATCGTGGTCTCGGCCCTGCTGGTCGTGGCCAATCAGGTGGTGGACACCTGGACCGAAGGCCACCTGCTGGCTGCCTGGCTGGTGATGTGGGTGGTGGTCTTTTCCGCTACCGCGTTGCTGACCATGCCCGCCCGCCGTCTGGGCGCTGTGCTGCGCAACCGTCTGCGTGCCGCTGCTGAGCGCCGTCGCCTGGCTGCCCAGGACGCCCAGTTCCTGCAAATGGCCCAGTCCGATCACCGTTTGATGGCCGAACTGCGCAGCGTGGACCGCCGTGGATACTGAGAGAAATAAAAAACCGCCCTGCCGGGGAGGCAGGGCGGCAATTTAGGGGCAGGGCAACCGAAGGGTCTCGGTGCCTGCCAGCGCGGGGCGATCGGCCGGCCGCGCCTTTTCCAAATTTTCCAAAAAAGAGTTGCGACCGCCGGACTCAGGCAGTGGCCAGGCGGGCTTCCATCGCGTTCTTGGTGTCAATCAGCTGCTGGGGCATGTGGTAGGACAACTGCTCGAAGTGCGCGTCGTGCAGCTTGAATTCCTCGGCCCAGGCGGCCTTGTCGATGTGGGTCACGGTGTTGAACTGCGCGGCGTTGAAGTCCAAGCCGGTCCAGTTGATTTCCGCGTACTGCGGGGCGATACCGAACATGGTGTCCTGGCCCTGGGCCTGGCCTTCGATGCGGTCGATCATCCATTTGAGCACGCGCATGTTCTCGCCGTAGCCGGGCCAGACGAACTTGCCGTCGGCGTCCTTGCGGAACCAGTTCACGCAGAAGATCTTGGGCAGGGTGTGGCCCAGGCTTTCGAGTTTTTTCTCCATGTCCAGCCAATGCTGGAAGTAGTCGCTCATGTTGTAGCCGCAAAACGGCAGCATCGCAAAGGGGTCGCGGCGCACCACGCCCTGGGCGCCGAAGGCGGCGGCGGTGGTCTCCGACCCCATGGTGGCGGCCATATAGACCCCTTCCATCCAGGTGCGGGCTTCGGTCACCAGCGGCACGGTGGTGGAGCGGCGGCCACCGAACAGGAAGGCATCGATCGCCACGCCGTTGGGGTCATCCCACTGGGCGTCCAGCGCGGGGTTGTTGGTCGCGGCCACGGTGAAGCGGGCGTTGGGGTGGGCGGCCTTGGCGCCGGTTTCCTTGGCCAGCTCGGGCGTCCAGTCCTTGCCTTGCCAGTCGATCAGGTGGCTGGGGAGCTTGCCCTGGTCCTTTTCCATGCCTTCCCACCACACGTCGCCGTCGTCGGTCAGCGCGACGTTGGTGAAGATCACGTTCTTGTCGAGGCTGGCCATGCAGTTGGGGTTGGTCAGCGTGTTGGTGCCGGGGGCCACGCCGAAGTAGCCGGCTTCGGGGTTGATGGCGTACATCTTGCCGTCGGCATGGGGCTTGATCCAGGCGATGTCGTCACCGATGGTGGTGACCTTCCAGCCTTCGAAGCCGGCGGGGGGCACCAGCATCGAGAAGTTGGTCTTGCCGCAGGCGCTGGGGAAGGCCGCAGCGACGTGGTACTTCTTGCCCTCGGGGTTGGTCACGCCCAGGATCAGCATGTGCTCGGCCAGCCAGCCCTGGTCGCGGCCCATGGTGGAGGCGATGCGCAGCGCCAGGCATTTCTTGCCCAGCAGCGCGTTGCCGCCGTAGCCCGAACCATAGGACCAGATTTCGCGGGTCTCAGGGTAGTGGACGATGTACTTGACCTTGGGGTTGCAGGGCCAGCTGGTGGTGTCTTTTTCGCCAGCAGCCAGCGGGGCGCCCACGGTGTGCATGCAGGGCACGAACTCGCCATCGACACCCAGCACGTCATAGACGGCCTTGCCCATGCGGGTCATCAGCTTCTGGTTGACGGCCACATAGGCACTGTCGGTCAGTTCCACG
>CAZQXQ010000058.1:0-14811 GCA_964597235.1 uncultured Burkholderiaceae bacterium | reverse complement strand
GGGTGAGGAACATCTTCATCTGCTCGGGCGTGGTGTTCTGCGCTTCGTCCAGGATCACGAAGGCGTTGTTCAGCGTGCGCCCGCGCATGAAGGCCAGTGGCGCGATCTCCAGCGCGTTGCGCTCGAAGGCCTTTTGCACTTTGTCGTAGCCCATCAGTTCGTAGAGGGCGTCGTACAGCGGGCGCAGGTAGGGGTCCACTTTTTGTGCCAGGTCGCCGGGCAAAAAGCCCAGGCGCTCGCCAGCCTCGACCGCCGGGCGGGTCAGCACGATGCGCTGCACGCTGCTGCGCTCCAGTGCGTCCACCGCGCAGGCCACGGCCAGGTAGGTTTTGCCAGTGCCTGCGGGGCCAATGCCAAAGGTGATGTCGTGCTTGGCGATGTTGTCCAGATAGACGCTCTGGGTGGGGGTGCGCGCGCGCAGGTCGGCGCGGCGGGTACTCAGCACCACGGCGCCGTCCCCGTCCTCGTGCAGGGCCATCGCGGCGTCGCCGGCCAGCATCAGCTGCAGGGTGTCTTCGGGGATGGGGCGCTCGGCCTGCTCGTACAGGGCCTGCAGCAGCTCCATGGCCTGCTCGGCCTTGGCCTTGGGGCCATCGACCTTGAATTGCTCGTGCCGGTGGGCAATCTTGACCTGCAGCGCGATCTCGATGGTGCGCAGGTGCTGGTCGGCCGGGCCACACAGGTGGGTGAGCCGGAGGTTGTTGTGCGGGGTGAAGGTGTGGCGCAGGATCAAGGCGGGACCGTCCGTGAGGGGCAAAGGGGGCGTTCGCCAGGGCCGGGAACGCAAGGGCGCCATCATAAAGAGCCGCCTGTCGCCCTGCGGTTTTTTAGGTAGGCCGAATTTCAAGCCAAAATGGCCTCCAGACCAATGAATGCCAGCGGTATTAGCTATCTTTTTTGAAAGACATTTCCCATGATTGGACGACTCCAGGGCACCCTGGCCGAGAAAAACCCGCCCCAAGTGCTGATCGACTGCCACGGCGTGGGCTACGAAGTCGATGTGCCGATGAGCACCTTCTACAACCTCCCCGGCCTGGGGGAGGCGGTCAGCCTGCTCACGCATTTCGTCGTGCGCGAGGACGCGCAGCTGCTGTATGGCTTTGCCACGGCGCAGGAGCGCGAGGCCTTTCGGCAGCTGATCAAGATTTCGGGCATCGGGCCGCGCATGGCGCTGAGTTTGCTGTCGGGCATGAGCGTGAACGAGCTGTCCCAGGCGATCACCGCGCAGGAGCCGGGCCGGCTGGTCAAGGTGCCGGGCATTGGCAAAAAGACCGCCGAACGTCTGCTGTTGGAGCTCAAGGGCAAGCTGGGCCCCGACCTGGGCCTGCCTGCCCAGGCAGCCAACGACCACCAGGCCGACATCCTGCAGGCGCTGCTGGCGCTGGGCTACAGCGACAAGGAGGCCGCCGCCGCCCTCAAGGCCCTGCCGCCCGAGGTGGGCGTGAGCGATGGCATCAAGCTGGCGCTCAAGGCGCTGGCGAAGTAGTTGGAGAACTGGTGAGCAGTGTGCTGCCGGGCTGGTCAGCAGGCTTGGCCACGCAAGTACAAGGTGTCTGGCGACAGGTCGATGTCTTCGGACCAGACTACGGTGCCATGTTCCACATGTGCACGCATGAAAAACCCGGGCTCTTTCAGGGGAGCAAAGGCGGGGTATTCCAGGTACGGGCGCATGTCGAAGCGGCGCTGCTCTCCCGTTTCAAACTCCGCGACGAGCGAGTAATCGGGACTGGCCTGGACTTTGATCACATCGGGGGTCATAGAGCTGCCTTTTCACCGCAGGGGGTCAATCTTGAAGGGCGTCTGGCCAGTGCTGGCCAGATACCAGTCCGCCATCAGTTCGTCTTGGCGCAACTCGACCCATGCTTGCACCAGTTTCATTTGCCGACTCGGTAACCCACCCTCCAGCAGTTCCCCGTCAGGAATCCTGAACACTGCCTTGAATTCGTTGTAGCGCACATGGATGTGTGGATGGTGGTGCTTGTCGGTATCCAGGACGTACATCGCCACCAGGATCCCGTAGAACATGCTGATGGTGGGCATCCGATATCTCTAGGTAGGGAAGGAAAAACAGGGTTTTACTGCGCATCCCGTACGGTGCGTCCGTGCGTGGGCTGCACGGGGCGGGCGTTGGTGGGAGCGGTGCGCTGCAGCTGTTGCAGCTGCCCCAGGCTGATGCCGGCGGGGTGTTTGAGCACCACGCGCAGCACGCCTTCGGTGCAGGGGGGGCGGGTCAGCGAGCCCAGGTAGTGCACATAGCGCCGGTCGGTCGGCAGCAGGGCCGACAGCGAGGGCAGGGGGTGCGGCAGGCGCACCTTGTCGCCGGCCTCCAGCGGCATGTGCGGCCACAGCTGGGCCAGGAAGGGGTTGGGAGCGCCTTCCACCCGCATGGGGACCGAGACCACCAGCAGCTCGCCCCGAGGGCCTTCATAGACCAGGTCCGCAGCCATGTCGAAACGCTGGTCCAACACCTGTTCCTCGGCCGGATGGTGTAACTCCAGACGCCGCAAGCGCCAGAGCTGGCCGCGCAGCGGCAGGGTGGGGGACTGGTCCACCTCCAGTGTCAGCCCGTGGCCGTCGTGGACAAAGTGGCCGCCAAACGCGGCTTCCTGGAAGCGCAGCGGCTCTGCCGGGCCGGCGACCAGGTCTTGTGCGGTGATGTGCAGGGGCGATTGGCGCTGGCCCTGGGCACAGGTGGCAAAGCGGCTGTGCAGGCGGCCCCAGGCGTCGGGGCCGTTGGCGCCGGCATAGCTCCAGACGACGGTGCGGGGATCGGGTTCGGGGCCCGCAGGGCGTGGTGGGGCGGCGGGCAAGGGGCCCAGTTGTGCGGCCAAGGCGGCGGCGCGTTCGCGCAGCTCGCGCCGGCTGGGGCTCAACTCGGTGCCATTGGTGCCATTGCCTGGGCCATTCCCGGTCACCTTGGCGTTGCTGCTGGGCGCTGGCGTGGCCGTGACCGCCGCAGCGGGCACCACGGGGGGCGTCGCGCGGGCAGCGGTCGGGGGCTTGGCGCGCGGTTTGCTGGCAGGCTTGCTGGCCTGTTTGGGCGGTGCAGGGGGTGGCACCTGGACTTGCAGCGTGGGCACTTCGGGTGTCGGAGCCGCCTTGCTGCCCTTGCGTGCCGAGGCGGCTTGCTGTTGCTGGGCCCGCTGGATGGCTTGGTTGATCTTGTCCACCAGCTGGGCTTTGTCTTCGGGGTTTTCCATCCGCAGTGGTGCGGCCTTGTCGCTGGGGGCCTTGTCCGTCGCCTTCTCGGCACCAGGTTCGGCGGCCATGGCGGGCAGGGCCAGCCAGGCGGCACAGGCGGTGAGCAGCAGTGTTTTCATGGCGTTACGGGGGTGCTGGGAAGGAGACTCATGTTTGAAGGGTAAACCGGAATTCGCCCGCGCTAAAGCCTATGGAAGCCTCATTCCATGGCCAATTCGTCCGATTCACGGCCAAACCAGGCGGTGATGCGCTGGCGTAGCCACTGGGTGCCGGCCTCGCGGTGCAAGCGCGTGTGCCAGAACTGGTGGATGGCGGTGGCGGGCACCTCCAGCGGCAGCGGCCGGATGGCCAGGCCCAGCGGGGCGGCGGCGCGCTGGGCAAAGCGCTCGGGCACGGTGGCCAGCAGGTCGGTGCTGGCCAGTACATGGCCCAGCGCGACATAGTGCGGCACGGCCAGCCGGATCTGCCGCACCCAGCCGGCGCGCTCAAAGTGGGCATCCACCCGGCTGTGGCCGGTGCCGGGCGCATCGACCCGCACATGGCCGGCGGCCAGGAAGTCCGCCTGGGACAGGGCGGCCTTGGCGGCCAGCGGATGGCCCTGGCGCAGCAGGCAGACATAGCCCTGGCGGAACAGCGCTTGCTGAAAGAAGCCCGCCTGCAGCTGCGGCAGCAGGCCCAGTGCCAGGTCCACCCGGCCCTCGGCCATGGCCTGGGCCAGGGCCTCGCCGCCGGCAGGCACCACGCGCAGGGTCACGCCCGGGGCCTCGCGGGCCAGGGCCTCCATCAGCACGGGCAGAAAGTAGATCTCTCCCACATCGGTCATCGCCAGGGTGAAGGTGCGGGTGCTTTGGGCTGGGGCGAACACGGCGGCGCTGTTGAGCGCCCGGTGCAGCGTGGCCAGCGCCTGGCCCACGGGCTCGGCCAGCTGCAGCGCAAAGGCGGTGGGCTCCATGCCCTGGGCGGTGCGCACAAACAGCTCGTCGCCCAGCAGCGTGCGCAGCCGCCGCAAGGCGTGGCTCACCGCCGGCTGGCTCAGGCCCAGCGCAGCGGCCGCGCGGGACACCTGGCGGTCCTGCAGCAGTTGCTGGAATACCACCAGCAGGTTCAAGTCGATCTGGGCCAATTCCATGAAAAAATGCTTCAAAGCCAGTAAATAAAAGCGGTATTAGCTATTAATTTAATAGTAAAAATGCCTTGAATGGGGTGGTGTGCACCCACAGGGCCAGGCATGCACCAAAAGCGTGTATCGTGCGGGCCGATTTGTATGTCCCCCCGCCCCAGTTGACGAAGCATGTCCACGGACCACCCCCTTTCCTCCAAAAACACTGTGATGGTCGTCGATGACACGATCGATAACCTGACCCTGATCGCCAACCTGCTCAAGCCCTTTTATCGGGTCCAGGTGGCTTCCAGCGGAGAAAAAGCGCTGCAGTTGCTGGCCAACGCCCAGCCTACGGCGCTGCCCGACCTGATCCTGCTCGACATCATGATGCCCGGCCTGGACGGCTACCAGGTCTGCGAGCGCCTGAAGTCCGATGTCAAAACCCAGGAAATTCCGGTGGTTTTCCTGACCGCCATGACCAGCACCGAGGACGAGCGCAAGGGCCTGGAGCTGGGGGCGGCCGACTACATCACCAAGCCCATCAATCCGCCGATCCTGCTGGCGCGGGTGCGGACCCAGCTCAAGGCCAAGGGCTACGCCGACATGCTGCGCGACCAAAAGGCGTACCTGGAAAAAGAAGTCTCCGAGCGCACCGCCGAGGTGATGGCTGTGCAGGACGTGACCATCCTGTCCATGGCCTCGATGGCCGAAACCCGTGACAACGAGACCGGCAACCACATCCGTCGCACCCAGCATTACATGCGCTCGCTGGCGCAGCAGCTCCAGCACCATCCCCGCTTCAGCCACTACCTGAGCGACGATCAGATCGAGGTGCTCTACAAGTCCGCCCCCCTGCACGACATTGGCAAGGTGGGTATTCCGGACCACATCCTGCTCAAGCCCGGGCCTTTCACGCCCGAGGAGTTCGAGATCATGAAAACCCACACCACGCTGGGCCGTGACGCCATCGAAAACTCCGAGCAGCGGCTGGGCATGCGGGTGGAATTCCTGCACTGCGCCAAGGAAATCGCCTATAGCCACCAAGAGAAATGGGACGGCACGGGCTACCCCGAGGGCCTTCAGGGCGATGCCATTCCGATTTCGGCCCGCCTGATGGCCGTGGCCGATGTGTATGACGCGCTGATCAGCCGCCGCGTCTATAAAGAAGGCATGCCCCACGCCAAAGCGGTGCAGATCATTGCCGAGGGGCGTGGCTCGCACTTTGATCCGGACATCGTCGATGCCTTCCTGGCAGTCCAGGACGACTTTCATGCGATTGCCGTGCGCTATGCGGACACCGACGACGATCTCCACGAAAAAGCCAGCCACTCCCCCCTTGCGGCGAAGCCCAACCCCTCTGCCTGATCCATGAACCTGCCCCTTGTGCGCCGCCTGGAGCGGCTGCGTCTGCCGTCGAAGCTGGCGATCGTGTTCGGCTTCATGTTGTTTTCTGTGCTGGCGATTGGCGGGCGCAGCCTCTACAGCCTGAGCCTCGTGACCGAGGACGTGCAGCGCCTGTACGAAGTGGACCTGCAAGCCGTCTTTCACGCCAAGAACGCCGAGCTCTCCATGGCGCAGGTGGGCATCCACCTGCGCCAGATGGTCATTACCCCGGACTCCGAGGACTCTCGTCAGGCGAGCGATGCCTTGCATACCGCCCGGGAACAATTGCGCAGCGAAGTGGCGCAGCTGCGCCCCCTGATGCTCAGCCCGCAATCGGTCCAGCTGTTCCAGGTGTTCGAGAAGGAGTACCAAGCCTTCGACCGCAACCTGGACGAAGGCATGGCGCTGTTGCGCGCCAGGAAAACGGCTGAACTCAAGGCTTTCATCGTGCAGCCCCACATCCAGCAGGTGGTCTCGCGGGCCGCCGACGTGCTGGAAGACATCACCCGGGTCAAGGAAGGGCGTGCGCAGGCCTCGGCCAAGCATGCACAGGCCCTGGTGCTGCGCAGCACCCAGCTGACCTTGTTGGTGCTGGTGGCCAGCAGCCTGATCGGCTTTCTCATCATCTGGTTGATTGGTCAGTCCATCCGTCGGCCCACCGATGCGCTGCAGGAGCACATGAACGCCCTGGCGCAGGGCAAGCTCGACGCCGAGGTGCCCTGCACGGACTACCCCAACGAGGTCGGCGAACTGGCCCGCTCCGTGGAAGTGCTGCAGGAGGGCGCCCGCCAGATGGAGGGGCAGCGCTGGGTCAAGACCCACCTGGCCGAGATCTCGACCGAGCTGCAGTCCGCCACCAGCTTCAGCGACCTGGCACAGCGCTTTTTGTCGCGCATGGCGCCCTTGCTTCAGGTGGGGCAGGGTGTGTTTTACATCTATGAAGAAGACAGCCGCCGCCTGCGACTGCTGCACGGCTACGCTTTTCGCGAGCGCAAGGGGCTGGAGTCGTATTTCGAGCTGGGCCAGGGGCTGGTGGGGCAATGTGCCATGGAGCGCCAGCCCATCGTCCTCACCGACCCGCCGGCGGATTACATCGAGATCGGCTCTGGGCTGGGGCGTGCCAAACCGGTGGCGATCATTGCCGTCCCCATCTTGCTCAACGACGACCTGCTGGGCGTGGTGGAGCTGGCCAGCTTTTCGCACTTTGACGAGCACCGCCAGTCCCTGCTAGACCGCACCATGCCCATCCTGGCGATGAGCCTGGAAATCCTGGAGCGCAGCGCCAAGACCCGCCAGCTGCTCGACGCCACCCGCCTGCAGGCTGAGAACATGGAAAAGCAGGCTGCCCGTCTGGAAGAGCAAACCGTGGTGCTGGAAGCCCAGCGCGAGGAAATCCAGGCCACCGAGGCCTGGAACCGCGGCATCATCGAATCCGCCCCGGACGGCCTGTTGGTGGTGGACGGCAAGGGCATGGTCATCCTGGCCAACGGCCAGCTGGAGGCCATGTGTGGTTACGCGCCTGGCGAGCTGGTGGGCTCCGCCCTGGAGGTCCTGGTGCCCGATGCCGTGCAACCCCACCATGTGGCCCTGCGCAACACCTACCTCGACGATCCCAACGCCCCCACCCGCCCCATGCGCAGCACCAACAGCAAGTTGCGGGCCCGGCGCAAGGACGGCAGCGAGTTTCCGGTGGAAATCAGCCTTTCACGCCTGCCGGCGGTTGGTGGGCGGGGCGACTGTGTCTGTGCCTCGGTGCGCGACATCACCGAGCGCGAGAAGGTCGAGGCCGAAATCCTGCGCGCCAAGCAGCTGGCTGAGGAAGCCACCCAGGCCAAGAGCGATTTCCTGGCGAACATGAGCCACGAGATCCGCACGCCCATGAACGCGATCATCGGCATGTCCCACCTGGCGCTGCAGACCGACCTCGACAAGCGCCAGCGCGGCTACATCCAAAAGGTGCACCGCGCCGGCGAAAACCTGCTGGGCATCATCAACGACATCCTGGACTTTTCCAAGATCGAGGCCGGCAAGATGACGGTCGAACGCATCGATTTCCGCCTGGAGGACGTGATGGACCACCTGGCGAACCTGGTGGGCCTCAAGGCCGAGGACAAGGGCCTGGAGCTGCTGTTCCAGGCGGACCCGGAGGTGCCCACCGCCCTGGTGGGTGACCCACTGCGCCTGGGCCAGGTGCTGGTCAACTTGGGCAACAACGCCGTCAAGTTCACTGAGAAGGGCGAGGTGGTGTTTGGTGTCGAGGTGGTCGGGCAGACCAAGAATGGCGTGGAGCTGCACTTTTGGGTGCGCGACACGGGCATTGGCATGACGCCCGAGCAGTGCGGCAAGCTGTTCCAGAGTTTCAGCCAGGCCGACACCTCCACCACCCGCAGGTACGGTGGCACTGGCCTGGGTCTGGCCATCTCCAAAACCCTGGTCGAACTGATGGACGGCCGCATCTGGGTGGAAAGCCGGCCTGGCGTGGGGTCGACGTTCCATTTCCATGCCCATTTTGGCGTGCAGGCCAAGCCCATGCAGCGTCGCACCGTGCGCAACGACGACCTGCAGGGCGTGCGCGTGCTGGTGGTGGACGACAACGCCTCCGCGCGTGAAATCCTCTCGCGCATGGCCCAGCAATACGGCGTCGAGGCAGACATGGCCCCTGATGGGCGCCGCGCCCTGGAGATGGTCGAGCAGGCCGAACACAAGGGCCGACCCTACGACCTGGTCTTCATGGATTGGAAGATGCCGATCATGGACGGCGTTGAGACCGTGGAGGCCCTGCGCAAGACCCGCGACCCGGCCATGCCCTCGGTCATCATGGTGACCGCCTTTGGCCGCGATGAGGTGCTGAACACCGCCGAGCAGCGGGGCGTGGAGCTGCAGACTGTGCTGACCAAACCCGTGACGCCCGCCGGACTGGCCGAGGCCATTTCCCAGGCCCTGGGGCGCCAGGCCCCGCACGAAGCCGCTGCGCGATCGGAAGATCGGCACGAAGCCCGGCAGGACACCCTGCATGACATCCGCCACCAATCCGAAGCTGCCTTGCGCGGCGCCCGCGTGTTGCTGGTCGAAGACAACGACATGAACCAGGAGCTGGCGCTGGAGTTGCTGCGCAGCGCCGGCATGGAGGTGGTGCTGGCCGAAAACGGCCAAAAAGCGCTGGACATCCTGACCCAAGACGATCGCTTTGACGGCGTGTTGATGGACTGCCAGATGCCCGTGATGGATGGCTACACCGCGACCCGCGCCATCCGTGCCAACCCCAAGTGGGCCGATCTGCCCGTGCTGGCCATGACCGCCAACGCCATGGCTGGCGACCGCGAAAAGGTCCTCGAAGTCGGCATGAATGACCACATCGCCAAGCCGCTCAAGATCGAGCAGATGTTTGACACCATCGCCCGCTGGATCAAGCCGCAAGCGACGGCGGAGCGCTCCCAGGCCTTGCCAGCGCCGCGCGCCCCAGCCCCCACCATGAAGCCGCTGCCCGAGGACTTGCAGGCCCTGCCCGGCATCGATGTGGCCGCAGGCCTGGCCACGACGCTTGACAACCACGGTTTGTACCGACGCCTGCTGGTTCGCTTCTGGCAAGGCCACCATGACTTTGATGCGCAATTTGCCGCCGCCCTGACCGACAGCGATGCCAGCGCGCCAGCCCGCCTCGCCCATACCCTGAAGGGCTCGGCTGGCAACATTGGTGCCCAGGCGCTGGCCCAAAAAGCCGGGGTGCTGGAGCAGCGCTGCCTGGCCGGGGCGCCCCCCGCCGCGATTCAGGCCGCCCTGGACGGGGTGATGGCGGTGCTGCCCGAAGTCATGGCTGGCCTGGTGCCCCTGCTGCCGCCCAAGCCCCGGCCCGAGCCCGTGCCCGTCCCCAAGACCCCTGCAGCCCCGGTCGCTGCGGCTGCGGATCCGGTGGCCGCCACCGGCGAGGCCCTGGCCCAAGCGCTCAGCCTGCGCCCGGATGGCTGGTCACGCGAGCTGGAGCGTCTGCAGGTTCTGCTGGCGCACAATGATTTCGATGCCGCCGATCTGGTGGAATCCTTGCTGGCCAAAGTCCAGGGCCGCCCCGAGGCCGAGCCCCTGGAGCGCATCCACGAAGCCATCGACACCTTTGACTTCGACGAGGCTCTGCGGTGGCTGCAGGCGCTGCAGGCGGGCTGAGCGGGAATGGCCCAGATTTCAAGCTGTGAAGAGATTGTGAATGACCAAGCGTAATTGGACGATCTTGCTGGTGGACGATGAGCCGGACGTGCTCGAAGTCACCAAGATGGTGTTGGAAGACTTCGAATACCAAGGCAAAGGGCTGCGCATTTTGTGTGCCGCCAGTGCGGCCCAAGCGCGCGTCATTTTTGAGCAAGAGCCCGAGATCGCGATGGCCTTGGTCGATGTGGTGATGGAGACCGAGCATGCGGGCCTGGACCTGATCAAATTTGTCCGCAACGACCTGCAGAACCATGACACCCGCCTCGTTCTGCGCACGGGCAATCCCGGTGTGGCACCGCCGCTGGACATCATGCGGCACATGGAGGTGGACGACTACCGCGAGAAAACGGAACTCAGCGCCGAGCGCCTGGAGATCACGGTCCTGATGGCCTTGCGGGCCTACCGCAGCATCAAGGCGAGTGGCGCCAAAAGCCGTTTTTTTGCCACCATGTCGCATGAAATCAGGACCCCCCTGAACGCGATCATTGGCTTGTCCACCCTCACCCTGAATACCGAGCTGTCGGAACGGCAGCGGGACCATCTCGAAAAAATCCAGGGCGCTGGCAAGCACCTGCTGAGCCTGGTCAACGACATCCTGGATTACAGCAAGCTGGAGTCCGGCCGTTTGCAGCTGGAGCGGGTCGAATTTGATCTGGAAGGGCTATTGAGCAACGTCATCTCCAGCGTTTCCCAGCAGGCCCAAGACAAGGCACTGGAACTGATCCTGGACGTTGCGCCGGACATCGAGCGCTATTGGGTTGGGGATCCGCATCGGCTGGCCCAGATTTTGCGCAACTACCTCAGCAATGCGGTCAAGTTCACCCAGCAGGGGCAGGTCCTGATCCAGGTGCGGCGGGCAGGGACCAGCCCAGCGGGGCAGCCGCTGCTGCGCTTTAACGTGGTGGACACCGGCGTGGGCCTGACCGAGCAGGAGCAGGCACGCTTGTTCCATGAGGTCGGTCAGGTGGACAACAGCGCCTCCCGCGCCCACGAGGGCTCGGGTCTGGGCCTGGCGCTGGTGCGGCAACTCGCCGAACTTATGCGCGGTGAAGTGGGCGTGAGCAGCGAAAAGCACAAAGGCTCCACCTTCTGGTTCACCGTCATGCTGGAGCCGGTGGCGCATCGCACCGCCCCTTATCTGGTGCCGGACGAGCCGTATTGGGGCAGCCGCATTCTGCTGGTGGACGACAACGCCGCCACACGGAGTTTTCTCCTGCGCAAGCTCAAGGGCTTTCGCTTCGCGGTCGATGCCGTGGATGACGGCCAACAAGCGGTGGAGGCTGTGCTCCGGGAGCACGCCACCGGCAAGCCCTACCAGCTGGTGCTCATGGACTGGCGCATGCCCAACATGGACGGCGTGCGCAGCGCCCGCGCGATTCGGGCGCTGCCCGGCATCGAGATGCCCAGCATCATCTGCCTCACCAGTGCCAGCCGCGAGCAGCTCGATGGCGAGAGCCATCGGGAGGATTTCGACGCCATCCTCAGCAAGCCCTTGACCAACCAGCAACTGCTGGACGCTGTCATCGAACAGCTGGCCAAGCCCGAGCAGCTGCAGACCCACGCCGTCGCGATGTCGCCGGTGGTGGACGTCTCGGAGCAAAGCCCGCCGGCCTGGGGCGGCAAGCTGGCGGGAGCCCGGGTGCTGTTGGTGGATGACAACCGGCTTTACCGTCAGATTGGCGCCGAGCTCTTGCGCCGGGCTGGCGTGGTCTGCGAGGTGGCGGTCAATGGTGCCGACGGTTTGGCCAAACTGGCACAGACGCCCTTTGATCTGGCGCTGATCGACATCCACATGCCGGTGATGGACGGCTACCAGGCCATTCAGACTGTGCGGTCTGACCCCTTGAAATCGCATTTGCCTGTGATTGCGATGACCGCTGGCACCTCGCGGGACAAAGATACCTCCTGGGTCTCCAGCGGTTTCAATGACATCCTGCCCAAGCCCATCGTTCCCCGGGAGCTGTACGCGAAGCTGGAGCAGTGGCTGTCGGCCCCGACCCTGGATGCTGCAAAAGAGAACGAGGGCGAGGCCGAGGAGGAAGGCGAAGACTTGCCCGCGATCAGCCCCCAACTCAAAGAAACCGTGCAGCACATGCACGCCTTGCTCGAAAGTGGCGACACCGAGGTGCTGGACCTGCTCAATACCCATGCGGAGCTGCTCAAGCAGGCTTTGGGCGACCAATTTGCCGATTTGCGCAAAGCCATCGAAAACTTCGATTTTCCGAAGGGACAACTGCTTTTGAAGGATTTGCTGGAGTGACCATGCGTGCCCAACTGAAGGGGTGGCGCGAAAAATGGGGAGTCACTCCCGTCTTCGTGACCTTGGTGGTCGCCTTGATCGGCCTGCCCTTTGTGGTTTTCTTCGGCGTCGATCCAGAGCTCACGGTCCGTCCATCGGCCGGGGGATGGCTGGCGCTGGGGGCTTACCTTCTGTTCCTTGCGGTTGCGCTGGTGGCCGCCCTGCGGGAGTGCCTGCGCAGCAATGTTCGTCTCCAGCAAGCGAAGCAACAACACCAACGCACCCGGCTGGAGCTGGAGCAGCAACGCCAGGATTTGCAGTCCCATGTCGATGACCTGATGACCAAGACCACGGTCCTGGAAAAAGCCCCTTTCGGGATTGTGATTGCCGACACCAACCAAGAGGACATGCCCATCGTGTATGCCAACGATGCGTTTTGTCGCATCACGGGCTACGGGCGCGCCGAGGTTTTGGGGCGCAACTGTCGCTTCCTGACCGGGCCTGAAACCGATGCGGTCGCTTCGGCAAACATCCGAAAGGCGCCTTGCGGCGCACGCACCAATCGAGGTGGAGGTGCTCAATTACCGTCGCGACGGCGCAAAGTTTTGCAATCGGCTTCTGCTGTTTCCCTGCTTTAACCAGGCGGGTGCGCTGAGCCATTACGTGGGTTGCATTTACGACATCACGGAGTTCAAGCTCGCCACGCAAGAGAAAAAGCGGCTGGAGTCCGAATTACAGGAGTCGCTCAAGCTCGAATCGCTCAGCTTGACGATTGCCGGCATTGCCCACGACCTGAACACGCCCGTGGGCATTGCCTTGACGGCCAGCTCGCACCTGGGCAAAACCGTGCGCCAGATGCAAGAAAAGGCGGCGCAAGGCCCCGCCTCCCCCGAGGAGCTGGAGCATTGGGCCGCCACGCTGGACCGGGGAAGCAAGCTGGTGCTGAACAATTTGGGCAAGGCGGCGGACCTGGTGCGCAGTTTCAAGCAGACCACTTCGGATGCCACCCGCGTCGAGTGGCGCAAGGTCGCCCTCAAAGAGTTGCTGGAATCGCTGCTGGTGGCGATTTCGCCTTTGATGAAGCGTTCGCAGTGCGAGGTCTCGCTGCTGTGTCCTGAGCACCTGACGCTCTTCACCGAGCCCGGCTCGGTGAGCCAGGTCCTGACGAATTTGATGGTGAACGCCTCGATTCACGCCTTTGAGGGGCGCCAAGACCGGCGCATCTGCATCGAGGTCACGCCCCACGCCGACGGCATTCGCATCGTGGTGCAGGACAACGGCAACGGCATGAGCCAGGAAGCGGTAGCCAGGGCCTTTGAGCCCTTCTTCACCACCCGCCGTGGTCAGGGCGGCTCAGGCCTGGGCCTGTTCTCGGCCCGGCGTCTGGTCGAACACACCTTGGGTGGAAAAATCAGCCTGCAGACCCAGCAGGGACAAGGCACCACGTTCACGATCGAGCTGCCCTCCCAAACTGCGCCCAAGTCTGTGGCTGGATGAAGCCAGGGCCGTAGGGCGCTGCGGGTGTTGGAGGGGCGCGCCTTGGCCGCCGCTCACTTCGCCCGCGCCCCCAGCTTGCTGGACAGCTGCTGCGCGGTTTCTTGTAGGGTGCGAGCACAGGCCCCTCCGGGTTGCGGATCCAGCGTGGCGCTGGGACCGATGGCGGTAAAGCACAGCGCCAGGCGGCCCAGGCCATCGAAGACCGGCACAGCGACGGCGGCAATCCCAGGCACGAGCTGGTCGCGCACCACGCTCAGTTGCTGATCGCGGATCTGCGCCAGCTCCGCCACGAAGGCCGGGTCTTCTAAGGCGTTGGCATCGCCATCGGCGGCCAGCGCGGCGGCCACCTTGTCGTGCGGCAGGTGCGCTGCGAACACCTTGCCCGAGGCGGTGTGCCGCACCGAGGCATTGGTGCCGTGGCGCATGGCCACATGCACATCGGTCGGGCCGTCTTCCACCGCGATCACCGTGGGGCCGCGCGTGCCCCAGACGGCAATCCCCACCGTGGCGCCCACGCGCAGCGCCAGGTCGGGCAGGGCTTGCATCGCCAGGCGGATCGGGTCGGCCTGCTGCAGGCTGATCAGCCCCAGCTGCAGCGCCAGCGGCCCCAGGCCGTAGTGGCCGCTGGCGGGGTCTTGCTCGATCAGGCCCAGCTTGCCAAAGCTCACCAGGTAGGGGTGGGCCTTGGCCGCCGTCATGCCGGCGTCCCGCGCCAGGTCTTTGAGCGCCATGCGGCGCCCGGTGTGGGCCAGGGCTTTGAGTAACTGGCCGCCGACCTCCACGCTCTGGATGCCGCGCGAGCCACGGTGGGCCGTCGCGTCGGTGTCCAGATCGGATTCCGCGGGGGAAGTGGGTGCAGGGGGCAGGGCGTGAGATTCGGGAGAGCTTGCAGAGGCCATGGCGGAATTGTCGCCGCCCCGCTGGGCCTTGGCCGTCACCCGGAGTTCGACTAGGGTTTTCACTTAAACAAATTGATTTGTCTAAAACAAATTTATTGGCGACAATCGGTTTGCGCTGAACAAATCAATTTCGTCATTGTTGAAAACTACGGAGCCCCCGTCCATGAGCACCAAAACCTTCGCCTCTGCCGCCGACCTGGAAGAGAAGAAAGTCACTTTCGAGCAGCTGTCCGAACACGCCTGGGCCTACACGGCCGAGGGCGACCCGAACACCGGCATCATCATTGGCG
>CAZQXQ010000057.1:0-14820 GCA_964597235.1 uncultured Burkholderiaceae bacterium | reverse complement strand
ACGTTCCCTTTTTAGCCGTCTTTAGCCCTGCAGGGGCTTAACTGACTGGCATTGCGCCTCGGCGCCTATTTGCGCGCTGGCACCGAGAACCCGCGTCTGGTCGAGGCCTTTGGTGTCAATGTGCCCGTAATGATCACTCTGACCTACGCCTTCGGTGCCGGTCTGGCCGCTTTTGCCGGCGTGCTTGCTGCACCGGTGTACCAGGTTTCGCCACTGATGGGACAAAACCTGATCATCGTCGTCTTCGCGGTGGTGGTGATTGGGGGCATGGGCTCCATCATGGGGTCCATCATCACCGGCCTGGGTCTGGGCGTGGTGGAAGGCTTCACCAAAGTTTTTTATCCCGAAGCCTCGTCCACCGTGGTGTTCGTCATCATGGTGGTCGTACTTCTGATCCGCCCTGCGGGCTTGTTCGGTAAAGAAAAATAAAAAGGGCCATCGACCATGAATTCCAAGCACCTTTCCGGTCTGGGCTATGGCCTGTTGCTGCTGGGCCTTTTGCTGGCGCCCCTGCTCGGGGCTTACCCCGTGTTTGTGATGAAGCTGATGTGCTTCGCGCTGTTTGCATCCGCGTTCAACCTCTTGCTGGGCTATGTAGGCATGTTGTCCTTTGGCCATGCAGCCTTCCTTGGGGGGGCGGCCTATGTGGCGGGTCATGCCATCAAAGTGTGGGGGCTGACCCCAGAACTGGGTCTGCTGGCAGGCACCCTCAGTGGCGCGCTGCTGGGCTTGGTCATGGGCTTTTTTGCGATCCGGCGCCAGGGCATCTATTCCACGATGATCACCCTGGCCTTGGCGCAGATGCTGTTCTTCGTGTGCCTGCAGGCTCCCTTTACGGGCGGCGAGGATGGTCTGCAGGGCGTGCCCCGAGGCAAGCTGTTTGGCCTGTTGGACCTCAAGGACGACATGGTCATGTACTACGTCGCCCTCGTGGTGGTGGTGCTGGCTTTTCTGCTGATCGTGCGCACCATCCACTCGCCCTATGGCCAGGTGCTCAAGGCCATCAAGGAAAACGAGCCCCGGGCCACTTCGCTGGGCTATGACACCAACCGTTTCAAGCTACTGGCCTTTGTCCTTTCGGCGGCCGTAGCGGGCCTGGCTGGTTCCCTGAAAACCCTGATCCTGGGCTTTGCCACCTTGAGCGATGTGCACTGGTCCTCGTCTGGCCATGTGGTGCTGATGACCCTGGTGGGTGGCTTGGGAACCTTGTCGGGGCCGATCGTGGGGTCTGCGATTGTGGTCTTGCTAGAGAACAAGATTGGCGAGTTCGGCAATCTCCTG
Source organism: uncultured Burkholderiaceae bacterium (assembly GCA_964597235.1). Taxonomy (GTDB): domain Bacteria; phylum Pseudomonadota; class Gammaproteobacteria; order Burkholderiales; family Burkholderiaceae_C; genus CAYZPX01. The sequence continues at coordinate 13,539 of CAZQXQ010000057.1, read as the reverse complement.
GCAGCATGGACCAGCATTGAATGGTTCAAAACCCTGGGTGAGTCGGTCACCATTGTGACGGGCCTGATCTTTGTCGTATGCGTCCTCGCATTCCGGCGTGGCGTGATGGGCGAGGTGATTGCGTTTTTCACCCGTTGGCGCGCTTTGAAAAAGGCTTGATGCCCTGGCAGGGCTTGAAAAACAGCCCGGCCAAGGCATCTTTCAGCAAGGTGAAATGCTTTTCACCTGTCTTTCAACGTTTCCATGGAGGTTTACGATGAGTTCCCTGATTCCGCGTGGCAGCAGCTTGTTTGACGATTTTTTCAAGGATTTCGCTCCTGGTTTTTATGTCCGGCCTCTGCATGGCGACGCCTTGCCCAACCCAGCGCAAATCAAGATCGACGTCAAAGAGAACGACGGTGGATTCACCGTGCATGCCGAAGTACCTGGGGTTTCCAAAGACGACATCCATGTCAACATCGAAGGCAATATGGTCAGCTTGAGCGCTGAAATCCGGCAGCACGACCAGCAGCAGGGCGACAAGCAGCTGCGCTCAGAGCGGTATTACGGTTCTGTGGCACGGACCTTCCAGCTTCCTACTGAAGTGGACGTGGCTCAGGCCAAGGCCAAATACGACAACGGTGTCTTGACCCTCACCTTGCCGAAAAAAACGGGCAGCAACGGCAGGCGCCTGGCGGTCGAATAAACAGAAGCTGCCAATCCAGCAGCTGCCCGTGTCCAGGGTGCATCCACTGGGCACAGGCAGTCTGGAGGCTCATGCGGTTGTCTTGGTCATCACCTGCTGCAGCCTTTCAGGTCGGTCCCTAAAGATCCGTTGCAGCAGGGCGGCCACCACCTGTTGCTGTGCATTGGCCTGGTCACAGGCAATCACCTGGCGTTCAGGCATGCTGCGCAACCAAGTGATTTGCCGTTTTGCCAATTGGCGGGTAGCAGCAATGCCTTTTTCGCGCAGGCCGTGCAAGTCCAAGGCGGCTTCGGGGCCCTGTTGCGCTTGCAGGTCCAGCGCTTCCCAGGCTTGGCGATAACCGACACAGCGCATCGACGGAAGATTCAGGTGCAAATCTCCCCGGGCCCGTAGCTGCCGCACTTCATCCAGAAAACCGGACTCCAGCATCGCATCGAAGCGTTGAGCGATGCGCGCATGCAGCCAGGCCCGGTCCTGGGGTTCAAGGCTAAAAACGTCTCCAGGCCATATAAGACGGGCGGTAGTAGCTTCTTTTTTGATAGCGTGAAAGCTGGACAAGGGGCGGCCCGTCAGGCGCCAGACTTCCAGCGCCCGCTGGATGCGCTGGCTATCGCCGGGGGGGAGTCGCGCTGCGGTGACGGGGTCCACCCGGGCCAGTTCCGCGTGCAGCGCTGGCCAGCCCTGGGCGGCGGCTTGGGCATCCAGTTCGGCGCGGATGGCTGGGTCTGCCCCAGGCATGGCATCCAGGCCTTCGAGCAAGGCTTTCAGGTAGAGCATCGTGCCGCCCACCAGCAGTGGCAGGGCGCCCCGGGCGCTAATCTCCGCCACCAGTTGGGTGGTGGCCTGCACAAACGCTGCGGCGCTGAAGCTCTCCAGCGGGTCCAGGATATCGATCAGGTGGTGGGGTACCGCCGCCAGTTCATGGGCGCTGGGTTTGGCGGTGCCGATGTCCATGCCCCGATAGACCAGGGCGGAATCCATGCTGATGATTTCAACCGGCAACTCGTTCGCCAAGGCGTGGGCCAGGGCAAGGGCTGCCGCCGTTTTGCCACTGGCGGTCGGCCCGACCAGTGCCAGGACGGGCAGCTCTTGATCGTGTGCGCGTGACAGAAGGGGCTCAGAAAACATGCGGGTGAGGGTAGCAGAGATGGCCATCCCATCAGGCCGTTTGCCGGCGGCGTTCTCAGGCGCAGGCGCCACGCACGCTGCGCAGGTCGGTCACGCCTTCCAGCACCTTCTGGATGCCGTATTGCTGCAGCTTGAGCATGCCTTCCTGGATCGCCACCTCGAACAGGCGATCTACGGGCGCCCGGGTCTGAATCAGTTTTTTGATTGCTGGTGTGGCAGACATCAGCTCGTAAATTCCGACCCGCCCCTTGTAGCCGGTTTGGGTGCAGTGGCTACAGCCCACGGCCTGGTACAGGACCCGACCCCCGCCGGGTGCGAACTGGGGACGCCACTGGGCCAGCAGGTCCATCGGCCGCAGAGGCGACTCTTTGCAGTAATCCTGGGCCAGCTGCACCAGTTCTTCTTCGGGATTGGCCACGGGCTGCTTGCAGCGCGGGCACAGGCGGCGGGCCAGGCGCTGGCTGAGCACGCCAATCAGCGCATCCGCAAAGTTGAACGGGTCCAGGCCCATGTCCAGCATGCGGATCACGCTTTCCGGCGCGCTGTTGGTGTGCAGGGTGGACATCACCAAGTGGCCCGTCAGCGAGGCCTCGATGGCGATGTGCGTGGTTTCGCTGTCGCGCATCTCGCCGACCATGATGATGTCGGGGTCGGCCCGCAGGAAGGCGCGCATCGCGGCGGCGAAGGTCAGGCCGATGCGCGGTTGCATCTGGATCTGGCGTAAGCCCTGGTGGGTGATTTCGACCGGGTCTTCGGCAGTCCAGATCTTGGTTTCGGTGGTGTTGACCTCGGCCAGCAGCGAGTGCAGCGTGGTGGTCTTGCCCGAGCCGGTCGGGCCGCAGACCAGAATCAGCCCGTAGTTGCGGTGCACCATGCGTCGCAGGCTTTCCACCAGGTCGGGCGCCATGCCCAGCTGGTCCAAGGGAATGGGCTTGGACGAGGCCAGCAGCCGCATCACGATGTCTTCCAGCCCGTTGGTGGTGGGCAGCACCGCCACGCGCAACTCCAGCTTGGTGGGGGCAAAGCGGGAAAAATCGATCTTCCCGTCCTGGGGCATCCGGTGTTCCGAAATGTCCAGGTTGGCCATGATCTTGATCCGTGACAGCAGCGCGGAGCGCAGGACATGCGGCACCTTGAGGTAGATCGTCAGGTCGCCATCGATGCGGAAGCGAATCAGCGTGGGCTGCTGCTCGGGGTAGGCCTCGATGTGGATGTCCGAGGCGCCCATTTTTTGTGCGTCCGAGATCATCCTGTTGACCAGCCGCACCACGAGCGTGTCTTCATCCGACACTTGGCGGGTGGTCAGCGGCCGGTTGGGTTGAGAGGCTTCCTGAATCAGCTGCTGGCTCAGCAGGTCGAGTTCTTCCTCAATGGAGCGGCTGCTCGCGCTGCCACGCAGCTGCGCGTATTCCTGTTCAATCCGGTGGTGCAGATCGGCGGCAGGCGCAATCACCGGAATGATCTGTTTCTGGGTCGAAAACCGCAGCTTGTCCAGGTGTTCGGCATCCAGCGGGCTTTCGACGGCCACCACCAGCGCCTTGTCGGTCAGCAGCAGCGGCAGGATTTGGTGCTCGATGGCGTAATCCTTGGGCACCAGGTTCAGTACCTCGGGCTGGATGCTGAAGCCCGCCAGCGCCACCACGGGGATGTTGAGCTGGTCCGCCACGGCCAGCGTCAGTTGTTCGTGGGTCAGGGCACCCATTTCGACGAGGATCTGGCCCAGCATGTTGCGCTTGCCGCCGCGCATCCGCCCTAGTGCATCGGCCATCTGGGCGTTGGTGACCAGGCCCTGGTTGATCAGGATGTCGCCCAGTCGCACCGGGCTGAAGCGGCCAATGCCTTCCAGGCGTGCTTGCAAATCCTCCGGGGTGTTGACAGTGACATGCCCTAAAGCATCTGCCGGCGCCATTTCGCGGCGCTTCTTTTGTTCTTCCAGGGCCCGCTCGACGGTGGAGGGTGACACCATGTCGGCGCGAATCAGGTGATAGCCCAGCAGGCCGCCCACCTGGTAGTTGTGCAGCGCGGTGTCCGGAATGAAGATGCGGACCGTGCGGTCCGCTTCGGTGGTCAGGAAGATGAACAGCCCGTAGCTGGTCTTGATGAAACCCTTGGTCTGTCCCCGCAACTGTTCCCCGTCGGTGAAGTGGACGAAAAAGGGGCGTGTCTGCGGGTTGATCTCGTGGCCACCAGCGCTGACATACAAGGCCGTCAGCTCCTGGTCCACCACCATCGGAATCGCCTGCATCAGGTGGATGCTCTTGATGTCCGCGAACGACAGGGTTTGCGCCTCGGTCCCCTGGCGCTTGCTAAAGACCACGGAGGCGGACTCCGGGTTGAATTTTTCCAGCCGTCCCTCCAGGGTGTCGCCGGCCACGGTGAAGACGATGGCCTCCACCGCATCCGAATCGGATTCCGGCTGCGCACGCGGGGCCTTAAAAAAAGGAGGCAGGGGCCAGTTCTTCATGGGGAGCGTTCAGCCATCCAGACGGCGGCCCAGGGTCAGGACAGCTTGGCGGCGCGATTGATCGGGTTGGAGGTGTCAATCGAGAGATTGCTGGTTTCCGAGGACGTCACCCCAGCCGCCAAGCGGATGCGCAGCGACAGGTCGGTGCGCGAGTCGGCGTTGTGTAGCGCCTCTTCCAGCGAAATCCGGCCCTCGGAGTAGAGCTGAAACAGCGCCTGGTCAAAGGTGCACATGCCCGCTTCGGTACTGCGGGCCATGTTTTCCTTGATGCCAGAAAACTCCCCTTTGGAGATCAGGTCGGCGATGTAGGGCGAATTGAGCAGCACCTCGACAGCCGCCACCAACTTTTGCCGCTGGCCAGGGATCAGGCGCTGCGAGATCACCCCCACCAGGTTCAGGCTCAGGTCGATCAGCAGCTGCCGGTGGGCATCTTCTGGGAAGAAGTTGATGATGCGTTCCATCGCCTGGTTGGCATTGTTGGCGTGCAGGGTGGACAAGCACAAGTGTCCGGTTTCGGCATAGGAAAGCGCGTGCTTCATGGTTTCCCGGTCGCGGATTTCCCCGATCAGGATCACATCGGGGGCTTCGCGCAGCGCGTTTTTGAGCGCATCGCCATAGGACTGCGTATCGATGCCCACTTCGCGCTGATTGACCACCGAACGCTTGTGCCCATGCAAAAATTCCAGCGGGTCTTCGATGGTCAGGATGTGGCCGGTGGCATTCTGATTGCGAAAGTCGATCATCGAGGCCAGCGTGGTGGACTTGCCCGAGCCGGTCGCACCCGTCACCAGGATCAGGCCGCGCTTGCGCATGATCATCTTTTCCAGCACTGGCGGTAGGCCCAGCGCGTCAAAAGCGGGGATTTTGTTCTTGATGTAACGGATCACCATGCTGACCTCGCCCCGCTGCATGAACACGTTCACGCGAAAGCGCCCCAGGTCGTGGGCCGAGATCGCCAGGTTCATCTCCTGTGTGGCCTCGAACTCGGAGATCTGTTTTTCGTTCATCACCGCATAGGCCATCTGCTTGACATCGCCCGGGCCCAGCGGCGGCATTTTCAGGGGATGGGTGATGCCTTCGATCTTCACATTGACTGGCGCGCCGACGCTAAAGAACAGGTCCGAGGCGCCTTTCTCGACCATCACTTGCAGAAAACTGAAAACTTCCACGATTCACCCCGAAAAACGATGCGGGATGGTACCCGGCTTTTACACTCGCCCCCCATGCGCTCTTCCCGTCCTTCCCTGATCCTTGGCATTGAATCCTCCTGTGACGAAACCGGCGTGGCGCTGGTGCAGACCCGCCCGGACGGTGGCGTGCCCACCTTGCTGGCCCATGCGCTGCACAGTCAGATCGAGATGCACCAGGCCTATGGCGGCGTGGTGCCCGAGCTGGCCAGCCGCGACCATATCCGCCGCGTGCTGCCCTTGAGCGAAACCGTGCTGGCTGAAGTGGGCCGCACCTTGGCCGAGGTGGACCTGGTCGCCTACACCCAGGGGCCGGGCCTGGCCGGCGCGCTGCTGGTGGGCGCGGGCGTGGCCTGCGCGCTGGGGGCGGCGCTGGAGCGGCCCGTCCTGGGTGTGCACCACCTGGAGGGGCATTTGCTCTCGCCGTTCCTGAGCATCGATCCGCCGGAATTCCCCTTTGTAGCGCTGCTGGTGTCCGGCGGCCACACCCAGCTGATGCGGGTGGACGGGGTGGGGCGCTACGCCTTGCTGGGCGAGTCGATTGACGACGCTGCCGGCGAGGCTTTCGACAAATCGGCCAAATTGCTGGGCCTAGGCTATCCAGGCGGCCCCGCCTTGTCCCGCCTGGCGGAGGAGGGCGATCCGACCGCCTTCAAGCTGCCCCGGCCCCTGCTGCACAGCGGCGACCTGGATTTTTCGTTTGCCGGCCTGAAGACGGCGGTGCTGACCCAGGCCAAAAAGCTGGGCGATACCCTGGACGAGCGCAAAGCCGACCTGGCGGCCAGTACGCAGGCGGCGATTGTCGAGGTGCTGGTCAAGAAGTCCCTGGCCGCGCTGGCGCAGACCGGCCTGCAGCGCCTGGTGGTGGCCGGCGGCGTGGGCGCCAACCGCCTGCTGCGCGAACAGCTGAACGCCGCCTGTGCCCACAAGGGCGTGCGGGTGCATTACCCCGAGCTGCACCTGTGCACCGACAACGGCGCCATGATTGCCTTGGCTGCCGCGATGCGCTTACAGGCGGATTGCGCAAAGCCCAACACCGACTACGCCTTTGACGTGCGCCCTCGCTGGCCGCTGGACCAGCTGGGCTGAGCGCAGGTTTACCGGGGCTTTACCCGCTGGCGCTACGGGCACCGCGCCGGGCTTTGATAATCCAGAGCCTCGCCGCATTGCTGGTGCACGGCCTTCGCCTTGCGCTGTTTCGCCCTGTTTGTCTGGATTGCCCATGCCCGATGCCCGCTCTGAATCCTCTTCCACGTCGTCCGGCTCACCGTCCAAACCCTCTGCGGCTGCCTTGAAGGGCTTGCTGGGCGATGCCGGTGCGCCCCGCCGCGGCTGGAAGCGTGCCTTGCCCTGGTTGGGGCTGGGCGCGGTGGGTGTCCTGGCGGTGCTCGGCTGGAGCGCTTGGCAATCGCGCCAGCAGGCCAGCGCCGCGCCGGTCTATGTGACCGAGGAAGTCCGCCGGGGCGACATCACCCTGACGGTGACGGCCAACGGTACCCTGCAACCTACGCGGGCTGTCAACTTGGGCAGTGAGCTGTCGGGCACCGTGCGCCGAGTGCTGGTGCACGTCAACGACCGGGTGCGCCAGGGCCAGGTGCTGGTGGAGTTGGATACCGCCAAGCTTTCCGCCCAGGTGCAGCGCTCTCGCGCAGCGGTCGCGGTGGCGCAGGCACGGCTGGCCCAGGTGGGCGCCACCGTCAAGGAGACCCAGGCCCAGCTGGCCCGCCAGGAAGAGGTGGCCCGCCTGTCGCAAGGCATGGCGCCGTCGCAGACCGAGCTGGACGCCGCCCGTGCTGCGCTGGCGCGCGCCCAGGCCGACGAGGCCAGCGCCCGCGCCAGCGTGCAGGACGCGCAGGCGGCCTTGTTCACCGATGAAACCAACCTGGGCAAGGCCTCCATCCGCTCGCCGATTGACGGCGTAGTGCTCAGCCGCACCGTGGAGCCCGGCGTGGCCGTGGCCGCTGCGCTGCAGGCCGTCACGCTGATGACCCTGGCCGAGGACCTGACCCGCCTGCGCCTGGATGCCAGCGTGGACGAGGCCGACGTCGGCGCGGTGCAGGTGGGCCAGTCGGCGCGCTTCACCGTTAGTGCCTACCCGGCACGCCAGTACCCGGCCAAGGTCACCCGCGTGGCCTTTGGCTCGACCAAGACCGACAACGTGGTCACCTACATCACCTGGCTGGACGTGGACAACCGCGACCTCAGCCTGCGCCCGGGCATGACGGCCAGCGCCACCATCACCGCCACCGAGCGCAAGGACGTGCTGCTGGTGCCGAACACCGCGCTGCGCTTCACGCCCCGCGACACCGTGGCGGCGGCTGGGGGCGGCGGCATCCTGTCGCAATTGATGCCACGCCCGCCCCGCAGCGCCCCGCGCAAGCCCGGCGATGCCAACGGCAAGCTGGGCGAGGGCCAGCAAAAGCAGCTCTGGCTCTTGCAAGACGGCCAGCCCGTACCCAAACAAGTTACCGTCGGCATCAGCGACGGCCGCGTGACCGAGGTGCGCGGCGAGGGGCTGGAGCCTGGCATGGCCGTGGTCGTGGACCAGCGCGGCAGCGCGGCTTCTTCGCCGTCCAAGCCATGAGCGAGGCCCCCCCGCCGCTGATTCGCCTGCGCGGCATCACCAAGACCTATGGCGAAGGCGCGCTGGCCTTTCAGGCCCTCAAGGGCGTGGACCTGGACATTGCCCAGGGCGACTTTGTCGCCATCATGGGCCCCAGCGGCTCGGGCAAGTCCACCGCGATGAACACCCTGGGCTGTCTGGACCGGCCCACCACGGGTGAATACCTGTTCAAGGGCGTGCCGGTGCACCACCTGGACCGCGACCAGCGCGCCCGCCTGCGCCGGCGCTACTTCGGCTTTGTGTTCCAGGGCTTCCATTTGCTGCCCCGCACCACCGCCCAGGAAAATGTCGAACTGCCGCTTTTGTACCGGGGCGAATCCGCCAAGGCCCGCCACGCGGCGGCGGCGCGGGCGCTGGCTTCGGTGGGGCTGGCGGGCTGGGAACACCACCTGCCATCGGAGCTGTCGGGCGGGCAGCAGCAGCGGGTGGCGATTGCCCGCGCCATCGTCACCGAGCCCGCTGTGTTGCTGGCCGACGAGCCCACCGGCAACCTGGACAGCCAGCGCGGCCAGGAAATCATGGAGCTGCTGGTGCGCCTGAACCGCGAGCACGGCATCACCGTGGTCATGGTCACGCACGAGCCCGACATGGCGGCCTACGCCGGGCGCACGGTGCGCTTTGTCGATGGCGTGGTGGCGCAGGACCTGCGCAATCCCCATCCGCTGGGCCGTAGCCCCGAACCGGCCCAGGCTGTCCCAGGTGCGGAGGCGCCATGCTGTTGAACACCCTGCTGCAGGCGCTCCGTTCTATCCGGCGCAACCTGCTACGCTCCTTCCTGACCATCTTGGGCATCGTGATTGGCGTGAGCGCGGTAATCACCATGGTCACCCTGGGCAACGGCGCGACCCGGGCGGTGCAAAACCAGATTGCCAGCCTGGGCACCAATTTGCTGCAAGTGCGCCCCGGCCAGCGCCTGATGGGCCCCGCCAGTGGCGGCAACACCGCGCCCGCGTTCAAGGACAGCGACGCTGACGCCATTGCCCAGCAAATCGGCGGTCTGCGCGCCGTGGCGCCCGAGGCCCGTTCCGCCGCCACGGTGGTGGCCGGCGGGCGCAATTGGAGCACCAGCGTGATTGGCAGCACCAATGCCTGGCTGGAGACCGGCAACTGGACCCTGCGCAGCGGCCGCGCCTTCACCGATGACGAATTGCGCGTGGGCGCCGCCGTTTGTTTGATTGGCGAAACCGTACGCCGTGAGCTCTACGACCAGGGCGACCCGGTGGGCGAGCGCCTGCGCGTCAAGGCCTTTGGCTGCGAGGTGGTGGGCGTGCTGGCTTCCAAGGGGCAGGGCGCTTTTGGCAACGACCAGGACGACACGGTGGTCATGCCGCTCAAGACCCTGCAGCGCCGCGTCACCGGCAATACCCGGGTCAACACCTTGCTGGTCTCGATGCAAGACGGCAGCGACCCCGCCCGTGTCAAGGCTGGCCTGACCCAGCTGCTGCGCGAGCGCCGCAAGCTCGCCGAGGCCGAGGAAGACAATTTCAACGTGCTGGACACCCAGCAGCTGGCCGAGACCTTCTCCAGCACCACCCGGGTGCTGACCACGCTGCTGGGTGCGGTGGCCGCCGTGAGCCTGCTGGTGGGCGGCATCGGCATCATGAACATCATGCTGGTCAGCGTGACCGAGCGCACCCGCGAGATCGGCCTGCGCCTGGCGATTGGCGCGCTGGAGCGCGAGGTGCTGTTGCAGTTTTTGATTGAGGCGGTGGTGCTGGCCGCGCTGGGCGGGTTGATTGGCATTGCGCTGGCCACCGCCGCCTCGCTGGGGTTGACCCGGGCGATGGGCGTGCCGTATTTGTTCAACCCCGGTATCAACCTGCTGTCGTTCGTGTTTGCAGCGGGCATTGGCGTGCTGTTTGGTTACTTTCCAGCCCGCCGCGCCGCGCGCCTGGACCCCATCGAGGCGCTGCGCCACGAATGAGGGCCCGCCTTTGTGGGAATTTTGCTATTGAAATAAGAGCTAGTACCGATGGTAATCATTGGCCTAGAGCCCGATTTGACCTTGAAAGGACATGCGGCTCACCCTGCCGTCTGTCCCGGGCTGCGTGGGGCCAGTGCATGGGCTTGCAGGGCGTCCAGCGGGATCCATTCCAGGGCCTTGGCGTGGGTGCTCTCCAGCACCACGGGCGGGGCGACGCCAGCTTCCCAGGCTTCTTTCCAGCGCAGCGCGCACAGGCACCAGCGGTCGCCGGGCTGCAGGCCGGCAAAGCGGTATTCGGGGCGGGGCGTGCTCAGGTCGTTGCCCCGGCTGCGGGAAAACGCCAGGAACTCCGCTGTGACCTTGGCGCAGACCACGTGGCTGCCGTGGTCGTGGACATCGGTGTTGCAGCAACCGTCGCGGAAGAAACCCGTCAGCGGGTCAAAAGAGCAGGACAGCAGTTCGGTGCCAAGTACGTTCAGGGCCATGGTGCAAAAACAATCGTGAGGTGAGTCAGGGGGTGGTTGAGGGCGCGGGCGCAGGGGACACGGGGGTGGCGGGCACGACCGGTCGGCCCATCGACACATAGTGCAGCCCATGGCGCGCCGGCAGCTCGGGCGGGTAGAGGTTGCGGCCGTCGAACACGGCGCGGTCGCGCAGCAACGCCGCCATGCGGTCGAAGTTGGGCACGCGAAACGCTTTCCACTCGGTCACGATGGCCAGGGCATCGGCGCCTTGCAGGGCCTCCAGCGGACTGGCGCACAGGCGCAGCTCGGGCCGCTGGCCGTACAGGCGGCGGGCTTCGTTCATCGCGGCCGGGTCGTGCGCTTGCACGGTGGCGCCGGCGGCCCACAGCGCTTCCATCAGCGTGCGGCTGGGGGCGGCGCGCATGTCGTCGGTCTGGGGCTTGAAGGCCAGGCCCCACAGCGCGATCACCTTGCCTTGCAACTGGCCTTGGTAGTGCTCCCGCAGGCGCTCGAACAGCACCCGCTGCTGGGCGGCGTTGCGCTGCTCCACGGCTTCGAGCACCAGTGGCGTCACGCCCACGCTGTGCGCGGTGTGGACCAGCGCCTGCACGTCCTTGGGAAAGCAGCTGCCGCCATAGCCGGCACCAGGGTAGATGAAGTGGTAGCCAATGCGCGGGTCGCTGCCTATGCCCTGGCGCACCGCCTCGATGTCCGCGCCCAGCCGCTCGGCCAGGTTGGCCATTTCATTCATGAAGCTGATTTTGGTGGCCAGCATGGCGTTGGCGGCGTACTTGGTCAGCTCGGCGCTGCGCACGTCCATCACCAAGAGCTTGTCGCGGTTGCGGGTGAAGGGGGCGTACAGCGCCCGCAGCAGTTGCTCGGCCCGGGGGCTGTCGGTGCCAATCACGATGCGGTCGGGCCGCTGGCAGTCGGCCACGGCCGCGCCTTCCTTGAGGAATTCAGGGTTGGAGACCACGTCAAAGTCCAGCACCAGCCCCCGCGCTGCCAACCCTTCGCGCACGGTGGCGGCCACGCGGTCGGCGGTGCCTACGGGCACTGTGGACTTGTTGACGATGCACAGCGGCCGGTCCATGTGCTGCGCCACGGTGCGGGCCACGGCCAGCACATGGCGCAGGTCGGCGCTGCCGTCCTCGTCGGGCGGGGTGCCCACGGCCAGGAACAGCACCTCGGCATGGCGCACGCCCTGGGCGGGGTCGGTGCTAAAGCGCAGGCGCCCCTGGGCGGCGTTGTCGGCCACCAGCGGCTCCAGCCCGGGTTCGTAGATGGGGATGCGGCCGGATCGCAAAGCCTGCACCTTGGCCTCGTCCACATCGACACAGAGCACTTCGTGGCCCACATCGGCCAGCACGGCTCCTTGCACCAGGCCCACATAGCCGGTGCCAAACACGGTCACTTTCATGGCTGATAAAACTCCTTGAACCACTGCACAAAGCGGGCCACCCCTTCGCGCACTGGGGTGTTGGGTGCAAAGCCCACCCAGTCGGCCAGCGCCCGGGTGTCGGCGGCGGTGGCCGTCATGTCGCCCGGTTGCACGGGCAGCAGGCGCTTGTCGGCGATCACGCCGAGCGCGGCCTCGATGGCGGCGATGTAGTCCATCAACACCGTGGGCTGGCTGTTGCCGATGTTGAACACCCGGTACGGCGCCTGGCCAATGCCGGGGTGGGGGGCCTGTGGGTCGAAGGCGGGCTCGGGCGTGGCGGGCTTGTCCAGCACCCGGAGCACGCCTTCCACGATGTCGTCGATGTAGGTGAAGTCCCGCACCAGCTGGCCCTGGCCGTACACGTCGATGGTCTGGCCCGCCAGCATGGCCCGGGTGAACTTGAACAGCGCCATGTCCGGCCGCCCCCAGGGGCCATAGACCGTGAAAAAGCGCAGCCCGGTGGTGGGCAGCTGGAACAGGTGGCTGTAGGTGTGCGCCATCAGTTCGTTGGATTTTTTGGTGGCCGCGTACAGGCTGATGGGGTGGTCCACCGCATCGGCCTCGCTGAAGGGCAGCTTGGCATTGCCCCCATACACGCTGGAGCTGCTGGCATAGACCAGGTGCGCCACCGGCCAGGCCCGGCAGGCTTCCAGCAGGTTGACAAAGCCGACCAGGTTGGCATCGACATAGGCGTGGGGTTGCTCGATGGAATAGCGCACCCCGGCCTGGGCCGCCAGGTGCAGCACCTTGGCTGGCCGCACCTGCGCGAACAGTGGCGGCAGGGCCTGCCGGTCGGCGATGTCCAGGCGCTCAAAGCGGAAATTCGGGTGCGCCCGCAGCCGCGCCAGCCGCGCTTCCTTGAGGGCGGGGTCGTAATAGGCATTCAGGTTGTCGATGCCGACGACGGTATCGCCGCGCGCGAGCAGGCGCTCGCAGGCGTGCATTCCAATGAAACCGGCAGCGCCGGTGACAAGCACAGGGTTCATGGTCAAGGGGAAGTCAGAGAAATCGTGGGTGCCTGCTGCGCCAACGCTGGTTGCGGCGGCTGCCACACAACGTGGTAGCGCATGGGCGGAAGGTCCGCCTTGGCATGCTGGTAGGGCAGCGCCAGGGCGATGGGTGCCGAGGCGGTTGCGCTCATCGTCCACCAGGCCGGCGGGGGCCGATCCTGGCGTGCGATCTGCAGCAGCCCCTGGCCGGGCGAAGGCTGCAAGGCCTGGAGGCATGCAGCCGTGGGCGGTGGGGCAGGGCGGGAAGACTTTGGGTCCGGCGCTTGGCAGACGGTGACCGGTGCCTGCAAAAACTGCAGTCGCAGCTGTCCGCCCAGCACCGCATCGCCCGCCACGATGGGGCTGTGCCCGTCGTATCCGCTGGCGCGCAGGGCGCTGGCCAGGGCGATGAGGGGTTCGTTCAATTCGTCGGGCTGGCCCCGCTGGCCGTTGGCCCAGACCCGCAGGCCCAGCAGTACCCAGACCAGCACCGCCACGCCCAGCAGCATCCGCCCAAAGGCGTTGCCCCCTTGGTGCCAGGCCAGTTGGGGCCGCCAGGCAAAGGCCATCAGCGGCACGGTGCACAGCAGCGGATACAGCCAGCGGCCCTTGATGTAGGTGACGCCGCCCAGCA
>CAZQXQ010000056.1:0-14832 GCA_964597235.1 uncultured Burkholderiaceae bacterium | reverse complement strand
CTATCGAAGTTACGGACAACGCCATAGCAGACGCACCGATGCTGCCGCACCTACTGCAGCAAATCCCCCCAGACGAAGCCATTGCCAGTGTCGGTGGCGATGGAGCCTACGACACCAAAGCGTGTCACGCCGCCATTGCACTGCGCGGGGCAATGGCCATCATCCCGCCGCGCAAGAACGCCCGGGTGTGGAAAGGCACGAAAGCGGGGACGAGCGTACGCAACGAAGCCGTGCGAGCATGCCAGAGACTGGGCAGACGAATTTGGAAGCAATGGAGCGGCTATCACCGGCGCAGTCTGGTGGAGACCAAGATGAACTGCTTCAAGCGGCTGGGGGAGCGGGTGATGGCCAGGACGTTCGAGCGTCAGGTGGTGGAACTGCACATTCGTGCGGCGCTGCTCAACCGCTTCAGCCAGCTGGGCCGTCCTGTGACGGTGGCCGTGGGGTAAATCCGTCTGGGGTTTGGGGCATGGCGTCTCAAATTTGGTTTATGCAACAGCGCCGGGTTGGGGGCATCACGTCCGTATATGCCTTCCTGCAACAACGCCGGCTGGAGGCTGATTAGACCACTTTTCAATCCCGCCCGACGGGCTCGGCAAAGCGCAGCTTGGTGACCGCGGCGTCCAGGCATTCCACCAGGCTGGCGCCGGCGGGGGACAGGGCCTTGTGGGCCTGGGTATAGACGCAGACCTCGCGGTAGAACACGGGGTCCTGCACGGGCCGCATCTGCAATCCGTAGGCCTGGACCAGGGGCCGCGCGTAGGTGGGGCACAAGGTCACGCCCAAGCCGGCAGATACCAGGCCGAAGGCGGTGGTGAAGTAGGACACCTCCTGCACCGGCTCCAGCAACAGGGCCTCGGTGTAGGCGCCCAGTTCTGAGCACATGCGGTGAACGAAGTCCCGGGTGGGCGCGATGAAGCGGCAGCCGCCCAGGTCCTGCCAGCGCAGGGTGGGTCGTTCGGCCAGGGCGTGGTCGGGGCGGCAGACCAGCCAGTGCCGGTCGCGCAGGAAGGGGCGGCGCTGCAGGCCCGCCTCGTCGAGCACGCCGTCCGGGCCGATGGCCAGCTCCACCTCGCCCGACTGCACCCGCTCCAGCAGGTGCTCGGGCAGGGTGTCCTGCAGGCGGATCTCCACCCCGGGGTGCTGGGCACGGTAGCTGGCCAGCACCTGCGGCACCAGGGTGCAAGCCATCAGCTGGGGTGCGGCCAGGCGCAGCACGCCCTTGCGCTTGTCGCGCAGGTCGGTGACGCTGCCCACCGCCTGGGTCAGCTCGTTGAGCATGCGCCGCACCGCCGGGTACAGGTCGCGCCCGGCCTCGGACAGTTCGACGCGCCGGGTGTGCCGGTCGAACAGCGCCACGCCCAGCTCACGCTCCATTTCGCGCACCAGCACGCTCAGCGCCGACTGGGTCAGGAACAGGCGCTGCGCGGCCTTGGTGAAGCTGCCTTCGGCGGCCACGGCGTCAAAGGCCCGCAGCTGCCGCAGGGTGAGGTTCAGATTCATATTGAACTTTCATCAATGGATGAAATTATTTTGTTTGAATCATAAGAGACCTGCCGGTGTAATCCGTCCCCATCCAAGGAGACACCTGCTATGACCATCAATGTTCCAGCCGAGTTCGTACCGATCCGCGGGCTGCACCACTTTGCCTGGCGCTGCCGCGACTGCGAGGAAACCCGCCATTTCTACGAAGACCTGCTGGGCCTGCCCCTCGTCCATGTGATCCAGGCCGACCACGTGCCTAGCACCGGCGAGTACTGCCCCTATGTGCACATCTTTTTCCAGATGCGCGACGGCTCCTACATCGCGTTCTTCGACCTGGGCGATGACCAGGTGGCTGCGCCCTCGCCCAATACGCCCGCCTGGGTCAACCACCTGGCGCTGCGCGTGGATTCCGAGGCCGAATTGCTGCAGGCCAAGGCCCGCCTGGAGGCTGCGGGCGTCGAGGTGCTGGGCGTGACAGACCACCACATCATCCGCTCCATTTACTTCTTCGACCCCAATGGCATCCGCCTGGAGCTGACCACGCCCACCGTGGACGCCGCCGCCATGCATGCCCTGGCCCAGCGCGCTCACCAGCAGGTGCGCGACTGGACCGCCTTCAAGGCCCGCCGCAAGGCCGATGTGCAGGCGCAGTGACCCTGGCCACCAACAACCAAAAGACCCACAAGGAGACCCCTGGAATGGAAACCTTCCGCTTCGCCCCGCCCTACGAACTGCCGCAGTTCCCGTTCACCACGCCGCCCGAGCTGCGTGGCGAAACCCCGGGCCGCTACCCGGTGGCCATCGTCGGCGCCGGCCCGGCCGGCCTGACGCTGGCCTGCGACCTGGCCCAGCGCGGTGTGCGCGCCGTGCTGATCGACGAGGACGACACCGTGGGCGTGCGCGGCGCTTCGTCGCGCGGCATCTGCTATGCACAAAAAAGCCTGGAGATCCTGGACCGCCTGGGCTTGGCCGAGCGCGCCGTGGCCAAGGGCGTGGCCTGGTCGCGGGGGCGCACTTTCTCGGGCAGCGAGGAGGTCTATGCCTTCGACCTGCAGGACGACAGCGTCTCCACCCAGCCGCCCTTCATCAACCTGCAGCAGTTCTACCTGGAGGGCTTTCTGGTGGAGCGTATCCAGGAACTGGGCCTGACCGACCTGCGCTGGTTGAGCAAGGTCACCCACATCGCACCCCAGGCCGACCATGTGCGCATCGAGGTCGAGACGCACGAGGGCCGCTATGCCCTTGAGGCCGCCTACCTGATCGACGCCACCGGCGCCAACAGCCCCCTGCGCACCCAGCTGGGGATTGAGACCCACGCCTCCCGCAGCACCGACCGCTGGTGCATCAGCGACGTGCGCTTTACCAAGCCCCTGCCCACCGAGCGCTGGACCTGGGTGGACGCACACTTCAACGATGGCCGCGCCGTGTGGCAGCACCTGATGGCCGACGGGGTCTGGCGCATCGACTACCAGATGTCCGAGGATGCCGACCCCGAGAGCATCAGCCGCCCCGAGGTGGCTGGCGAGCGCCTGCGTGCGCAGCTGGGGCCGGACGTGGATTTCGAATTTGTCTGGATCGGCCCCTACCAGTACCGCGACCACCTGCTGGACGATTTCCGCCATGGCCGCTTGTTGTTCATCGGCGATGCCGCGCACGTCGTCAGCCCGTTTGGGGCGCGCGGGGGCAACACCGGCATCCAGGATGCGGCCAACCTGGGCTGGAAGCTGGCCCTGGTGCTGCAAGGTCAGGCCGACGAAGCCCTGCTCGACAGCTACACCGCCGAGCGCCGTGCCGCCTGCGTGGAGAACCTGACCGTCACCAGCCGCTCCGCTCGCTACCTGGCACCGCGCAGCGCCGCCGAGCATGGCCTGCGCCGCGCCACCCTGGCGCTGGCCCGCCGCCACGCCTTCGCGCGCAAGCTGGTCAACACCGGCCGCATGTCGGTGGCCAACGACTATCCGCCCTCCCGCTGGCTTCCCCAGGGCGCCCGCACCGTGCAGAACCTGCCTCTCACCGATGCCCAGGGCCAGCCCACGGCGCTGATGCGCCTGCTGCGCGAAGGCACCAAACTCCTGGCACTGTGGTTTGCCCCCGCGGGAACACAGCAAGCCGAGGCCGATGCCCGACTGGCCGCACAGGGCCTGCCGGTCCGTGTGCTGGCCGTGGACGGTGCCGCCCCCGACTTGCGCGATCCCGAGGGCTGCCTTGCCCGCCACTTGGGGCTGGACCCGGCCACTTGCGCCGGCACGGTCTGCCTGGTGCGTCCCGATGCTTACCTGGCCGCCACCGTGCCGGCCGCCACCCCAACGACCCTGGAAGCCGCCGTGCGCACGGCGCTGGGCCAGGCCTGAACTTCTTTTTTGGATTCCCGAGTTTCACCATGCAGACCGAACCGAACATCCCCGATCCCGACGGCTTCTATGCCGCCCTTGTCGCTGCCCACGAGGGCTTGAGCGAGGCAGAGAGCGCCGATTTCAACGCCCGCCTGCTGCTCCTGCTTGCCAACCAATGTGGCCAGCAGCAGGTCCTGCTCGACTGCATCGCCGCCGCCCGCGAGGCTGGCACCGCCACCGCCTGAAAGGTTTTCATGTCCACTGCTGCCCCTTCGTTTGCCTCTGCTTCCGACCTGCAAGAGCAGGTGCCCCAGGTTCAGGAACTGGCCCCTGGCGTGTACGGCTACATCAGCGCCTTTGATCCCAACTGCGGTTTCGTGGTGGGAGATGACCACGTCGTCGCCATCGACACCCGGCCCACCCCGCGCATGGCCCGGGGCTTTCTGCAGGCCATCCGCAGCGTGACGGACAAGCCCGTCAAGTTCATCGTGCTCACCCACTACCACGCGGTGCGCGTGATGGGCGCGAGCGCCTTCCCCGACGTGCAGGCCATCATCGCCAGCCAGGGAACGGCAGACTGGGTGCGCACCCGGGGCCAGGCGGACTTTGATTCCGAAGTCGGGCGCTTTCCGCGCCTGTTCGCCGGTGTCGAAGAGGTGCCGGGCCTCACGGTGCCCACGATCACCTTCGAGCGGGAAATGCGCCTGAACCTGGGCGGTGGGCGCGAGCTTCAGCTGCATTGCCTGGGCCGTGGCCATTCGGGTGGCGACACCGTGGCCTGGCTGCCCGATTGCGGCGTGCTGTTCGCGGGCGACGTGGTGGAAAACCACTGCGGCGTCTATGCCGGCGATGCCTACCTGCGCGACTGGGCCCACACCCTGGACGCCGTTCGCGCCCTGCACCCGCGCACCCTGGTGCCCGGCCGCGGCGCGGTGCTGCGCGATGCGGCCGCCTGCGCCGAGGCCATCGACCTAACGCAGGATTTCCTGCGCACCCTGCTGACCAGCGTGCAGGCGGGCATTGACGCGGGCGAAGGCCTGCGTGCCTGCTTCGAGCGGGCGCAGCAGGCCATGGTCCCGCGCTTTGGCGACTGGCCGGTGTTCCAGCATGTGCTGCCCTTTGATGTGGCGCGAGCCTTCGAGGAGCTACAAGGCACCGAGCACCCCACCGTCTGGACCGCCGAGCGTGACCGCCAGCTCTGGGACATCCTGCGTGGATAGGCCCTGCATTCACGCCTCGACTTTCTTTCCCCCAAAAAACCAGGAGACATTCATGAAAAAACGCACATTCAACGCCTTTTGCCTCGCCCTCGGTGTGCTGGCGGCGGGTACCGCCGCTACGGCCAATGCCCAGGGCCCCAACCCCTCTTACCCGAACCAGACCGTGCGCTGGCTGGTGCCCTACGCCGCCGGCGGCGGCACCGACGCTATGGCCCGCGCCCTGGCCGACGCGATGCAGCCCGCCCTGGGCCAGCCGCTGGTGATCGACAACCGCCCGGGTGCGTCCACCAACATTGCTGTGTCGCTGCTGATGCAGGCCAAGCCCGATGGCTACACCATCATGCAGGCCGAAAACGCGGCCTTGCTGTTCAACGAACACATGTTCAAGAAGCTGCCCTACAAGCCCGCCAGCGACTTCACCTACATCGGTGCCATTGGGCGCATTCCGGTGGCCCTGGTCGTGAACCCGGACTTTCCGGCCAAGACCCTGGCCGAATTCATCGCCTACGCCAAGGCCAACCCGGGCAAGGTCAACTACGCCTCGCCTGGCAACGGCACACCCCATCATGTGGCGATGGAGCTGTTCAAGCAAAAAGCCGACATTGGCCTGACCCATGTTCCGTACAAGGGCGCGGCGCCCGCCATGCAGGACGTGCTCGGTGGCCAGGTCCCTGTGATGATGCTGGACCTGGCCTCGGGCATGCAGATGATGAAAAGCGGCAAGGTCCGCGTGCTGGCCGTGGCCACCCCACAGCGCGCCCAGGCCTTTCCGGACGCACCCACCTTCAACGAGCTGGGCTACAAGGAGGTCAACGCCGCCGCCTTCCACGGCCTGATTGGCCCCGCAGGCATGGCCCCCGAGGCCGTCACCCGCCTGAACGCCGAGCTCAAGAAGGCCATGCAGCATCCCAAGGTGGTCAAGTTGTTCACCGACTTCGGCTTTGAGCCCCTGCCGGGTACCCCCGCCGAATTCCAGGCCCTTGCGCGCAGCGAAAGCGCCCGCTGGGGTCAGGTGATCAAGGCCTCCAACATCCAACTCGATTGAGCACCCGCATGCACGCTTCCCTTTCCCTGCGGCTGGCCACCCGCCGCGATGGCACGCGCGACGGTGCGCTGATGCTGGTCAGCCCTTCGGGCGAGCGCTGGGTCCGCGCCAGCGGCCCCGCTCGCACCCTGCAGGCCTTGCTGGACGATTGGGCCAACCTGGCGCCCGGTCTGGAGACCCAGCGCCGCACCTTGGATGCCACCGGCTGGCAGGGCTGCGAGCCCTTCGATCCCGCCCAGTGCATGGCGCCTCTGCCCCGTGCCTACCAGTGGGCCGATGCCTCGGTGTATCGCAACCATGCCAGGCTGATTTACCAATGGCGCAAGGAGCCGATTCCGCCGCGCTACGAGGTCGATCCCTTGGTGTACCAGGGCGGATCGGACGTGATGCTGGGCCCGCTGGACCCCATCGTCGCCGCCGACGCGGCGCACGGCGTTGACCTGGAGGCCGAGATTGCCGTCATCACCACCGACGTGCCCATGGGCATCGGTCCCGAAGACGTTCTGGACCACATCGCGCTGGTGGTGCTGCTCAACGACGTGTCGCTGCGTAATCTGATCCCGTCCGAGCTGTCACGCGGCTTTGGCTTCTACCAGAGCAAGCCCGCCACCAGCTTCGCCCCCATCGCCGTCACCCCGGCAGCCCTGGGCGAGGCCTGGCGTGGCGCCATGCTGCAGCTGCCGGTGCAGGTGCAGCTCAATGGTCACTGGTTCGGCTCGCCCCATGCGGGCGAAGAAACCGTCTTCCACTTTGGCCAGGTGCTTGCCCACCTGGCCAAGACCCGGTCGTTGGGCGCGGGCTCCATCGTGGGCGCCGGCACCATCAGCAACGCGGCGCCGGAATCCGGTAACGCCTGCATCACCGAGGCCCGCGTTCGCCAGATGCTGGCCGGCACGCCCGAAGACGCGCTGCACCCCTACCTTCAGCCCGGCGACCGCGTGCGCATCGAGGTGCTTGACGGCCAAGGCCGCTCGGTGTTTGGCGCGATCGATCAGGAGGTGCGGTTGGCAGGTGTGTGAACTCCTGATTTAATAGCTGGTACTGCTGGTGTTTATTGGGTTGGAGTCAGTTTTTTTGCGCAAATTCAACTGCAAAGTGCAACGATTTTCAGCGTAACGGACGCATCTTCAAGCCCATAAACACCTCGTGGGGCGTGCGGTAGTTCAGCCGGTTCTTCTTTCACGTGATGGCCAGCCTGGCCGAGATGAAGCGGGATCTGATCGCCGAGCGCACCCGCGGTGGGCTGAAAGTGGCCCGTCAACTCGGTCGCAAACGGGGACGCAAGCCCAAGATGACCGCCAGGAAGCTGCTGGCCAGCGGTATGCCGCCCAGGGACGTAGCGGAAAACCTCGGCGTCTCGGTTCCGACGCTGTACCGCTGCTACCGGCCTCTGGCTCAGCGCGGGCTTTGCGATCCAAATTCTGAGACGCCCCCTTGCTGATGAACCCACGTAAACTCACGTCGCAAGCATCGCCTGGTGCTTGCCGCCCAAGCCGAGGTAGGCTTCGATGACGCGGGGGTCGTCGGCCAGTTGGGCGGCGGGGCCGTGCATGGCGATCTGGCCGGTTTCCAGCACATAGGCGTAGTCGGCCACCTGCAGCGCGGCGCGGGCGTTTTGTTCCACCAGCAGGATGGAGACGCCGCGCCGGCGCAGCTCGGCGATGATGCGGAAGATTTCCCGCACGATCAGCGGCGCCAGGCCCAGGCTGGGTTCGTCCAGCATCAGCAGCTTGGGCTTGGCCATCAGCGCGCGGCCCACGGCCAGCATCTGGCGCTCGCCGCCCGAGAGGGTGCCGGCCAGCTGGTGGCGGCGCTCTTTCAGGCGCGGGAACAGGGCGTAAACCTCGTCCAGGGTCTGTGCGTGGTCGCGCTGGCCGGTGCGGTAGCGCTGGAAGGCGCCCAGGGTCAGGTTGTCCTCCACGCTCATCTCGCTGAACAGCTCGCGTTTTTCTGGCACGAGGTTCATGCCCCGGCCCACCATGTGTTCCACGTCGGGGCGGGCCTCGGTCTGGCCGTCAAAGCGGATGTCGCCAGTGGAGGGCAGCAGGCCCATGATCGCGGACAGCAGGGTGGTCTTGCCGGCGCCATTCGGGCCGATCACGGTGACGATCTGGCCCTGGCCCACGGTCAGGTGGGCCCGGCTCAGGGCCTCGACCTTGCCGTAGGACACGGACAGTTGGCGGATGTCGAGCACGGCGGGGGGCGTGGTGGCGGGCATGTCGGCGGTTTCCCTTGTCATCATTCCACCCCGCCCAGGTAGGCTTCGAGCACGGCGGGGTTGCGCTGGACTTCCTCGGGCAGGCCCTCGGCGATCTTTTCGCCGAACTCCATTACCACCACCCGGTCCACCAGGTTCATCACGAAGTCCATGTCGTGTTCCACGATCAGGATGGCCATGCCTTCGGCACGCAGTTTCTTCAGCAGCTCGCCCAGGGCTTCCTTTTCCTTGTAGCGCAGGCCGGCGGCGGGCTCGTCCAGCAGCAGCAGGCAAGGATCGGCGCACAAGGCGCGGGCGATTTCCAGAATGCGCTGCTGGCCCAGGGCCAGGCTGCCGGCGGGCTCGTGCAGGTAGGCGCCCAGGCCCACGCGCTCGATCTGGTGGGCGGCTTCCTTGAGCAGGCGGGCCTCCTCGGCGCGGTCCAGGCGCCAGGCGGCGCTGAACACGCCGCGCTGGCCACGGCCGTGTGCGCCAATCGCCACGTTCTCCAGCACGCTCATCTTGGACAGCAGCTTGACGTGCTGGAAGGTGCGGCTCATGCCCATGCGGGCGATGTCGCGCGATTCGCGCCCGGCGATGGGCTGGCCCAGAAAGCGGATCTCGCCCGAGGTGGGGGTGTCCACGCCCGAGAGCTGGTTGAACATGGTGCTCTTGCCGGCGCCATTCGGCCCGATCAGCGCCAGGATTTCGCCAGCCTTCACGCTCAGGCTCATGTTGTTGTTGGCGACCAGGCCGCCGAATTTGCGTGTCACGTCGCGCGCCTCCAGCAGTACCTCGCCTTTCTGGCGCGGCGCGCGGCGGGGCAGGGGTGCAGCCTGCGGGTCGATGGCCTTGCGGGCTTGGGCCACAGGCACCCAGCGGCGCAGGATGGGCCACAGGCCCTCGCGGGCGCGGTGCAGCACCAGCATCATCAGGATGCCGAAGACGATGACCTCGAAGTTGCCGGTGGAGCCGAACACCTGGGGCAGCACGTCCTGCAGCCATTGCTTGAGCACGGTGATCACCGCCGAGCCCAGCAGCGCGCCCCAGACATGGCCCGCGCCGCCGATCACGGCCATGAACAGGTATTCGATGCCAAAGTGCACGCCAAAGGGGGTGGGGTTCACAAAGCGCTGCATGTGCGCGTACAGCCAGCCCGAGGCGCAGGCCTGCAGCGCGGCCAGCAGGAAGATGGCCATGCGGGCGTTGGCGGTGTTCACGCCCATGGCCTCGGCCATGACCCGGCGCCCCTTGAGGGCGCGAATGGCCCGGCCTTCGCGTGAATCCAGCAGGTTCTGTGTGGTGACCACGGCCAGCAGCAGGAAGGCCCAGATCAGGTAATAGATTTCCTGGCCTTCGTCCAGCGTCCAGCCCAGCAGGCTGATGGGTGGAATGCCGGTCATGCCGGTGTGGCCGCCCAGGCTTTCCGAGGTGCCGAACAGAAAGTACAGGCTGATGCCCCAGGCGATGGTGCCCAGCGGCAGAAAATGCCCCGAGAGCTTGAGCGTGATCTTGCCCAGCACCCAGGCCACGCCGAGCGTCAGCAGCAGGCCCAGCAGCAGGGTGATCCAGGGCGAGCTGCCGGCCCAGGCCAGCCAGGCGGGCAGGTCCTTGGCGGTGGTCAGTGCGGCCGTGGTGTAAGCACCCAGGCCTACGAAGGCGGCCTGGCCGAAACTCGTCAAGCCGCCCACGCCGGTCAGCAGCACCAGGCCCAGTGCCACCATGGCGTACAGGCCGATGTAGTTGAGCAGGGTCACGTAAAACGGCGCGACCACGGCGGGGGCCAGCAGCATGGCGGCGACGAAGCCGCCCAGCAGCAGGCGGTGGGCACCTGGGCCCAGGGTGCGGGCGCGGGGGGCGGTGGAGGAGGGGGCTGGCGCTGCCAGGCTGTCGGTGTTCATTCTTCTTCCTCTTCCTCGATGTGGTGGCTGTTCAGCGAGCGCCACAGCAGCACGGGAATGATCAGCGTGAAGACCAGCACCTCCTTGTAGGCGCTGGCCCAGAACGACGAGAACGCTTCCAGCTGTCCCACCGCCAGGGCGCCCGCAGCGGCCAGCGGGTAGCTGGCCAGGCCGCCGATGATGGCGGCGACGAAGCCTTTGAGGGCAATCAGGAAGCCGGTGTCGTAGTAAATCGTGGTGATGGGCGCAATCAAGATGCCCGACAGCGCGCCGATGAAGGCCGCCAGCGCGAAGGTCAGCCGGCCGGCCAGCGAGGGCGAGATGCCCATCAGCCGGGCCCCCACGCGGTTGAAGGCGGTGGCCCTCAAGGCCTTGCCGTAGATCGTGCGCTCAAAGAACTGGTAGAGCGCCGCAATCAGCAAGCCCGAGGCGGCCAGCACGACCAGCGATTGGCCGGAGACATGCAGCGGGCCCAGCTCCAAGCTGGCCTCGCTGAAAGCGGGGGTACGCTGGCCTTCTGCACCAAAAAACAGCAGGCCCAGGCCGACCATGGTGACGTGCACGGCCACGGAGACGATCAGCAACACCAGCGTGGGCGCCGCAGCGATGGGCTGGTACACCAGTCGGTACATCAGCGGGCCCATGGGCACCACGATGGCCATCGCCAGCACCACCTGCACGGCCAACGGCAGCGTCTGCAGGGGCAGGGTTTTCAACAGCGCCAGCAGGGCCAGCGGAAACGCCAGATTGCCCAGGAACACCCGCCCCAGCTTTTTCGGGTGGCCGGCTTGCAGGGCCGCCCGAGCGTCCAGCACCGCCACGAGGACGCCCATGCAGACGAGCATCCAGACGGTGGCTGGAAAGCGGTTGTCCTGCAACATCGACAGGGTCAATGCACCGTAGGCAACAAATTCGCCTTGCTGGATGCAGATCACCCGGGTGACGGCAAAGATCAACACCAGGGCGAGGGCCAAGAGCGCGTAGATCGCGCCGTTGGTGATGCCGTCCTGGCTGAGCATCAGGGCTATCTGAAGGTCCATAGGGGGTCCATGCGGGTCTCTGGCGGGGCTCAACAGCGAGAAGGGACAAGGGAAAAGCGCGGGTCTTATTTCAGCAGGGTCCACTTGCCATCGACCACGGTGATCAGCTCGCGGCCACGCTCATCGAAGCCGCTGTGGTCGGCGGGCGTCATGTTGTAGACGCCTTGGGTAGCGGGCATTTCCTTGGTCTGCTCCAGGGCGTCGCGCAGCGCGCTGCGGAACTCGGGCGTGCCAGGCTTGCCCTTGGCCAGCGCCACTGGGATGGCCTTCTCCAGCAGCAGGCCTGCATCGAACACATTGCCGCCAAACGTGGCGGGGGCCACGCCATGGAGCTTTTGGTAGGCGGCCACGTAGTTTTTGGCGATGGTCTTGGAGGGGTGGCTGTCCGGCACCTGGTCCAGCACCAGCATCAGGCTGGCGGCCAGGATGGTGCCTTCCACCTTCTTGCCGCCCAGCTTCAGGAAGTCCGGCAGCGCCGCGCCGTGGGTCTGGTAGATCTTGCCCTTGAAGCCACGGTCGGCCAGCGTGATCTGGGGCAGCACGGCGGGGGCGCCGGGGGCGGCCACCAGCACGGCATCGGGCTTGGCAGCAATGATCTTCAGCGCCTGGGCCGCGACCGAGGTGTCCTGGCGCTGGAAGCGCTCGTCGGCCACGATCTTGATGCCCTTCTTCTCCACGCCCTCGGCCACCACCTTGGCCCAGTTTTCGCCGTAGGGGTCGGCGGCGCCGATGAAGGCCAGCTTCTTCACGCCGCTCTTGGCCATGTGGTCGATCAGCGCGGCGGCGATCAGGTTGTCGTTCTGCGTGGTCTTGAACACCCATTTCTTCTGCTCGTTCATGGGCAGTACCACGGCGGCGGTGCCCACCGGGGCCAGCAGGGGCACGCCCGCTTCAGCCACGAACTGGATGGCGCCCATGGCGTTGGGAGAGCCCGAGGGGCCAATGATCGCGTCCACCTTGTGCTCAGCAATCAGCTTTTTCACGGCAACCACGGCGGCTGTCGGGTCGCTGGCATCGTCCAGGGAGATGTATTCGATGGTCTGGTTACCGGCCTTGGTGGGCAGCAGCGGTACCGTGTTCTTCTGCGGAATGCCCACGGCGGCGATAGGGCCGGTGGAGGACGAAATCACGCCCACCTTCACTTGGGCGAAGGCCATGCCCAGGGGCAGGGTGGCCAGCAGGGCGGCGCGAACGAGGGTTTTGAGTTTCATGGGATTTCCTTTCGGGAGGGCGCTGGGAACAAGGGGTGGTACGGACGGGAAAGCAGGGGCAATGCCAAGGCCGGTGGACGCCGGGGTTCAGGCGGTGGATACGGCGGTGGATACGGCGGACAGGGCACCCACGCCGTGGTAGCCCCGGTTGAAATACACCAGGCCCGCACCGCTATCGCTTTGCCGCAGGGCCACGACCTCGCACAGAAAAATGCTGTGCGAGCCCGCCTCATGGGTCTCGGTGATGCGACAGTCAAAGCTGACCATGGCACCGTCAATGGCAGGGCAGCCTGTGGCCAGCCGCGACCAGCCCACCTGGGCAAAGCGCTGTTGCAGCGTGGCGTTGCGATTGGCAAACAGGGCAGAAACCTCCTGCTGCGCGTCGCTGAGCACGTTCACGCACAGCACCCGGTTGCCGGTGAAGATCGGATGGGTAAAGGACGAGCGGTTCATGCAGACCAACAGCGTGGGGGGCTGGTCGGTGACGCTGCTCACCGCGGTGGCGGTGAAGCCCGCCAGCCCTTCGGGGCCGTCGGTGGTGATCACGTTCACGGCGCTGGCCAACTTGGCCATGCCGTCGCGGAAGGAGGAGATGTCCACCATGGTGCGTTTCCTTGGGGGGCTTCAGATGTCCAGCACCAGCGTGTCGCTCTTGGCGCGCGAGCAGCACAGCAGGATCTGGTCGTTGTCGGCTTTTTCGTCGTCGGTCAGAAACACGTCGCGGTGGTCGGGCGTGCCGTCCAGCACCGTGCACAGGCAGGTGCCGCATACGCCTTGCTCGCAGGAAACCTGTACCTTGATGCCGATGCCGGCCAAGGCGTCCACGATGCTCTGGCCGGCTTCCACGCGCACGCGCTTTCCGCTTTTATTGGCCACCACGTCGAAAGCCTGGCCGCTGGTGTCGGCGTCCACCTGGAAATATTCTTTGTGGATCTGCGCCTCGGGCAGGCCTAGGCGCCGAGCCTCGCCGATCACCCAGTCCATGAAGCCTGCCGGGCCGCAGACATACAGGTGGGTGCCTGGCGCGGCCTGGCCTAGCACGACGTTCAGGTCCAGGCGCTGGTCTTCGCCCGCATCGTCGAAGTGCGTGTGGACCCGGCGGGCGAAGGCGCTGCCGCGCAGCTCGTCCAGGAAGGCGCAGGCGGCTTCGGTCCGGCCGCAATAG
Organism: uncultured Burkholderiaceae bacterium; assembly: GCA_964597235.1. GTDB lineage: Bacteria > Pseudomonadota > Gammaproteobacteria > Burkholderiales > Burkholderiaceae_C > CAYZPX01. Next base: position 1,235 of record CAZQXQ010000056.1, on the reverse strand, counting down.
TGCAGCTCAAACGACTGGCCCGCCTCGAACAGCGCATGGGCCATCGCGATCATGGGCGTGATCCCGATGCCCCCGCCCACCAGCACGGTGTGCGCGGCGTCTGCCGCCAACGGAAAGTGGTTGCGGGGCAGGCCGATGCGCAGCGTGGTGCCAGCCTGCAGGCGCTGGTGCGCGGCCACCGAGCCGCCGCGCGATTGCGGGTCCTTCAGGATGCCCAGGCGGTAGCTGCCGCGCTGGCTGGGCGCGCCCGCCAGCGAGTATTGGCGCACCAGCCCGTCGCCCAGGTGCAGGTCGATGTGCGCGCCGGCGTCGAAGGCGGGCAGTTCGCCGCCATCGGCACGCACCAGGTCCACGACGAGCACGCCGTGGCCTTGTTCTTCGCGCCGCTGGACGAGGGCTTGGAGGGTTTCTTCGGACATGGGAAGGTCTGCAATCAAGGAAGCAAGAAGAAAAGCGGAAGGCTTGCCATCAACGCATGAAGATGCCGCCGTTGACATCCCAGGTAGCGCCGGTGGCGAAGTCGGCATCGGGCGCGGCCAGTTGCACGACCAACTTGGCGACGAACTCCGGGTTGCCCAGGCGTTTGACCGGGATCACGGTGTCGATGATCTTTTCCAGGCGATCAGGCGGCACGGCCGCGCGCACCGAGGGCAGGTCCATCGGCCCGGGGGCGATGGCGTTCACCGTCACGTTGGCGCTGGCCAGTTCGCGGGCAAAAATCTTGTTCAGCGTCAGGATGCCGCCTTTGGATGCGCCGTAGTGCGCGCCCGAGGCGGTGCCGCCGTTCTGCCCAGCCAGCGAGGCCAGGTTGATGATCCGCCCGTAGCCTGCAGCGGCCATGTGGGCGCCAAACACTTGGCAGCCGAAGAAGGTGCCGCGCAGGTTCACGGCCAGCACGTCGTCGAACTCTTCGGGGGTGATCTGCATCACCGGGGTGGTGGGCGTCATGGCAGCGTTGTTCACCAGCACCTGTACCCCGCCCCAGCGGGCGACGACGGTCTGCAGCGCGGCCTCGAAGTCGCCCTTGTGGCGCACGTCCAGTTGCAGGGCGATGGCGGTTGCCCCGCTGGGGTCCAGGCGGGTGGCGGCCTCCTGGGCCAGGGCTTCTTGGTGGTCGGTGAGGGCCACCCGGTAGCCGGCAGCATGCAGCTGTGTGGCAATCACATTCCCCAGGCCGCTGGCGGCCCCGGTCACCAAGGCGATCTGTGCCATGCCGCGCTCCTCAGAGGATGTAG
>CAZQXQ010000055.1:0-14836 GCA_964597235.1 uncultured Burkholderiaceae bacterium | reverse complement strand
CAAGAAGCCCAGGATGTGGTCTGGATCAGCCATGCCGGCGTAGCCCGCTGCGTGAGCTGGCTGAATGGCCCACAAGGGCAGCGCCTGCCCCAGTCCGCAGAATGGCCGGCCGCCGCCCCCGCCTGGGGCGGCTGGGAAAAACATTCTTTGTGAACCGATGGCGCTCAGCGGCGTACCGGGACTTCCAGCGTCACGCTGACCGGCCCATCGGCACGTGGGCCCAGGCGGGCTTCGCGCGGGCCCAGCGCCAGCAGGACCAGATCGCCAACAGCAGCGCCGACCCGGTAAGGTTTGGGCGGTTGGCCATCGACGGCAATCAGCGCCGCGCCACTGCCCTGGGCCTGGCCGGCCAGCACGCCCTGCAGCACCAGGCGGCCATCGGCGGGCACAGGCGCCTGGTTGGGCGCGAGCGCAGTTGGCGCAGGCCCCGCCCCCAGCGCCCTGGCGACCGCGTCGGCATCGATGGCCGCTACGGGCCCCGCCACGGGAGGCACCGGAACGCCCCTGGGCGGCACCGACAGGCGCAGGCCCCAATAAACGACGCTACCGCCCAGCGCCAGCCACAGGGCGAAAGTCCCCAGGCGCACGCCCCATTTGCTGTGTGTGTTGCCAACCATGCGCCGATTATGATTCACGCGATTCGACCGACCTGAGGCTTTCTGTGACCCGTTCTGCCCTGATTTCTTCTGTCCATCCCACCCTTTCCACTGCCCGCCGCACCGTGCAACGCGGCTTCACCCTGATCGAATTGATGGTGGTGCTGGTCATCATCGGCGTGCTGGCCGCGCTGATCGTGCCCAATGTGCTGGACCGCGCCGACGACGCCCGGGTGACCGCCGCGCGCACCGACATCACCAACCTGACCCAGGCCCTCAAGCTCTACCGTCTGGACAACCAGCGCTACCCCACCGCAGAACAGGGCCTGAAGGCGCTGATCGCCAAGCCCACCACCGGCCCCATCCCCGGGAACTGGAAGCCTTACCTGGAAAAGTTGCCCAACGACCCCTGGGGCCGCCCTTACCAGTACCTGAGCCCTGGCATCAAGGGCGAAATCGACGTGATGTCTTTCGGCGCCGATGGCCAGTCGGGCGGCGAAGGCAAGGACGCGGACATCGGCAGCTGGCAGTGAAGCCAAGAAGCCGTGGCTTCACTCTGTTAGAGCTGCTGGTCGTCGTCAGCATCATGGCGCTGGCCACGGCGGGGGTGACGCTGGCGCTGCGTGACAGCGGCCAGAGCCTGCTGGAGCGGGAAGCGGTGCGGCTGACTGCGCTGCTTGAAGCCGGACGTGCACAGTCCCGGGCCAGCGGATCCCAAGTGCGCTGGCAGGCCCTGCCGCAAGGGGGCTTTCGCTTTGAAGGCTTGCCTGCCCAATCACTGCCCAACCAATGGCTGAACGCCGGCACCCGAGTGGCTGGCGCTGGCGTCTTGGTGCTCGGCCCCGAGCCGCTGCTGCCACCGCAATCCGTCGTGCTGGTCCACCCCGACCACCCCGGCATCCAGCTGCGCGTGGCCACCGACGGGCTACGGCCCTTTACCTTGGCGGAGCCTGCGCCTTGAAGCAGCACCTGCAACGCGGCTTTACCCTGGTCGAGGTGCTGGTGGCGCTGAGCATCGTCGCCATCGCGCTGACGGCCGGGCTGCAGGCCACCGGCGCGCTCACGCGCAATGCCCAGCGCCAAAGCGACATCCTGCTGGCCCAGCTCTGCGCCGAGAATGCGCTGGTCGCCACCCGCCTGTCGCGCCAGCTGCCCGGCATTGGCGACAGCCGCCAGGCCTGCGACCAGGCCGACCGCGCGCTGGAAGTGCTGCTGGTGGTGCGCCCCACGCCCAATCCGGTGTTCCGCCGGGTTGATGCCCAGGTGCTGGACCAGGGCCAGCCCATCCTGCGGCTGTCCACCGTGGTGGGGCGCTATTGATGGCCCGCCGTTCCCGACTCCAAGCACGCGGCTTTACCTTGGTCGAGCTGCTGGTGGCCATTGGCGCACTGGCGCTGCTGGCGCTGATGTCCTGGCGCGGCATCGACGGCATGGTGCGGGCGCAAGAACAAACCCGCGAGCGCAGCGCGCAACTGGCGGTGCTGCAGGTCGCGCTGGGACAATGGGGCACGGATCTGGATGCGATGCTGGCGCTCCCGCACACCCTGCCGCTGGACTGGGACGGACAGGTGCTGCGCATCACCCGCCGCCACGGCACGGCGCCCGGCGACGGCGCGCAGGTGGTGGCCTGGACGCGGCGCAACGTGCAGGGGGTGGACCAGTGGTTGCGCTGGCAATCTCCCCCCCTGCGCACCCGGGGTGAATGGCAAAACGCCTGGCTGCAGGCCGCGCAATGGGCCCGTACGCCCAGCGAAGCCGACCGGCGCAACGAGGTCGCGCTGCTGCCGCTGACGCAATGGCAGCTGTTCTATTACCGGGGCGGTGCCTGGTCCAACCCCCTGTCGAGCACCGGCACCGAGGCCCCAGCCACGGCGGGCACCCCGAACGCAGCCGAAACCGCCGCAGCCCCCGATGGCGTGCGCCTGCAGATCACCCTGCCCCCAGGCCAGGCCTTGAGCGGCACGCTGACCCGGGATTGGGTGCGACCCACCTTCACGGGGAGCCGCACATGAACGCCTCGCCCTTGAAACCCACGCAACGCGGGGTGGCGCTGCTCACGGCGATGCTGACGGTGACGCTGGTGGCCAGTCTGGCGGCGGCCGCCACCTGGCAGCAATGGCGCGATGTGGCGCTAGAAACCGCTGAGCGTGCCCGCGCCCAGGCCCACTGGATCTTGGCGGGCGCGCAGGACTGGTCGCGGCTCGTACTGCGCGAGGACCATCGTGCCGGCAATAACAGTGACCATCTGGCGGAGCCCTGGGCCGTGCCGCTGCAGGAAGCCCGACTATCCACCTTCCTGGCTGCCGAGAACAACGTGGTCCAGGACGCCAGCACCGACATGACCGACGCCTTCCTGTCCGGCCAAATCAACGACCTACAGGCCCGGCTGAATCTGGCCAATCTGGTGAAGGACGGGGAGATCGTGCCGGCAGATTTCCGGCGGTTCTCCCGGCTGTTTGAACGCCTGGGACTGCCGGCGCAAGAGCTCAACCGCCTGGCCGAGGGCGTGCGCCTGGCACAAAGCCCCAAGGACCGCGACAGCGATGTGGCCCCGCTGCAGCCCCCCACCGTGGCGCAGCTGGGCTGGCTGGGCCTGGCGCCCGGTACCGTGGCGGCGCTGGTCCCGCACCTGACCTGGCTGCCGCAGCGCACCCCGGTCAACCTCAACACCGCCGGCGCGGAAGTGCTGTATGCCGTGCTCGACGGCCTGGACGCCGCTGCCATCCAGAGCCTGCTGCGCGCCCGCGAGGCCCGGCATTTCCGCAGCCTGCAGGAGGTCAAAGATCTGCTGGGGCCGCAGCGTACCCTCAGCGAGGACTGGCATGGCGTGGCCTCGTCCTATTTTGAAGTGCGCGGCTGGCTGCGGCTGGAAGACACGCTGGTGGAAGAGCGCTCTATCGTCCACCGCCAGGGCGACCAGGTGAGGACCTTGCTGCGCGAGCGAGGCGGCGACCTGCCCCTGGTGCGCCCAGAGCCGTCACGCTAAGGGCGCCACCGCCATCATTCTGTCAAGGCCGCCCCCTAAAATGGTCCGTCCCATTCGCCCATGAGCCTCCTGATCCTCACCCTGCCGCTGGCCCGCCCCGGGCCCGGCCTCGCCTACCGCTACACCCTGACCGCCGACGGCGACCACGCCCTGCGCCACGAGAGTGCCACCGCCGCATTGCTGCCCGCCGCAGACCGTGGCGGCGAGACCGTGGCCGTGGTGCCGGTCCAGGCCCTGTCCTGGCACCGGGTGAACCTGCCCCCCGGTCTCCCCCTGGGCACCAGCGCCGCCGCCCGGGTGCGCAGCGTGCTCGAAGGCTTGCTGGAAGACCAACTGCTCGACGAACCCAGCCAACTGCACTTTGCGCTGGCGCCTGAAGCCCGTGCTGGCGCTGGGACCTGGGTGGCCGTCTGCGACCGCGCCTGGCTACGCGAACACCTGCAGGCACTGGAAGCCGCTGGCCGGCGCCCCAGCCGGGTGGTCCCCGAATTCGCGCCTGGTGGTACGCCCCAGGCCTGGGCCCTGGGCACGCCGGAAGACGCCTGGCTGGTACGCACCGGCCTGGAGCCGGACCAAGGCCTGGCCTGGCTGCCCTTGTCCAGCGGCGCACTGACCTTGTGGGCCGATACAGACGGCTCTAGCCCCTCCATTCAGGCGGAGCCCGCCGTCGCGGCTCTGGCGGAGCAGCGGCTGGGCCAGCCGGTCACCCTGCAAACCGCAGACCAGCGCGCCCTGGAAGCCGCCCGCAGCCCCTGGGACTTGGCGCAATTTGACCTGGCGAGCACGGGCCGCACCCGCCTACTGCGGGATGTGCGGGGCCTGCTGCGCGCGGGCCTGAGCGCTCCGCAGTGGCGGGCCGCGCGCTGGGCCGTAGGCCTGACCCTGGGTGTGCACCTGGTGGGCCTGAACGCCGCCGCGTGGCAAGAGCAGCAGGCATTGAAAGCCAAACAAGCCGCCGTGCGCACCACGCTGACCCAGACCTTCCCGCAGGTGGCGGTGGTGGTCGATGCACCCGTGCAAATGGCCCGTGAACTCGCCCTGCTACGGCAGACGGCAGGCAGTGCTGGCCCACAAGACTTTGAACCCCTGCTGGCCGCCGCCGGCGCCGCGCTGGCCGAAGGCCCCGCGCCCACGGGCCTGGAATTCAGCCCCGGTCGACTGCGCCTGAATGGCGTAACGCTAGCCCCCGACAGTCTGGCGGCAGCCCAGGCCCGCGTGCAGGCGCTGGGCTTTGCCCTGCGCGCAGAAGACGGTGGCCTGACCCTGCGCCCGGAGGGCCAACCATGAAATCTCTGACCGTGTTGGCCACCCGCTGGCAAGCGCTGGCCCCGCGCGAGCAACGCCTGCTGGGCCTGGCCACCTGGCTGATCGGCCTGGCCCTGCTGTGGTGGGTGGCGCTGGCACCCGCCTTGAACACCCTGCGCGGCGCCCCCGCACGCCACGCGGTCGTGGACCGCCAGTTGCAACAAATGCAGACCTTGCAGGCCGAAGCCCAGCAGTTGCAGGCCATGCCCCCCGCCCGTGGCGGCGATGCCCAGGCCCTGTTGCGCAGCAGCCTGACCCAACACCTGGGCAACACCGCCCTGCTGCAGATCGTGGGCGACCGCGCCACGGTCACTTTGCAGGCGGCGCCGGCGCCGGCCCTGGCGCTGTGGCTGGCCGAGGCCCGCAGCAACGCCCGCGCCCAGGTCCTGGAAGCGCGACTGAACCGCAGCGCCCAAGGCAGTCCAGTGAGCGCCAAAGCCACCAAGCCCGCCGACGCCACTACCCGCTGGGATGGCAGCCTGGTGCTGGCCCTGCCCGTCAACCGCTGACGCGGAACAGCGTCTTGTTAGACCCGCACCGCATGCGCACTGCCCTGCCCTTTCGCCCCGTACAACGTCCGGCCGTACGTCGGCGCGTGGCCACCAGCGGCTCGTCGCGCGCGCCCTGGGCCTGGGCCGTGGGTGGATTGCTGCTGGGCTCGGTAGTGAGCGCGATCGCCTTCCTGCCCGCCCAGACCCTGGCCTGGGGGCTAGCCCAAGCCAGCGGTGGTCGCGTGCAACTGGCCCAAGCGCGCGGCACGGTTTGGACCGGATCGGCCCAGCTGGTGCTGACCGGCGGGCACGCCAGCCGGGACCGCGCTGCGTTGCCTGGCCGGCTGCACTGGCAATTGCGTCCGCAGTGGACCGGCCTGCGCCTGCAGCTGAATGCCGATTGCTGCACAGCGTCCCCGCTGCAACTGCGGCTCACAGCGGGCCTGTCCGGCGTGACCGTCACCGTGAGCGATGGCTCCAGCCAATGGCCCGCCGCGCTGCTGGCCGGCCTGGGTACCCCCTGGAACACCGTACAGCTGCAAGGCCAGATCGCCCTGCAAAGCCGGGACCTGGCCGTGCACTGGGCGGCTGGTCGCCTGCGCCTGCAAGGCGAGGCCGTGCTGGAAGCGCGGGCCGTTTCGTCCCGCCTGTCCACCCTCAAGCCGCTGGGCAGCTACCGCCTGGTCGTGCAGGGCGGCGACAGCCCCACCTTGCGCCTAAGCACCCTCGACGGTGCGCTGCAGCTGCAGGGCCAGGGGCAATGGGTCGGCCAGCGGCTGCGCTTCAGCGGCGAGGCCGAGGCCCTGCCCGAGCGGGCCGACGCGCTGTCGAACCTCCTGAACCTTCTGGGCCGCCGCCAAGGCACGCGCGCCCTCATCTCCCTGGGTTGATGCATCCATGACTTTCGCGCCCCTGTGTTTCTCGAAAAACGCTATTAAAATAATAGCTACTACCGCAGTATTGACAGCCTCTACAGCCAATTTAATGGCCCAAACTCCTGCATTGGCATCCGGAGCGACGCCCGGAGCGGGCGTGGGCAGCGTACGCCCCGGCGAGCCGGTGACGTTGAACTTCGCCAACGCCGAGATCGAGGCCGTGGCCCGGACCATGGCCACCATCACCGGGCGCAATGTGGTGGTGGACCCGCGCGTCAAGGGCCAGCTCAACCTGGTCGCGGAAAAGCCCGTGGCGCCCATGGTCGCCTTCAACCAGTTCCTGGCCGCGCTGCGCTTGCAGGGCTTCACCGTGGTCGAAGCCGCCGGCCTCTACAAGGTCGTGCCCGAGGCCGATGCCAAGCTACAGGGCGGCAGCGTCAGTGTGTCTCAGGGCGCAGCGCCGGGCAGTACCCCCAGCGGGGGCCAGATCGTCACGCAGATCTTCAAGCTCAACTTCGAGAACGCCAACAACCTGGTTCCGGTGCTGCGCCCCTTGATCAGCCCGAACAACACCATCAACGTCAACCCGGGCAACAACAGCCTGGTCATCACCGACTACGCCGACAACCTGCAGCGCCTGGGCAAAATCGTCGCAGCGATGGACGTGGCCAATGCCAGCGATGTGGAGGTGATCCCGGTCAAGCACGCGCTGGCCACGGAACTGCTGCCCCTGGTGACCCGCTTGCTAGATGGCGGCAGTGGCGGCCCTGGCCCTCTGGGTGCACCTGCCACCAACGCGCCCAGCGGCGGCAGTGAGGCCGGTTTTCGCACCACCCTGCTGGCCGAGCCGCGCAGCAACGCCCTGATCCTGCGCGCGGCCAATCCGGCCCGCCTGGCCCTGGTGCGAGGGCTGGTGGACAAGCTTGACCAACCGCCCTTGCCCGGCAGCAGCGCCGCCCGGGGCAACATCCATGTGGTGCACCTGCGCAATGCCGATGCGGTCAAGCTGGCGGTGACACTGCGCGCCGCCATGGCCAGCATGACCACCGGCACCCCGGGGCTGGGAGGTGGCCTGACCGGAACCACGCCGAGCAGCACCACGCCAATCGCACAGCCTCCCGCCAGCGCCAGCCAAGGCCTGAGCATGGGGCTGAGCAGCCCCGGCATGGGCAGCGCCAGCAGCAACCAGCCTTCGACCGGTGGGCAGATCCAGGCCGATCCGTCCACAAATTCGCTGATCATCACGGCGCCCGAACCGGTCTATCGCCAGCTGCGCATGGTGATCGACCAGCTCGACACCCGCCGCGCACAGGTGCTGGTCGAAAGCCTGGTGGTCGAAGTCAACGCCAAGAAGGCTGCCGAATTTGGCATCCAGTGGCAGGGGCTGCTGGGGCGCAATGGCAACAGCAACATCGGGATCATCGGCACCAACTCTGCACAGGCGGGAACCAACATCATCGACCTGGCGATTGCCGCAGCCACAGGAACGGTGAACCTGGGAGGGAGCACGGCAGTACGCCCCGCTTCGGGCCTGAACTTTGGCATTGGCCACAACTACAACGGCAACTACACGCTGAGCTTCCTGGCGCGCTTCCTGGAAAGCAGTGGCGATGGCAACGTGCTGTCCACGCCCAATTTGCTGACGCTGGACAACGAGGAAGCCAAGATCGTGATTGGCCGCAATGTGCCCTTTCCCACCGGACAGTACGCCAACACCGGCGGCAACAGCGGCGCGGTCAACCCCTTCACCACGGTGGAGCGCAAGGACGTGGGCCTATCCCTGCGCGTGCGCCCGCAAATCAGCGAGAACGGCACGGTGAAGATGCAAGTCTTCCAGGAAGTCTCCAGCGTGGACGCCGCCACACTGAAAGACCCCAATGGCCCCACCACCGACAAGCGCTCCATCGAGTCCTCGGTGCTGGTCGAGGACGGCAGCATCGTCGTGCTGGGCGGACTGCTGCAGGACCGCTACTCGGGCAACGCCGAAAAAGTCCCAGGCCTGGGCGATGTGCCGGTGCTGGGCAATCTGTTCAAGAGCGAAGTCCGCGGCCGCGAAAAAACCAATCTGATGGTCTTCCTGCGCCCGGTCGTGGTGCGCGATGCCAATGCCAGCGCGAACCTGAGCATGGACCGCTACGACATGATCCGCGGACTGCAGGGCAACGCCCAGCCCCGCGACAACCCGCTGCTGCGCGCCGTGTCCGACGCGCCGGTCCTGCCCGCGCTGGAGCGGGAAACCACCGCCGGCGCGACCCAGCCCGTGCTGGGCACGCGCAGCAATCTGCAAACCGCACCGAGCGACGCGGCGCCCCAGAGCGAACGCTGATCCGCAAAGAATCTGCCATGCGCCACCCCCTGCCCTACGCCTTTGCGCGCACCGCCCAGCTGCTGCTGGAAGACGACGGCCAGCAGCTGGTGCTCTGGCACGGCCCCGCGCCCGACACTGGCGCCTTGACCGAGGTGCTGCGCAAGCACCCGGTGCGCCAGCTACAGCGGCTCGACGCCGCCAGCCTGGCCCAGCGCATCAGCAGCGCCTATGCCCAGGGCGAATCCAGCGCCGCCACCGTGGTCAGCGAAGTGGAGTCAGACGCCGACCTCTCGCGCATGATGCAGGACCTGCCCGCCGTGGAGGACCTGCTGGAGACCGCCGACGACGCGCCCATCATCCGCATGCTCAACGCGCTGCTGACCCAGGCCGCGCGCGACGGTGCCAGCGACATCCACATCGAGCCCTACGAGCGGCATTCGAGCGTGCGCTTTCGCGTCGATGGCACGCTGCGCGAGGTGGTGCAGCCCAACCGTGCGCTGCACGCGGCGCTGATCTCGCGGCTGAAGATCATGGCCGACCTGGACATCAGCGAAAAACGCCTGCCGCAGGATGGCCGCATCAGCCTGCGCCTGGGCACCCGAGCCATCGATGTGCGCGTCTCCACGCTGCCCAGCGCCCATGGCGAGCGCGCCGTGCTGCGCCTCTTGGACAAGTCCGAGAGCAAGCTCAGCCTGGAAGCGGTGGGCATGCAGGGCGAGGTGCTGCGGCGTTTCGAGGGGCTGATCGGCCAGCCGCACGGCATCATCCTGGTCACCGGCCCCACCGGCTCGGGCAAGACGACCACGCTGTACGCGGCATTGCAGCGCCTGGACGCTGCCACCAACAACATCATGACGGTGGAAGACCCCATCGAGTACGAGCTGCCGGGCGTGGGCCAGACCCAGGTCAACGCCAAGATTGAGCTGACCTTCGCCAAGGCCCTGCGCGCGCTGCTGCGCCAGGACCCGGACGTGATCATGATTGGCGAGATCCGCGACTTCGAGACGGCACAGATCGCCATCCAGGCCAGCCTGACCGGTCACCTGGTGCTGGCCACGCTGCACACCAACGACGCGCCCAGCGCCGTCACCCGGCTGATCGACATGGGGGTGGAACCTTTCCTCTTGAGTAGCTCGCTGCTGGGCGTGCTGGCCCAGCGCCTGGTGCGCAAGTACTGCAGCCACTGCCACGGCGCGGGCTGCGAGGCCTGCAAGCACAGCGGCTACACCGGGCGCACCGGCGTGTTCGAGCTGCTGGTAACCGACGACGCCATCCGCGCCCAGATCCACAACAGCGCTTCCGAGGCCGAGATCCGCACCGCCGCCATCGCCCAGGGCATGACCCTGATGCGTGACGACGGCGAACGCCTGATTGCCGCCGGCATCACCAGCCGCGAGGAAGTGCTGCGCGTGACGCGGGACTAAAAACTAGCCGCGGATCAAATCGGGCTACAGCCCAATCAATACGCGCGGTAGCAGCTCTCTTTTTCATAGCAATTTTCGCCTGGATGCCGCCACTGCGGCACGACCGGGTGGGGACGTTCATCCCCGCTTTACCGACCGCTGGCACGATGGGGGCTGTTTGACTGCGCGAGTGCTTGCGATGACCACGATCCGCACCTTTCTTGGGATTTTTCTGATCGGCCTGACCGCCCTGTGGGGGTGGACGGACACCACCACCTGGGCCAGCCTGTCTTCGATTGCTGCCTGGCGCTGGCCCCTGCTGCAATGGACCGGCGTGATGGCCATGGGCGTGATGGCCCTGGCACTGGTGCTGGCCGTGCGGCCGGTGGTGTTCGAGGGCTTTTTTGGCGGGCTGGACAAGATGTACCGGCTGCACAAATGGCTGGGGATTTCTGCGCTGGCCTGGTCGGTGGCGCATTGGCTGGCCGAGGACCTGCCCAAGCAACGCCGCCCCCGCCCGGCCCCGCCTGAAGAATGGTGGTGGGCTTTTCTGCAAGGCCAGCGGCACTTTGCCGAAGAGATTGGCGAGCAGGCCTTCAACGCGGTCGTGGTGCTGGTTGTGCTGGCGCTGGTGAAGTGGTTCCCCTACCGCTGGTTCTTCAAGACACACCGGCTGCTGGCCGTGGCCTACCTGGGGCTGGTCTGGCACACGGTGGTGCTGCTGGACCGGGCGCAGTGGAGCACCCCCTTGGGCTGGACGCTTGGGGTATTGCTGGCTGCGGGCAGCATGTCGGCCATGGTCGTGCTGCTGCGCCGGGTCGGGCGCCAGCGCCAGGTGCTGGGCCAGGTCTCCGAGCGGGTGGTGCACGAGAAACTGCAGGTGATTGAACTCGGGATGCAGCTGCAGGGTGCATGGCCCGGCCATGCCGCCGGCCAGTTCGCCTTCGTGACGCTGGACCCGGCCGAGGGCCCGCACCCCTACACCATCGCCTCGGACTGGCGCGGCGACGGGAACATCCGCTTCATCGTCAAGGCCCTGGGCGACTACACGCGTACGCTGGCCAAGAACGTGCAGCCGGGCGACCCCGTGCGCATCGAGGGACCCTACGGCCGCTTCACCTTCAAAGGCCGGCAACCCCGGCAGATCTGGATTGGCGCAGGCATCGGCATCACGCCCTTCATCGCCCGAATGCAGCAGCTGGCGCGGCAGCCCGACGGCAAGCGCATCGACCTGTTCCACCCCACAGCCGACCTGGACCCCGAAGCCATCGCCCTGCTGCAACGCGATGCCGATGCCGCTGGCGTGACCCTGCATGTGCTGTGGACGCCCCGCGACGGCCGGTTGGATGCCCAGCGCCTGGCCGCCCAGGTGCCCGACTGGCGCGAGGCCGATGTCTGGTTCTGTGGGCCTGCCGAATTTGGCCAGACGCTGCGCCAGGACCTGGTGGCCATGGGCTTGCCCGGAAGGCGCTTCCACCAGGAGCTGTTTGCGATGCGCTGAGGCAGCGCCATCCCCGACAATCGCCGCACACGGGCCCCGTCGAGCCCGGATTGGAGACTGTCGCGTGCCCCCTTCCTTGTCTGCTGTCCACCCAGAGCGCTGTTCGGGCGCTTTGTCCATTCCGCCCGCCTGGATCGTGGTGCTGTCGGGCATCGTTGTGGCGATGCATGTGGGCAAGATGCCACCCGCCATTCCCGTGCTGCAGCAGGCGCTGGGCGTGAGCCTGGTGCAAGCAGGCTTTTTGCTGTCTGCGGTGCAGCTGGCTGGCATGGGGGTGGGCGTACTGGCCGGCATGGCCGCGGACCGCCTGGGCCTGCGGCGCAGCCTGCTGACCGGGCAAGGGATTTTGGCGCTGGCCAGTTTGGCGGGCATGACCGTGACCAGCCCGACGGGCCTGCTGGTGCTGCGAGCACTGGAGGGGCTGGGCTTTCTGCTCGCCGCCCTGCCCTCGCCCAGCCTGATCCGCCAGCTGGTACGCCCCGTGCAACTGCCGCTGTACCTGGGCCTGTGGAGCACCTACATGGGCACCGGCATTGCGATGGCCTTGCTGGCGGGCCCGTTGGCCATGCAGCACCTGGGTTGGCAAGGCTGGTGGGGGCTGCTAGGGCTACTGTCCAGCGCGGTCGTGGTGTGGGTGCTGCGCTGCATTCCCTCAGATGCGGTACGGACCACGGGCACTGCGGCTGCAGCGCCATCCACCGCATCGGCTGGCGCCTGGTGGGCACCACTGGTGCAAACCCTGCGGCACCGGGGTCCCTGGCAGGTAGCGCTGCTGTTTGCCATGTATTCCAGCCAATGGCTGGCGGTGATCGGTTTTCTGCCCGCGATCTACGCCCAAGCCGGACTGGGGGCAACGCAAGCAGGCGCGCTGACCGCGTTGGCCTCGTGGATCAACGTGACGGGCAACCTCACTGCGGGCCGCCTGCTGCAACGCGGCGTGTGTGCGCGGCACCTGCTCTACACCGGCTTTGTCAGCATGGGCGTCAGCGCGGTGCTGGTATTCGGCCCCTGGACCGAGGGGATGCCGGTGCTGCGCTATTTGGCGGTGCTGGTGTTCTCGGCCGTGGGTGGGCTGATTCCGGGCGTACTGTTTTCGCTGGCGGTGCGGGCGGCGCCGAGCGAGCGCACCGTGTCCACCACCGTGGGCTGGATGCAGCAATGCTCTTCGCTGGGCCAGTTCCTGGGCCCGCCGCTGATCGCTTGGGTGGCGGGCACCGTGGGCGGCTGGCACTGGACATGGGCGATGACCGGCACCGCCGCCTGCCTGGGCCTGCTGGCTGCGCGGCGGGTACGGTTTCAGGTGGCGGGCTGACACAGACACGCCGAAGAAACGACAGAGTGCAAACACTTCGTCACATTTGTTGCAGATAGTTACAAAACCTGAACCCCGCCCATTCCGGGCTGGGTGGGTTGTTTTTCTGTCTGATTGACGAAGTTCCATGCCCGCTGCACTCCACGCCACCGCGCCATCGCCCACCCAGGGAACCCTGGGCAAACGCCTCTTGACGGCCTTCTCCCTCGTCCTGAGCCTCACGCTGCTGGGCTCAGCCATCGGCATCTGGTCGCTGCACCGGATCCGGCAATCCAGCGAAACCATGGTGGCCCAAAGCGTGGCCACCGAGCGCCTGATTGCCGACGCTTACCGCTACCAAGCGATCAACGCCGAACGCTACAAGGCCATGGCCCTGAGCTCGGAGCCCGAGGTGGGCGAGATCCTGGGCACCGACATCGCCGCCACCCAAAAGCGCTATGACGAGTCCATGGCCGAATTGGACAAACGTTTACAACGGGCCGAAGACCGCGCCCTGCTGGAAAACATCCATGTCGCAGGCAAAGACTTCCTGAAGGCCCAGTCCGAATTGGTGGCGGCCCGTGACTCCGGATTCACCGAACGCATCCGCAAGGTGTATGCCGAGCGCTTCCTGCCTTCTTCAGGGGCCCTGCTGGCGGCACTGGGCACCCTGACCCAGTCGCAACGCGACGCGATCGATGCCGGAGCGCGCGAGGTCGAGCGCCTGGGCGCGGTCGCCCGTACCGCGCTGCTGGCCTTCAGCGCATTGGCCTTGCTGGTGGGCACGGTGCTGGCGCTCTGGCTGGTGCGCCGTATCACGCGCCCGATCGCCCTGGCCAGCACCACCGCCACCCGGGTGGCCAGCCTGGACCTGCGCCATGACATCACCGGCCACGACCGTGACGAGGCGGGCCACATGCTGAACGCTCTGTCGGTCATGCAAAACGCGCTGCGCCAGCTGGTGCAGCAAGTGCGCGCCTCGGCGCAAAACATCCGCGTGGCGTCCACCGAAATCGCGACGGGCAATGAACACCTGTCCGCCCGCACCGAGGAAACGGCCTCCAGCCTGCAAGAAACCGCCGCCGCGCTGGAACAGATCACGAGCCAGGTCATGAAATCGGCCGATGCCGCCCGCCGCGCGGATGCCATGGCCAACACGGCCGCGACGGTCGCTGTGCAGGGTGGCGAGGCCATGTCCCGCGTGGTGACCACCATGGCCGGCATCCAGCAGTCCTCCGAAAAGATCGTGGACATCATCGGCGTGATCGACGCCATCGCCTTCCAGACCAACATCCTGGCGCTCAACGCCGCCGTAGAAGCCGCGCGGGCCGGTGAGCAGGGCCGGGGGTTCGCGGTGGTGGCGGGCGAAGTGCGCACCCTGGCCACGCGCTCGGCGGAAGCCGCCCGCGAGATCAAGGCGCTGATTGGCACCTCGGTAGCGCAGGTCGAGGAAGGCGCTACCCTGGTCAGCGATGCCGGTGCGACGATGGCGCGCATCGTCACCGCCATCCAGGACGCGGCCCGGCTGATTGGCGAGATCACCTCGGCCACTCAGGCACAGAACCAAGACCTGGGTCAGATCAACGCGGCGGTGTCCAAGCTCGACCAGATGACGCAGCAGAACTCTGCCCTGGTCGAAGAATCCGCCGCTGCGTCGGACAGCCTCAAGCACCAGGCCCAGGAACTCGCCGGGCTCATCAGCCGGTTTGTGCTGCCAGGCCATGGCGCCTCCGCCGGGGAGGACGCAGCGCCCATCGCGCCCACGCTGCCCAACCGGCCTCTGCTGCCCGAGCGCCGCCAGCGACTGTTGACCGCAACCTGAGCCCTGCAAAAAAATCCCCATGCACCCGCCGGGATCGCATGGGGATTTTTGATGCCAAATTGGCCTCTAGGCCAATGAAATCGAACGGTAATAGCTCTTATTTCAATAGCAAATTACGCCATCACACCGGCTTGATCGGCACGTACAGGCTGCCGCCGCCCTTCTGGAATTCCTCGGCCTTGGCGTGCAGGCCCTCTTCCAGTGCCTGCGCCTCGGCCAGGCCCTTTTGCGCGGCAAAGTCGCGCACTTCCTGGGTGA
>CAZQXQ010000054.1:0-15144 GCA_964597235.1 uncultured Burkholderiaceae bacterium | reverse complement strand
CACCTGGTGCGCATCGACATGAGCGAGTTCATGGAAAAGCATTCCGTGGCCCGCCTGATCGGCGCGCCCCCGGGCTATGTGGGCTACGAGGAGGGCGGCTACCTCACCGAGGCCGTGCGCCGCAAGCCGTATTCCGTGTTGCTGCTCGACGAGGTGGAAAAGGCCCACCCCGACGTGTTCAACGTGCTCTTGCAGGTGCTGGACGATGGCCGCCTCACGGACGGTCAGGGCCGCACCGTGGACTTCAAGAACACCGTGATCGTGATGACCAGCAACATCGGATCGCACCTGATCCAGGCCATGGTCGGCCAGGAGCCGGAGGACATCAAGGAAGCCGTCTGGGGCGAGCTGAAGGGCCATTTCCGCCCCGAGTTCCTGAACCGCATCGACGAAACCGTGGTCTTCCACGGCCTGGATGCCCAGCACATCGCTGCGATTGCCCGCATCCAGCTGCAGCAGCTGCAGGCCCGCCTGGCGCGCATGGACCTGGAATTGCAGGTGTCGGATGCGGCGCTGGCGGAATTGGCCAAGGTCGGTTTCGACCCCGTGTTTGGCGCTCGGCCGCTCAAGCGCGCGATCCAGCAGCGCATCGAGAACCCGCTGGCCAAGGCGCTGCTCGAAGGGCAATTCCCGCCCAAGAGCGTGATCGCCGTGGGCGTGGACCCGGTGCGCGAGCCGGGGGTCTTCCACTTCAGCGCGACCAGTGCCTGAGTGGCAATGCATGTAGGGCGCAGGGGCATGGAAGTGCTCCTGTTTTGAGAGCTGCTAGCGCTGGATTTCAGGGCGCTGGCGGCTCTTTTTTATGTGAATCTTGAACAAGGCAAAGGGGAAGGCCCATGCAGGCATCCTGGGGCGCACGGATCGTGCGGGCGCTGGTCGGCGTCCTGTTGACGGCCATGGGGCTGGTGTTTGTGGCCAGCATGCTGGCTGCGGCGTTTCTGGTGCTGTGCCTGGGCGCCTTGCGCGCGCTGTGGGGGCGCCTCACCGGTCGGCCGGTCACGCCCTGGGCCTTCCGGGTGGACCCGCGCCAGGGCTGGCAAACCTGGGAGGACCTGCGCCGCCGGCGGGGTGGCGCCGCCCCCTTCACCACAGAGGACGCGCAAGACGCCCGGGCGCCTGCTTCCGAGCCCCGCGCCTTGCCCCGCTTTGCCCGCCCTGGCGACATCAGCGATGTAGAGCCCCGCGATCGCTCCTAAAATAAGAGCTAGAACCGCTTGATTTCATTGGTCTGGAGCCTGTTTTCCTATGGAAAACCCGAATGCGGGGCCCAATTCGCATCGGACGGTGGAAAGTTGGGGTATAGGCGCAAAAAGCATTTGCGGTCACAATCGCGGGTTTTCGCAATTTCATCCCGTTTTTCGTTTCGTTCCTTCCATGTCCAGTATCCAGGTTCGTCCCGCTACGCTTCGCGATGCCAAAGCCATCGCCCAGGTTCACACCACCGCTGTTTTGGAGGCCTACAAAGGTCTGGTGCCTGACGACCAGTTGAAAGCCATGTCTTCCGTGGAAAAGCGCCAGGCCTACTGGCGCGAGGCCATCGAATATTGCGAGCCCCAGGTCCAAGTGGCCGTTGAAGGCGACAAGATCGTCGGCTTTGTCGGTTTTGACCGCTCGCGCGATGAGAAGTCCCGCCCCACCACCGGCGAAATTTGGGCCATTTATGCCATGCCTTCGCATTGGAACAAGGGCGTGGGCGTGGCCTTGTGGGACGCTGCCCGCGATGGCCTGCACGAAGAAGGCTGCACCAACGTCACCGCCTGGGTGCCGCTGCGCAACGAGCGCGCGCTGCGCTTTCATGAGTTGGCCGGCTTCAAGCGCGAAATGTCCACGGCCAAGACCGCTGTGATTGGCGGCGTCAAGATCGAGGAAGTGCGCCTCAAGCGCCCGATCCGCCACTGATTGCGGTTTGCGCTCCTCCCACCCCGGCGCCTGGTCGCCGGTTTTTTTTGCCCAGACGGCGCGATGCCCCTGTCCTGCGAGTCTTCCATCCCATGAGCCCTTTGACCCTGTCCTGGACCGCCCGCGAGGGCGAAGCCCGCACCGCGCAATGGCGCTCCGAAAGCGGCAACCCGCCCCCCCGCCGCCTGCAGTGGGCTGACGATACCTTGTCCGCTGACCAGGCCTACCGACTGGCCTGCGAGGGCACGGCGCTGGTATGGCAGGGCGATTTCCAGAACGCCCGCCAGCTGCTGCAGGCCCTGGCGCGCCGGGTGGACAGCAAACCGCGCAAGGCGGCGGCCAAGGCCGCAGAAAAGCGCGCCGCCGCCACGCCCGAGCAGGCCTTTCACCTGCACCGCCAGGCACAAGGCCAGCGGGCACGGGTGCTGTCCGCCGTGCTGATCCCGCTGGATCCGGACTACGGCATTCCGCTGCGCCGGGCGCCGGACTGGCGCGCCGCCTGTGCCGAGGTCTGGGGTGCGCCTGGCGCCGAGGCTGGCCCGTCTCTCGTCACTCTGCGCGAGCTGCTGGGCCTGGTGGGCGCGCACGAGTGGCGCAAGAAAGGCGTGGAAATCCCCGCCTTGGGCGCGTCGCCCAACAACCGCATCCACCCGCATTACGGCGTGTTCTCGCCGGTGCGCGGCGAGTACCTGGACCTGGTGGCCCAGGCGCCCTTGCCCGATAACACCTTGGCGTTTGATATTGGCGTGGGCACGGGCGTGCTGTCCGCCGTGCTGGCCCGCCGGGGTGTGCAACGCATCGTCGCCACCGACCTGGACCCCCGCGCCTTGGCCTGCGCGGCTGAAAACTTGCAGCGCCTGGGCTGCGCCGACCGGGTGGAATTGCTGGCGGCGGACCTGTTCCCGCCCGGCCGTGCGCCGCTGGTGGTGTGCAATCCGCCCTGGCTGCCGGCCCGGCCCAGCGCCCCGATCGAGCGGGCGGTCTATGACGAAGACAGCCAGATGCTGCGCGGCTTTCTGGCCGGCCTGGCCGAGCACCTGACGCCCCAGGGCGAGGGCTGGCTGGTCCTTTCCGATCTGGCCGAGCACCTGGGCCTGCGCAGCCGCGAGCAGCTGCTGGGCTGGATCGACGCCGCCGGCCTGCGCGTGCTGGGCCATCGGGACGCCCGCCCGCGCCACCCCAAGGCGCAGGACGCGAGCGATCCCCTGCACGCCGCCCGTGCTGCCGAAGTCACCCGTCTCTGGCGCCTGGGCCTGAAGCCATGAGGCTTCTGTTGGCCCCGATGGAGGGGCTGCTTGATTTTGTCTTGCGCGACATCCTCACGCGCGTCGGCGGGCTGGACCGCTGCGTTTCCGAGTTCATCCGCGTCACCGACAGCCTGCTGCCCGAGCGGGTCTTCCTACGCTATATCCCTGAACTGTCCAACGGCAGCCGCACCCGCGCGGGCGTGCCGGTGCGCGCCCAGTTGCTGGGCTCCGACCCCGTTACTTTGGGTGAGAACGCCGCTCGCCTGGCCGAGATGGGCGCGGAAGGGGTGGACCTGAACTTTGGCTGCCCCGCCAACATCGTCAACCGCCACGGCGGCGGGGCCGCGCTGCTGCAGGAGCCCGAGCGCATCGCCCAGATCGTCGCGGCGGTGCGCCGGGCGGTGCCGGCGCCCTTGCCGGTGTCCGCCAAGATGCGCCTGGGCTACCAGGACCGGGGCCTGATGCGCGAATGCGCCCAGGCCATGGCCGAGGGTGGCGCCGGCGAGCTGGTGGTCCATGCCCGCACCAAGGTCGATGGCTACCGGCCCCCGGCGTACTGGGAGCAAATTCCGACGATCCGCGCCGCCGTGAACGTGCCCGTGGTGGCCAATGGCGAGATCTGGACGCTGGAAGATGCGCTGCGCTGCCGCGAGCAATCCGAATGCGCCGACCTGATGCTGGGCCGGGGCATCGTCGCCGACCCGGGCCTGGCCCGCGCCATTCGTGCCCACGATGCTGGCAACCCTGGGGACGATGACGTGAGCTGGCAGGCGCTGCAGCCGCACCTGGCCGATTTCTGGGACGTGGTCTGCGCCGACCTGGAGCCCCGCCAGCGCCCCGGCCGCCTCAAGCAGTGGCTGAACCTGCTGCGCCGCCGCCACCCCGAGGCCGAGGTGGCCTTCCAGCAGATCCGTACCCTGATCGACCAGCGCGCGGTGGGCGCCTGCCTGGCGCAGTGGCGCGATCAGGCGCAGGCGGGCGTCAGCCCTTGAGAAAGCGCTCGGTCAGCAGCGCCCAGTAGGCGGCGCCAATCGGCAGGTTGTGGTCGTTGAAGTCGTAGCCGGGGTTGTGCACCATGCAGGCGCCCGCGCTGTCGCCATCGCCGTTGCCGATAAACAGGTAGCTGCCGGGCACTTTTTCCAGCATGAAGGCAAAGTCCTCGCTGCCGGTCAGCGAGGGGCCTTGCAGGGTCACTTGGTCCGGGCCGACCAGCTCCAGTGCCACTTCACGGGCGAAGGCGGTTTCTTCCGGTGTATTGACCAGCACGGCATAGCCGGGGCGCCAGTCGATCTGTGCGGTGATGCCAAAACTTTCGGCCTGCGCGGTGATGAGGGCTTTGAGTCGCCGCTCCAGCGTCGCGCGCACCTCGCGGTCCAGTGCGCGGACGCTGATTTCCAGCGTCGCGGTGTGCGGAATCACGTTGTTGGCCTTGCCTGCGTGCAGCGCGCCCACGGTGACCACCGCGGCCTGCTGCGGATCGACGTTGCGCGACACGATGGTTTGCAGCGCCATCACGATGCTGGCAGCCGCCACCAGCGGGTCGTTGGCCCGGTGCGGCATGGCGCCATGGCCGCCCTGGCCGGTCAGCGTCACGGTCACATAGTCTGACGAGGCCATGGTGGCGCCTTCGCGCAGCACCAGCCGCCCCTCGGGGGTGCCAGGCATGTTGTGCATGGCAAAGACGGCGTCGCAAGGGTATTTTTCGAACAGGCCGTCGTCCATCATGCGCAGCGCGCCGCCGCCGCCTTCTTCGGCGGGCTGAAAGATCAGGTTCAGCGTGCCGTTGAACTGACCGTGTTCGGCCAGGTACTTGGCGGCGGCCAGCAGCATGGCGGTGTGGCCGTCATGCCCGCAGGCGTGCATGACGCCGGCGTGGCAGCTGGCATAGGCCAGGCCAGTGGCTTCGTCGATGGGCAGGGCGTCCATGTCGGCGCGCAGGCCCAGGCGGCGGTGGCCGGTGCCGCGCACCAGCCGGCCCACCACGCCGGTGCCGCCCAGGCCGCGCTCGATCTGGTAGCCCCAGCTTTGCAGCTTCTCGGCCACCAGGGTGGCGGTGCGGTGTTCTTCAAACGCCAGCTCGGGATGGCGGTGGATGTCGTGGCGCAGGCCAATGAATGCATCGGCCTGCTGGCGCAGTGCGTCCAGCAGGGGGCTCATGTCGGCTCCTTATTGCGGTTGCAGCTTGATGGATTTGGCAATGGCGCGGTAGCGGGCCGTTTCGCTCTCAAAGAACTTGGTGGCCTCGGCCAGCGACATCGCGGTCGAGGGCAGGGTGGTCTGGGCGATCAGTTGCGAGCGCACTTCGGGGTTTTTCAACATCGCCTGGGTGGCCTTGTGCAGGCGCTGCACCACCGGTTCGGGGGTGTTCTTGGGCACCATGAAGCCACTCCAGATGTTGTAGGTGAAGTTTTTCAGTTCCTGGCCCTCGCTCACCGTGGGCACATTCTTGAGCAGGTCCGAGCGTTGCAAGCCCAGCTGGCCCAGCAACTTGACCCGGCCCTGGTCGGCCAGTGCACCCATGCCAGCGCTATAGACCAGCACGGCAAAGTCCACCTGGCCACCGCCCAGGTCCTGCAACAGCGGTGCGTTGCCCTTGTACGGGGCGTGGACCAGCTGGATTCCCTTGCGCTGCTGCACGTCTTCCATGATGAAGTGGTAGAGCGAGCCTACGCCCACGCTGCCATAGGTCAGGGGCTTGTCGCCAGATTTGCGGGCCAACGCGATCAGCTCGTCCACGTTGTTGGCGGGCAGGTCCTTGCGGGCGACGAACACCATCACTGCATCCGACACCGGGTGCACCAGGCGAAAGTCCTCGGTCTTGAACTTGACGGCGGCATTGGCCAGCGGCGCCAGCATCACTTCATTGGCCGAGCCCTGGAAGATGTACTGGCCATCCGCAGGGGCCGCCAGCACTTTTTGCGCTGCAATCGCACCGCTGACGCCGCCCAGGTTCTCGATGATGACTTGCTGGCCCAGTTCCTTGGCCAGGGGCATGTGGACCATCCTGGCGAGCGCGTCAGAGGGGCCGCCTGCCGGGTAGGGCACCATCAGGGTGACGGGCTTGCCCGCCTGGGCGAGGGCACTGCTGGCGAGCACCAGTCCAGCCAGTAGGCCGCCGAGTTGTTTGAGGGCTTTCATGGTTTGTCTCCTTGGATTTGAATCTTGCACCTGAGGCGCGGAGAAGGATGCTAGGGAGCGCCTATCAATGTGTCCAATGTATTATTTTTCTGATTGCTATTCATTTCACTCATTCATCGGCTCCGCCACACCATGAACCTGCGTCATCTGGAACATCTCCTGGCGGTGGCCGACACCGGCTCGTTCAGCCGTGCGGCCGAACAGCAGCACCTGACCCAGTCGGCACTGAGCCGCAGCATTCAGGCGCTGGAGGACGATTTGGGCGCGCGCCTGATTGACCGCAGTGGCAAGCGCAACGAGCTCACGCCTTTGGGCCAGGCGGTTGCCAGCCGTGCGCGACGCATGGTGCTGGACGCGGCCGAGCTGCGCCGCAGTGCCGAATTGCTCAAACAGGGGGATTTGGGTGCGATCCGGGTCGGGCTGGGTTCGGGGCCGGCGGCCATGCTGATGACGCCGTTCCTCTTGCACATGGCGCGCCAGCACCCTGGGGTTCACGTCACCGTGTCGCCGGGGGCGACAGAATTGCAGCTCATGCAGCTGCGCCAGCGGACCTTGGATGCCTTGGTGATCGATGTGCGCCGCATAGCGCCAGCCCCTGATTTGAATATCGAAATCCTGACCGAGCTGCGCGCAGGCCTTGTTTGCCGAACTGGCCACCCTTTGCTGCAAACGGAGTGCTCCGTCTCCTTCGAGGACCTGATCCGCTACCCCCTGGCCAGCACCCCGTTGAGCGCCGAGGTGGCGCGCATGTTGGTGGAGCGTTTTGGGCCCCGGGCCGACCCGCAGCAGGCCGTCACCCTGCGCTGCGACGATGTGGCCAGCCTGCTCCAAGTGGTGCAAGCTTCAGACGCGATCTTCATCGGTATCCTGGCGGCTGCCCGCGCGGGCATTAAGGAGGGGCGTTTGGCGGTGTTGGACTTGGACGCGCCTCTACCGCTGGGCGCCCGCTTTGCCTTTGTCACCCTGGCGGGGCGCACGGAGGCGCCGTCCATGGGGTTGTTCCGCCAGTTTGTGGATCGCTGTTTGCAGGATTGATCAAGCAGGTGCCACAGTGGTCGTGGACAGCATCCGTTCCACGTAGCGCGCAATCAGGTCGATTTCCAGGTTGACCCGGGAGCCAGCGCTCAGGCTGCCCAAGGCGGTGTTTTCCACGGTGTGCGGGATCAGGTTGATGCTGACCTCGCAGCCCTCAGGCAGGTCCGCCACGCGGTTCACGGTGAGGCTCACGCCGTTGACCACGATGGAGCCCTTATAGGCCAGGTAGCGGCCCAGGTCCTTGGGTGCCAGGATGCGCAGTTCCCAGCTTTCGCCCACCGGGGCAAAGTGGCTGACGCGGCCCAACCCGTCCACATGGCCCGAGACCAGGTGGCCACCCAGGCGGTCGTTGGCGCGCAGGGCTTTTTCCAGGTTGACGGGACCGGGCTGGTCGAGCCCCGTGGTCTTGTCCAGCGATTCTGCCGAGACATCGACGGTGAACTGGCGCTGCGCCGGGTCGAAGGTGGTGACGGTCATGCAGGCGCCGTTGAGCGCGATGCTGTCGCCCAGACCAACGTCGTCCAGATAGCCCGCCGGGGTTTCGATGGTCAGGCGTTTGCCATGGCTGGGCAGGTCGCCCAGGGCTTCTACGGCGGTGATTTTTCCGGTGCCAGTGATGATTCCAGTGAACATGTTGAAACGCTCTTATCTGATGGAGGGTGCTGGGAAAAGATGAAGGTCAAAACGCGTCGCGGCCTTGAACCCGCGCGAGGATACGCAGATCGGGGCCCACGCGTTCGATGCTGCGAAATTCCAGGTCCAGCCCCTGGGTCAAGGCGGTGAGCGGGCCCCAATCGGCCATGCCCCGGCCAGGGCCCAGGAGTTTGGGCGCCAGATAGAGCAGAAATTCATCGACCAGGCCCGCCGCGATCAGCGCGCCGTTGAGTCGATGGCCAGCTTCGACATGCAGCTCGTTCACGCCGCGCGCGGCCAGGTCACGCAGCATGGCGGCCAGATCGACCTGGCCAGAGGCGTTGGGCAGGTGCGCTACCTGGGCCCCCTTGGCTTCCAGTACCTGCTGGCGCTGTGCTTCAGCACTTTGGGCATCAAAAGGGCCTGTGGCGTAGAAGATACGGGCGGTATTAGCTATCAAAAGAGAAGCATCTGGCGGCGTGCGCAGCCGGCTGTCCACCACCGCGACATGGGGCTGGCGCGGGGTGGGGTGCTCGCGCACGTCCAGACGGGGGTTGTCGGCCAGCACGGTGCCGCTGCCGGTGAGGATGGCGCAGGCGCGGGCCCGCCAGGCGTGGCCGTCAGCCCGTGCCGCCGGAGAGGTGATCCACTGGCTGGCACCGTTGGCCAGCACGGTGGTGCCGTCCAGCGAGGCGGCGATCTTCATCCGTACCCAGGGGGTCTTGCGCACCATGCGGCTGAAAAAACCCAGATTCAATTCGCGCGCGGCTTCGGCGCCTGGGCCCAGGTCCACCGCCACGCCGGCGGCGCGCAAACGGGCCAGGCCTTCGCCAGCGACCAGGGGATTGGGGTCTTCCAGCGAGGCCACGACGCGGCCAATGCCAGCCGCGATCAGCGCGTCGCAGCAGGGCCCCGTGCGGCCCTGGTGGGCGCAAGGTTCCAGCGTGACATAGGCGGTCGCGCCGCGCACGTCGTGGCCCGCGGCGGCCGCATCGCGCAGCGCCATGATTTCGGCATGGGGCCCGCCGGCCTGCTGGGTGGAGCCCCGGCCCAGCACCTGGCCATCGCCGCGCACGATCACGCAGCCCACGCGGGGGTTGGGGTTGGAGCGGGTCAGGGCCTGGGCGGCGAGGGTCAGGGCTTCGTCGATGAAGGCTTGGTCAGAAGGGGATGAATGGGGAGCTGTGCTTGCCATGGCGGGCGATGGTAAGCGGATTGCCTCGGCGTTTTGTTCACCGCCCCCAGCATTCCGCCGCCCGGTGAGCGCTGCTGGTTCCGCGTTCCCCCTGGTGGCTGAGCGTCAGCGCGCCGCAGGGGTCTGCAGTCTGTGCGCCCAAGGGCCGGGCAGTCAGCAGGTAGGCCGTTCCCGCCAAGGCCTGGCCGGGCGGCGAGGCCAACTCGATCGCGTAGCGCCCCGACGGGGTGCCGGCCAGCGCGCTGGGAAAGGCGGCCGTCAGCGGATAGCTGCCACTGGCGGTGGCCGCTCGCTCCAGCCACTGAGCGGCTTGCAGCAGTGCAGCGCGGGCTTCGGCCCGGTGGGCGCGCTCCACATATTGCCGGTAGCTGGGCAGGGCGATGGCGGCCAGCAGCGCCACCAGCAGCACGACCACCACCAGTTCGGCGAGGCTAAAGCCGTGCTGGCGCAGGGACGCGGCAGTAAGAATGGGCGCTGGAGTGGGGATGGACGCAGTCGGATTCATTGCAGTTGTCGCCATTGCAGAATGCGCGGTGGTTTGGGCAGGGGCGTCAGGGTGCGGGCGGCCTCGGGCGTCGCACCTTCGACCTGACACTGGCCTTGGGGACAGGCCAGGCCCCACCAGGCGCTGCGGGTGACGGTCCGGTTCGCACCCAGGTCGCCCTGTGCCTGGTAGCGGCCATCGGCATTGGTATCCAGCAGGGGTAGGGTGGGCGCCAGTCCCTGCGTGAGGCCCAACAGGGTCAGAAAACCCCGGTCTTCGGCGGTGGGGCAGGGGGTGGCGCTGGGGATCAGGGCCGCTGGCACCCGGCTGCGCACCTGCAGGATCTGGCTGCCGTCCAGAAATTCGGGGGCTTGCAGCACGCGCTCGCCAGCCTCGGGCAGGTCCAGGTACCAGCCTTGCACGGCGTCTGCGTCGGTATAGGCCACGCGGGACTGGCCCTCGGCCATGGCCCAGAAGCCTGCGCCTGTGCCTGTGCCGGGGGCGTCGCTGTTCAGGCGGGTGCCGCTCAGGCGCCGCTCGCGCAGTGCGGTGCGGCCGTTGGTCACCGGGCGGGGGGCGGGCTCGCGCGGGTCCACTCGCAGGGTCTGGGGCGCTTGCGGGTGGGGCTGGTAGCGCGTGCGGTCGAGCACGGCATAGACCGTTTGCACGGCGGTGTCGGTGTCGTCGCTGTCGGTCAAAAGCCGTCCGGTGCCAAATGCAACCATCAGGCCACCGCTGCGCGCTTCTGGCCCCACCACTGGGGCGGCGGTGATGGGCTGCGGCTGGCCTTGGGCATTGCGTGCCTGGAACAGCGGCGTGCACTGGCTGCAGCGCAGCCCAGAGAACGCTACGCCCCAGTCGGCCGGATTGCTGCTGAGCAGGTCGAATTTCCATAAATTGCCTTGCAGGTCGCCGGCATAGACCACATCGGCGCTGCCATCGCCATTGAGGTCCACCGGGCGCGGGGTGGCCAGGCCATTGCTGTGTGCCATGCCGCTGTCGCCGGTCGCAGCAGAAATTTTGCGCAGGCTGGGGTTGCTACCGTCGAGGTACTGAATCAGCAAGACCGGGTCTTCGTTGGTACTGTTGACCCCGTTGCCCAACAGCGCCGCCCAGCGGCCATCGTTGAGGCGGGTGATTTGCAGACTGCGGTGGGGCAGGAAAGGGTCGCGCACAGGACTACCAGTCAGGTGGCCAATGTCCGGGTCGCTGCCCTCGCTGTGGTCCAGGCGCACGAGCTGGCTCGCGGCAGTGTCGCTGGCATTGAAACCAGCCGGATTGCTCACATCCAGCACAAAGTAGCCCTTACCGCCCCGGCCCAGGCTGCCGACCAGCAGGGTGCGCCAGTCGGGCTGGGTGTTGGTGCCGGTGTTGGCATCGCCGGTGAACATGGGGCCATCCACGGTCAGCGGCACCGGGTTGCCGGGCGGCGATTCGGTTAACGCCCGTAACTTTGGCAAAACCCCGCGCGGCACATAGGCCAGGCGCTCCTGCCCCGTGGCTGCGTCAATGCCGTGCAGCAGGCCGGCACTACCGCCCAAATACAGCATGGCTGGACGGGACTGGAACTGGCTGGCAAAGGCGCGGTAGCCCGGCAGGCCATGGCTGGCGCTGGGTGCGGCGGTGTACCAGAGGCCCGATTGGCCAAGGCCCCCCTGGCGCGAGGTATTCCAGGCGGGTACGGTATTCAACGCATTGCCGTTGGCGCTCAAGCGGTAGGCGGTGATCTGACTGCTACGCCCGGGGACAAGGTCGCTGGCAACGAACACCTGCGCGGCACGGTCCCGCACCGAGCTGCGGTCGCTGAGCAGTTGCCGCACCACGGGCGCAGGGGCTGGGCAAGCGGCGTCCGTGACGATGAGCGGGGTCTGGCGCAAGGCCAGTGGTTCGGCCTGCAGGCGCGTGTTCCACAGCAGTCCCGCACTGAGGGCGGTTACGAGGGCCAGTCTTGTACGTCCCGTCACGGATCTCACTCACCTGCAATGGCAGGAAAGGCCACCACGGTTTGCAGGACCACCTGGCTGCCGGCTTTAAGCCCCTGTGCCAGCGCCGTGATGCGGTAAAGCAGCGGTGCGCGTACGTTCGGCCCCCAGGCGGCATCGCCGCCTTCTGTTGGCTGGTGGCGTAGCACTTCGATCCAGTACCAGCCGCCCCGTCCGGGATTGCGCTCGGTCAGTAGTGGGTGGTGGTTGGCTGCAGGCGCTTGTGTGTATTCGCCATACCGAGCGCCGATGCCCGCTTGCGTCATTTCCGCGAGCGTCGGGGGATGGAGCCAGAAATCAATCGCGCTGCTCCGTGGCATGCACAGGCCCTGCCGGCAACCGTTGGCTGCGGTCGGAGATTGCAATCGCGCTACGAAGACGTCGAAGTCGGCGCCGCTGTCCGCGGGAAGCAACAGGTGTTCCTGCTCTGCCCGTGGGTGGGTGCCGCTGGCATGGTGCAAGGCCAGGTCGTGTTGGGCATCTTGCAGCAGCGCTTCGGCGGCTTCCTGGGCGCGCTGGTGGTCGGCGGCATTGCCCACGACCAGCTCATGGAACAGCGCGCTGCGCGAGGCCCAGAGCGCCAGCAGGCCGGACAGCAGCACCAGCACGATCACCGTGAGCAGCGAGATGCCTCCTTGGCGAGCGCGCGCAGTCATCCCGATCCTCCCGCCATGGGATTGCGCAGGTGGTAGGTGCTGCGTATGACCTGTTGCAAGCGGTTCTCGCGCTTTGCTGCGGTGCCGTCGCAGCGGGTGTACTGCGCGCCCGCGCTGTCGATGGCTTCCAGGCCTTCGAGCTCCAGGCAGATTTCCACCGCCAGCACCTCGTTCCAGTCGGCGTCTTGCAGGTCCTCGGCCTGGGCATAGCGAAAGCGTGGTTGGGCAGGCTGGGTGCGGTGGTCCAGGCGCTGCTGCAGGTAGCGCAGCTGAAAGTCGCGCACGCCGCTGATCAGGGGCTGGGGCTTTCCTTCGCCCTGGCAAAAAAGCTGCCCGTCTTGCCAGCGAAAGTGGCTGACCAGCGCTTTCTGGGCTTGCGTGGCGCCGGTTTCGCCCAGGCAGTCGCGCAGCAAATGCAAGGGTTTGGGGGTGGTGCCAGTGGCCAGGTGGCTGGGCTCCTGCACGCTGGTGGTGTGCAGGCTCAGATGAAATTCTTTGGCTCCGCTCGGTGTCGCCATGCCCCGCAGGGTGGGGCCCAGTATCGTGCCCGCTGAGCGCAGTTGCGCGGCCTCTTGGGCGGAGGTTTGAGGTGCCATGGCCCATGGGGTGGCCTGGCGCAGTTGGGTGCCCAGTATCCGCAGGGCGTGTGACGCTTGTTGCTGCAGCTGGCTGGCATCGGTCACGATACCTGCCAGCTGGCGTGACACGTTCATCGCCCCCAGGGCCGTGACCACGGTCAGCAGACCAATCACCAAGCCGACCAAGAGTTCGATCAACGTGGCGCCGTCTTCCAGGGGGCGGCAGTGCCGCGGCCGGTGGCCGAAGGGGGAAGGTGATGATCGTGATCGTGATCGTGATCGCATCGTGGGCTCACTGCGCGCAATGCACCAGTGCGAACTGCTCCCGGTCGGGCAGGCAGCGTTGGCTCAGGCTGATGTATTGCAGATGGCATTGCCGCCCGCTGGGGCAATCGGGCAGGGCGCCATCCGCCGCGAAGGC
The DNA here is from genome assembly GCA_964597235.1 of uncultured Burkholderiaceae bacterium. Lineage (GTDB taxonomy): Bacteria > Pseudomonadota > Gammaproteobacteria > Burkholderiales > Burkholderiaceae_C > CAYZPX01. The sequence goes on along the minus strand of CAZQXQ010000054.1, from coordinate 1,876 downwards.
CTGTGGCAGAGCGGCACCCGGCTTGTCGTTTTCATGCCAGGCCAGCATCACCCCCAGCTGGCGGCTGGTTGCGTGGGGCAGGAACAGCGTGGCGTCGCCGTGCGGCAGCTGACTCCGCACCCCGTTCAGCCAGCGGTGCAGGTCGAAAGCGCGCAGTGCCGCAGCGTCGCACAGGGTCTCTATCTCTTGGCTGCGGCTTTGGCAATCGGGTGGGCTGGAGGGTGGGCTGCCCCAGGGCAAGACATAGGCCGGGGCTTGGCTCTGGGCGTCGGGGTGGGCTTTCAGGCGCTCGCTCAGGTCCTCGACCAGTCGCAGTGCCTGCGCCCGGCGCAATCCCGATTGGGTGTCGGCCAGGGTGCGCAGCTGCATGCCCAGTACTCCCAGGATGCCCAGCGCCATCACCACAATCGCGACCATCGATTCCATCAGGCTGATTCCGCGTTGCCTGGTTTGGGTAGAGCGGCACGTCATTGGCAGGGCACCTCAGCCGTAATGCGAATCCGTCCGCCCGAGGCCATGCACAGCCCCCGCGTCGCTGGAGAGGAGACGCCTTCCCCAAGCGGCGAAACCGTGAAGCCTTTGGCGTTGAGCCCGCTCATCTTCCCGAAACGGTCCACTCGGATGCTGGTGCCACCGGAGCGGTGCAGCACCGCCACCCGGCCCGAAGGCGCGATGTGGTGCAGCTTGGTCTCGGCCTTCTGCCATTTGCCATCGCTGTTCAGGTCTTCAAAGACAAACCAGCCGCAGCCCCATTCCTCGTTGGTCTTGGCCAGTGCGCAGCCTTCTGTGAGGTGCGCAGTTTTTTGGATGCCGATCCGCCCACCTCGCCGGATGGCCTCGGTGCGTGCCAGGTACAGCGTGCTTTGTAGGGCATCGATGGTGTGCTGGACATGCCAGCGGTCCATGAGCTGACCGAAATTGGGTGCGGCAAGGCCCGCGAGCAGCCCCAGAATGCCCAAGGTCATCAGCAGCTCGATGAGCGTCAGACCCCGGGAATGGCCGTGCAGCGGGGGCAGGCCCGGAGGCGCGTGGGTCTCCATGCAAGGCAATCAGGGACGGGCGTAACCCAGGCAGGCGCCGGCGTTGGGGCGGCCTCGGCATTCCCGGGTCAGGCGGCGGTCGCGCTCGGATCGTGTCTCTTCCGAAGGGCTGCGCAGCGTAGCGGCTTTGCCGCCTTGACGGACTGAGGTGGCCGCTTTCTGTTTGCGGGACGATTCCCCGTTGGCTGTCATGCGGGGAACTTGGATGAATGTCGAATCCAGTGGCGCGGCAGCGGACGCGTTGGCCCAGACCAAGCTGGCCAAGAGCAGCGGACCAGCATGACGCCATCCCGCAGGGGCAGTGCTAGTGATGAGCGGGCTGAGGCGCATGGGGGCGATCTCCGGTGTGGGTGATTATCTAAACAGTCGGTCAAAGCATCTTCGCAGGCTGCCGGCCGTTTGGAACTTCGCAAAATCCCGAATGCCATACCTGGCAAAAAAATGGTATTTGCGATGGCGACTGCCGACGCCGCCCGGCTGCAAGACTGACCGCTATAATCTGCCGGCTTTGCCTAAGCAAGGCACACGCTGGCCGAAATTCCACGGTTAGCGCAAGTAAAACCCGGACTGTCCGCAGTCCTATTCAGGAAAAATCATGATCGCATCCTCCATCAAGGCCGAAGTTGTCAAGGCCAATGCCCGTTCCGCTAACGACACCGGTAGCCCCGAAGTGCAAGTGGCCCTGTTGACCGCCCGTATCAACGAACTGACCCCCCACTTCAAGCAACATGCCAAAGACCACCACGGCCGCCGCGGCCTGCTGCGCATGGTGAGCCGTCGCCGCAAGCTGCTGGACTACCTCAAGGCCAAGGACGCTGACCGTTACACCGCGCTGA
>CAZQXQ010000053.1:0-15396 GCA_964597235.1 uncultured Burkholderiaceae bacterium | reverse complement strand
CCTAGAAAGGCTGCACCGCGACCAGTCGCAGCCCGATTGAAAAAGCCCGCCGGCAGGACGCACGACGGGCGATGGTGCCCACAAAAGGGCAATTTGCTTAATCCGAGAACAAACTCAGCACCGACTCGCCCTTGGCAATGCGCTGGATCGTTTCGCCGATCAGCGGTGCCACGGAGAGTTGGCGAATCTTGGTACATGCCTTGGCTTGGTCGCTCAAGGGAATGGTATTTGTGACCACGACTTCATCCAGGGCCGTGCCCTTGGCGATGCGCTCGATGGCTGGACCCGAGAAGATCGGGTGCGTGCAATAGGCGTACACCTTCTTGGCACCGCGCTCTTTCAGCACTTCGGCCGCTTTGACCAGAGTACCGGCAGTGTCGATCATGTCGTCCATGATCACGCAGTTACGGCCTTCGATTTCGCCGATCACATGCATCACTTCCGACACATTGGCTTTCGGGCGACGCTTGTCGATGATGGCCAGGTCGCAACCCAGTTGCTTGGCCAGCGCGCGGGCACGCACCACACCACCGACGTCGGGCGACACGACGATCAGGTCTTCGTACTGCTTTTGGCGCAGATCGCCCAGCAACACCGGAGAGGCGTAGATGTTGTCCACCGGAATGTCGAAGAAGCCCTGGATCTGGTCGGCATGCAGGTCCATGGTCAGCACACGGGCGACACCCACAGCTTGCAGCATGTTGGCCACGACTTTTGCAGAGATCGGCACCCGGGTGGAGCGGGGGCGACGGTCTTGGCGGGCATAACCAAAGTAAGGGATGACAGCGCTGATCCGCTCGGCCGAGGAGCGCTTGAGCGCATCGACCATGATCAGGAGTTCCATCAGGTTCTCGTTGGTCGGAGCGCAAGTGGACTGAATCACGAACACATCGCGCGCGCGGACGTTTTCTTTGATTTCGACAGTCACCTCTCCATCAGAGAATCGACCCACATCTGCGGCACCGAGGCTGGTGCCAAGGTACTTGGCGATTTCCGCTGCCATGCCAGGATTGGCATTGCCGGTAAAAACCATAAAGTCAGGCTGGGAGACTTGCATGTGCGGCAGATCGGTCTGATTGAAGACCTAAGACGATGAAGAAGAATTTTGGCAGGGGAGGAAGGACTCGAACCCTCGCATGCCGGAATCAAAATCCGGTGCCTTAACCAACTTGGCGACTCCCCTACACTGGACACTTGCCGAAAGCAAATGACCGATATTCAGTTTGAAGTCCAACCAATTAACGGATGAACATTCAAGCTTTCACACTGTTTTGCAATCCACCCTTGCGGCAGCTCTGTGAGCGCAAAACAATCTGAAATTTTCGCAAACACTGCACTTCCGGAGCCTGTCATTCTTGCTGCAAGTGTTTTTTGGTTAAGCCACTGAAGGGCTTCTGCAACACTTGCTTGCATTTTGCAAGCCACTGGTTGCAAATTATTGCAACCAAATTTATCGTGCATCGCTGCGAAGACCCGCATTGTAGCAGGCTTTGTGTCGCGTTTGAGAAATTTTGAAGAAAAAATGGATTTTGTGTCGATGCCCGCTTCGGGCTTGACGATCAGGTAGCGGCTTGGAGGTGGGCAGATGTCCGCCGGCAGCGGGGTGATGAGGTCGCCAATGCCTTCCACCCAGGCGGTTTGTCCGCGCACAAAAAAGGGAATGTCGGCGCCGAGCTTTGCGCCAATCGTTTCGAGCTCCGCTCTTTTCAGGTTCAGGCGCCAGAGCCGGTTGAGCGCCAGCAAGGTGCTGGCCGCGTCAGACGAACCTCCACCCAGACCCGCTTGTGCCGGAATACGCTTGAGCACACCGATGTGGGCTCCCCGGGTGCAACCGGTGGCCGATTGCAGGGCTTTGGCGGCGCGCAGGATCAAGTCTTCCGCCGGCAGTGGGTCACCCAAGTCTGCGCGACTGAGCTGCCCATCGCTGCGCAACTCGAAATGCAGCGTGTCACACCAATCCACCATGGTGAAGACCGACTGGATCAGGTGGTAGCCATCGGCCCGTTGCCCCACAACATGCAAGAAGAGATTGATCTTGGCCGGAGCCGGAACGTCGTACAAAGCCTGCATACGCAAAACAGTCACTGGGACAAAAGAAGGCGGAACGTGATGGGATTGGGCCCCCCTTGCGATGCGCTCAAGCGACCTTGTGCGAGCTGAGACAGATCAGCCTCCCAGCCCAGCGCAGGGGTCGGGTGACCTTCCAGCCATTGAAACAAGGCCTGGATGGGCAGCGGGGCACCCAAACTCTCCAGCAGCAACTCGTCCAGTGACGCAAAGGTTGCCGCTTTGTCAGCATGTTGCAAAACGGCTTCGCCGGGCCGCCAGCGGATCTCGGCCAGCTGGGTGCCCAGAGGGCTACCCAAGCGCAGCGTCCCTTGGCTGGGAGACCCGCTCAGCTCGAACGTGGCCGACGTGGAACGGGTTTCCCCCGCAGGATCTCGGTAAGACACTGCAAACCGCCCTTGCCAGTGGGCAGACTCCGCATTGTCCCGCTTTGGAGGAGTGCTGCAAGCCGATAGGGCACAAAGTCCCAACAGGCCAAGCCATCCACGTCGGGTATGGGTGATCGTTGAAGTAACGGCAACCAGGCGCATGGATCGAGGCATCCGCGTCAGTTGGGTGCTTGCAGACGTTGCAGCGTTTCCAGCAGCGTGGGGTTCTGCGGGTCCAGCGAAAGCCCCAAGTTCCACACCCGTTGCGCCTCCGCGCGTGATCCGTGGTGCCAGAGCACTTCGCCCCAATGCGCGGCAATTTCGGCATCAGGACGTGCTTGGAAAGCTGCTTCCAGCAGGCGCAAGGCTTCCTGCGGGTTGCCAAGCCGGTATTCGACCCAGCCCAGACTGTCCGTGATCAGGGGGTCGTGTGGTGCAAACTTCAGCGCTTTCAGGATCAGTTGTTTGGCTTCCTGCAAACGATCATTGCGCTGGGTCAGCAAATACCCCAGCGCGTTGTAGGCATGGTGGTAATTGGGGTACTGCTCAATGAGGTCCCGCAGCAGCGCTTCCGCTTGGCCAGGACGCCCCGCTTTTTCTGCCAGCATGGCTTGGTTGTATTGCACATCCGGATCATCAGGCTGTTGTCTGGCCCATTCGGTTTGCAAAGCCAGGGCCTCATCAAACTGCTGCAGTTCTTGGAGCAATTGAATTTCCAGCTGCAGTTTCAATAGCGGTTCCTGATCTGGTAGCGCTTGCAATACGCTTCTGGCTTTTTCCACCTGTCCCTGGCGTGCGAGCAGCAGTGCCTTCAAGGAAGCTGTGCGCACAGGGGAGGCGGAGGGCGGCAGGCGATCCAGCCATTGCGCAGCGCCAGCGTAGTCTTTTTTCTTCTCGGCCACCGAGGCCAAGAGCAACCAAGTCTCAGACAACAGCCCTTCTTGTCGTTCGGCACTGTCGGTGGCTTCCAGCAGGTTCAGGCCTTGCTGCGCTGCCTGTTCGGCTTTGTCCCATTGCTGGCTGCGTGTGAACAGGCGGGCCAAGGCCAACCAGGGCTCAGGCCGACTCGGGAGGTCGAGCAGCGTTTCCTGCAACACGGTTTCTGCATCCCTGAGGCGGTTGTGCTCTGTCAAGAGGTCTGCGTAGGCCAAGCGCAGGTCGGCCGGCATGGGGCGATGGGCCGTGCGCGCCTTCAACGTGGTTTCTGCCTCGGGGACGCCTGTTTGGATTAGCGCCAGCAACAGGCGCAAGTTGTCCGGTGGGGTGTTGTCCGTGGTGCTCCCCTCTTTCGCGGCTTCCAGCGCTTGCTGGGTTTGTCCCGCCGCTAGCCTTGCAAACCCCAATGCGGTCCAGGCCACCGCACGTGTGTCCGGGCTGCTGAGGCTTTCTTCCAAACCCTGCTCGATCACCGATGCAGCCAGGGGTTTGTCGCTGGCGCGGGCGTACATGCCAGGGACAGCACGAAGGAGTCTTTGTCGATCGTCGTGCGTAGATTGCGCGAGCACTTGTTTCAGCAGAGGCCCCGTGTCGGCGATCTGGTTCAGCGCGATGGAAATTTGCAGCAGAGAGCGGTTTGCTTCACTGGAGTCCGGGAGTGCAGCCTTCCAGGCTCGTGCAGCTTGCAAAGCGTGTTCGCCAGAGCGCGATTGCAAGGCCAATTCCACCGCGCGCTGGTAGAGCCTGGCATCGCCGGAACGGCGGGCAGCTTGAAGCAACAAGGCATACCCTACTTGGGGCTGACCTGCTTGAACGTTCAATTCGCCCAGCAAGGTTTCATAGAACAAGGCGCCTCGTTCAGCTGCCTGTTTTGCTTCCGCCCGGACTGCGCGTTCAGCACTGGTCTGCGACAGCGCAGCAGAATGCCAGGTGAGTACTGCGGCAGGTGCCAACATCCAGGCAAGGGGGCGGATCGTCTTGGATGCAAAAAACATCGCCCCATAATAATCCATGCAAAAAATACCAATGAAGGGGCGAACTCATGCCTGAGTTGCCCGAGGTGGAAGTCACGCGGCGGGGGCTCGAACCTGTGTTGCAGGGGGCTCAAATTCATGCGCTATGGTTTGGAAAGCCTTTGCGCTGGCCTTTGGGATGTACCGAGTCCTTCTTGGTCGGTGCTCGCATCGGGGCAGTCCGACGGCGAGGGAAATACCTGCTGCTCGAACTGGATCGGGGGCTGTTGCTGGTGCATTTGGGTATGTCTGGCAGTCTGTTGCTGGCAAAAACACTCCCCCCACGCGGGCCCCATGACCATGTTGAGCTGGAAACCTCGGCCGGCACCTTGCGTCTGCACGATCCTCGGCGCTTCAGTGCGGTCGTGTATTCCCGCAGCGAAACCGAGGACCCTGCGCGCAAATTGCTGTCCCATCTGGGGCCTGAGCCCTTGTCTGACGATTTCACGGTCAAGGATTTTGCGCAGGCGCTAGCCAAGTCCCGCACGCCTATCAAGCCCTTGTTGTTGAGTGGCAAGGTGGTGGTTGGCGTGGGAAATATTTATGCGTCCGAGGTACTTTTCTTGGCGGGCATTGCGCCCACCACGCCCGCAGCCCAGGTGAGCGCGGAGAAGGTGGCAGCCTTGCATGCCGCGATCCGCCAAGTGTTGCAAGAGGCAGTGCGTCTGGGAGGAACCACCCTGCGGGACTTCAAAAATACCAATGGCATGCCGGGCCATTTCCAAAATGCCGCCAAAGTTTATGGACGTGAGGGCTTGCCATGCCCTGTTTGCACCACGCCGATCCAGTCGATGCGCCAAGCACAGCGCAGTACCTATTTTTGTCCCCATTGCCAAGTTTGAGCCCGTAGTTCACAAGGCTTGATGGTTCTTCAATGTCTGAAATCTCCCCGCTCTTTTCGCAGGCTGTCATTGCCTGGCAGGCCACCCGAGGCCGGCATCATTTGCCTTGGCAACAAACCCGGGATCCCTATCGGGTCTGGTTGTCCGAGATCATGTTGCAGCAGACCCAGGTGAGCACCGTGCTCACGTACTACACCCGGTTTTTGGAAGCCTTCCCTTCCGTTTCAGCGCTGGCCCAGGCCTCGCAAGACGACGTCATGGCGCTCTGGAGCGGCTTGGGTTATTACAGCCGTGCACGCAACTTGCACCGTTGTGCCCAAATGGTGGTGGAGTTGCATGGCGGGGAGTTCCCCCCCTCTGCAGAGGCGCTGGCCGAGTTACCTGGCATCGGCCGCTCCACCGCAGGCGCGATCGCTGCCTTTTGTTTTTCTGAAAGAACGCCGATCCTGGATGCGAACGTCCGTCGCGTCCTGACACGCTACCTTGGATTTGACGCCGATCTGGCCCAAGCGGCCAACGAGCGCAAGCTGTGGGACTTGGCGCATGCCTTGTTGCCAACCGACGATGGCAATTTAGACCACGCCATGCCACGCTATACCCAGGCCCTGATGGATCTGGGAGCTATGGTGTGCACGCCCCGGGCGCCTGCCTGTGCGGAATGTCCGGTGCACACCCGCTGTCATGCCCATCGTGAGGGAGCCCCAGAGAAATATCCGGTGAAAACCCGAAAGCTGCGCCGCCAATCCCAGGCCTGGTGGTTGTTGATGGGGCGCAACGCGAAGGGCGAACTCTGGCTGGAACGCCGGCCCAATCAGGGCGTTTGGGCGGGCTTACATTGCTTTCCGGTGTTTGCCGACGAAAACGCGCTGCATCAATGGGCGCTGGAGCGAAAAGTGGGTGCAACCTCAGAGGCGGAGATGCTGTCACCCCTCAAGCATGTGCTGACCCATATGGACTTGCATTTGCATCCAGTGCTTTGCTCCTGGGACGTAGATGCCGGGGCGCTATCCGAGGGGGTTTGGGTGCATCCCGACCAGGTGGCCGATTGGGGGGTGCCCAAGCCCGTGCGCACACTGATGGAACAGCTGCGCGACAGCCTGTTTTGATGGCTTGACTGCCCCAGCTGCCTCACATTGGCCGGCTGTCGAGTTCGCGGTGACGGCGGAGTACGGTCCACCGTGACTGGAATTGCGTGGCCAGTTGCTCGGCCAGATACACCGAGCGGTGCTGGCCACCGGTGCACCCAATCGCAACGGTGACGTAGCTACGGTGGTTTTTCACCAGTTCATCCAGCCAGCGCTCGATGAATCCCGCAATGTCGTTTTGCATTTTTTCCACTTCTGGCTGGCGTTGCAAAAACTCTTGTACTGGCAGATCCAGGCCTGTTTGCTCACGCAAGCCACGTTCGTAATGGGGGTTCGGCAACATGCGGACATCAAACACATAGTCTGCGTCGTTGGGAATCCCTTTTTTGAAAGCGAATGACTCAAAAACCAGGGTGATTTGTTGCGCGGGTGTGCTCACCAGGCTTTTGACATAGGTCTGCAACTGGTACGCGCGGATCGCACTGGTGTCGATGACATGGGATTGTTCGCGCAGTTCGGCCAAGAGGTTCCGTTCCACATCAATCGATTGGATCAGGGCCTGTCGCCCTTCGGTCGATTCATCGTGCGAGAGTGGGTGGCGCCGCCGTGTTTCCGAAAAGCGTCGAATCAAGGTCTCTGTGGTGGCATCCAGGAATACCGAGGTGATCCGCGCCCCTGCGGCTTTGAGCTTGTTCAACTCTCGTGGCACTTGTGGCAAAGAGGTGGCGCTGCGGGCATCGATTGCAATCGCCACCTTGTGGCCGTGGTGGCGATGTTCCAGTTGCACAAATGCGGACAGCAGTTCGGGCGGCAAGTTGTCCACGCAGTAGTAGCCGGCATCTTCCAGCGCATGCAAGGCCACGGACTTACCCGAGCCCGACATGCCGGTGATCAACATGATGTCAAGGTTCATTCGATTCTCGTGTTCCTGATGAAAGGGCATGCGCTTGATGCAGCATTTCGCGGGCGTGGGCCAGAGAGGTTTTACGGGCGTTTTTCCCCCCCAGCATCCGGGCAACTTCCTCCAGCCGTTCCTGGCTCGACAACTTCTGCACCCTGCTGACGCTGCGATCGGCTTCGCGTGCTTTGCTCACCTGAAAGTGATGGTCGGCAAAAACGGCAATTTGGGGCAAATGCGTTACTGCCAGGATCTGTTTTTTCTCCCCCAGTGAATGCAGCAGTTTCCCGACGGTTTCTGCCACATGTCCGCCAATGCCGGAGTCCACTTCATCAAAAATCAGGCTTTGCGCCGCACCTCGGGCGCTGGTTGCGACCGAAATGGCCAGGGACAACCGCGATAGCTCGCCGCCAGAGGCGATCTTTGCCAGGGCTTTGGGCGTGCTCCCCGGGTTGGTGGCGACCATGAAGGTGACGCCATCCGTGCCTTGGGCTGAAGGGGGCACGGTGGCAAAGGCCACCTCAAACCGTCCCCCCGCCATGCCCAGAGTTTGCATGCTGTCTGTGACAGTTTCCGCCAGTCGTGCCGCGTGGCGTTTGCGGGAGGTGGACAAGACCTCTGCTGCTTGGTGATAGCGCTTGGACAGGGTGATTGCCTCATGCTCTAGCGCATCGATGTCGATGGCTTTGTCCAAGACCGCCAGCGTCTCTTTCCAGGAAGCTAGAGTGTCTGCGAGCTCTTCAGGTCTGCGTCGAAAACGTCTTGCGAAACCCATCCAATCCGCCATGCGGCCGTCGATTTCACGCAGACGATCAGGGTCCAGGTCGGCGTGTTGCAGGTAGTTTTTCAGCGAGTGCCGGACATCATCGATTTGGGCCAAACACGATGACAAGACATCGGCGTAGCCTTGGAAAGAGGGCTCGACCGTGCGTTGTCGCTCCAGCAGCTGGATGGCTTTGCCCAACTGGGTGCAGACGCCATGGGGCTCTGCGGCCAAATGGTTTAAGGCCGCATCGGCAGTTTCCAGCAGGCTTTCCGCGTGCGAAAGGCGCGCGTGTTGTTCTTCCAGTTCCCCCCATTCCTGCGCTTTTGGCGAGAGTTTTTCCAGCTCACTGATTTGCCATTGCAACCGATCCCGCTCGGTTTGTTGCGAGGCTTGTTGGGCGAGTGCAGCGGTCAGTTGTCTTTGTTTGGCTTGCCATTCGTGCCAGCGCAAGGTGACCTCTTGGGTCGAAACCTTGCCAAAGGCGTCCAGCATGTCGCGCACGGCCTGCGGCTGCATCAGGCCTTGCCAGGCGTGCTGCCCGTGAATGTCCAGCAGAAATTCACCCAGCTGCTTGAGTTGGGCCGCGGTGGCCGGTGTTCCGTTGATCCAGGCCCGGTTGCGCGCCTGGTTGTCAATCGTCCGGCGCAGCAAAAGGCTGCCGTCCGTTTCGATCCCGGCCTGGTTCAGCCAGTCCCTCATGTCCATGGGAATGTCGAATTCAGCGCAGACATCGGCTTTGTGGGCACCTTCGCGCACCATGGTGGTTTCTGCCCGTCCGCCAAGTACCAATTGCAGGGCATCGATCAGGATGGATTTCCCCGCGCCTGTTTCGCCTGTCAGGACCGAAAAGCCAAGCTCGAACTCCAGGTCCAGGGAGTCCACAATGGCAAAGTCTTTGAGTGTGAGCCGCCGCAGGGCCATGGTCACTCTTCTCCTTCGTTCCAGCGCAGCTTTTTGCGCAGCGTTGAAAAGTAATTCCAGCCCAGCGGGTGCAGAAAGCGTACGCTGTGCTCGGATCGCTTCACCAGAATCCGGTCCCCTGGCTGTAAGGAGGCCAAGGATTGCATATCGAAATTCGCACTGGTGTCCCTCCCGTTGACGATTTCGATGGCAATTTCAGCCGAGTCTGGCAAAACGATGGGTCGGTTGGACAAGGTGTGTGGCGCGATAGGCACCATCACCCAGCCAGGGATGGCCGGGTGCAGCATGGGCCCTCCAGCGGACAAGGCGTAAGCCGTCGAGCCCGTAGGCGATGCCACGATCAGCCCATCGGCTCGCTGATTCGCAACAAAACGCCCGTTCACCCTGACGTGCAATTCCACCATCCCGGCGGTTGCCGAACGATTGACCACCACATCGTTCATGGCCAGTGTTTCGAAAAGCAAGGTGGATTCATGGCGGAACACCTGTGCCGACATCAGCGGCCTGCTGTCCTCTTCATAGGCGCCCTGGAGCATCGGGGCCAGCTTGGCTTCATAGCCGTCCAGCGAAATGTCGGTGATGAAACCCAGGCGGCCCTGGTTCACCCCGATCAAGGGGGTGCCGTACGGGGCGAGTTGCCGCGCGATGCCCAGCATGGTGCCGTCTCCTCCCACGACCACGCCCAGGTCACAGTCGGCACCAATTTGGCTGACTTCGATACTGGGGTAGCGATCGGTCAAGCCCAACTGTTGGGCGCTGGTCTGTTCCAGAACGACCTCGCAGCCTTGCGCACGCAAAAAGTCCGCAATGTGGGTCAAGACGGTAACGGCTTTGTGGACCAATGCGCCGCCTGCCTGGACTTGGTATTTGCCGATCAGCGCAACACGACGAAAATTAGAATGCATGCAGAAATTACATCACTAAAGTCCCATGATGCTGGATGACCGTGCGAAGTTGTTGCTGAAGGCGCTGGTGGAAAAATACATTGCGGAGGGTCAGCCGGTAGGTTCGCGGACCTTGTCGCGCTCCTCGGGCTTGGAGCTTTCGCCAGCCACGATCCGCAACGTCATGTCGGACCTGGAGGACTTGGGTCTGATTGTCAGTCCCCACACGTCTGCGGGCCGCATTCCCACGGTCAAGGGCTATCGACTGTTTGTGGACACCATGTTGACGGTGCAGCGCAACCAATTCACCGCCCCAGAGTTGGCGCCCGAACAGCCGCAAAAGGTCATCGCGAACGCAGCCCACTTGTTGTCGAACCTCTCGCAATTCGTCGGCGTGGTCATGGCGCCACGGCGTTCCTCCGTGTTCCGGCACATTGAATTTCTGCGGCTGTCAGAGCGTCGGCTGCTGGTCATCATCGTATCCCCGGAGGGGGATGTGCAGAACCGGGTCATCTTCACGGAGCTGGATTACACGCCGTCCCAGTTGATTGAGGCTTCCAACTACCTCAATGAGCATTACGCCGGCATTGAAATGGAGCATGTCCGAGAAAAGCTCAAAACCGAGGTGGAAACCTTGCGGGGAGAAATCGGAGTCCTTATGCAGGCGGCGGTCCAGGTCGGCTCCGAAGCTCTGTCGGACACTGAAGGCGATGTGGTGATTTCCGGCGAGCGCAATCTCTTGGCGGTCAGTGACTTTGCCAGCGACATGGGGCACTTGCGCCGGGCGTTCGAGTTGTTCGAGCAGAAAACCCAGCTTCTGCGCTTGCTGGACATTTCCAGTCAGGCGGAGGGGATTCGGATCTACATCGGCGGCGAAAGCCAGGTCGTTCCGTTTGAGGAACTGTCGGTCGTCAGCTCGCCTTATGAGGTGGACGGCAAGGTCGTGGGTACCTTGGGCGTCATCGGCCCCACCCGCATGCCGTACGACCGTATGATCCAGATTGTGGACATTACCTCTCGATTGGTCTCGAACGCGCTCAGTACGCGCAAATAATGGGTGATGCTAGCGTGCTGGCCACTGAATAGCCACACACAGACAAAAAACAGAAGAGCCCCGACACGCGGGGCTCTATAAGGTCTTGATTCAATTGGTGATTCTTGGTCGGGGTGAGAGGATTCGAACCTCCGGCCTCTACGTCCCGAACGTAGCGCTCTACCAGGCTAAGCTACACCCCGATGGTTTCTTGTTCAAGAGCGGCGGCTCAAAAGCGAACCCGCTAATCCTAACAAATTTACAACGTAAGAATTGGAAGGCAGCGCAGAAAGCACCGCCATGGCGCGTTGTGCTTCGGCGTTGGCTGCTGCGCGGGCCACGTCGAGTGCGCCGGTGATGCGCACGATTTCGATCACGGCACCCAATTGCTCGGTGGAACCGTTTTCAATCGCCTCTCGCACGATCTGGGCTTGTTCGGGGGTGCCGCGTTGCATGGCGGCGATCAGGGGGAGGGTGGACTTGCCTTCGCGCAGGTCATCACCCAGGTTCTTGCCCAATTCAGCCTGTTCGCCGTCGTAGTCCAGCACATCGTCAATGATCTGGAAGGCGGTGCCCAGGGCCTGGCCGTACATCGCGCAGGCTTCTTCGATTTCCGTGCTGCTTCCAGCGAGCACGGCACCCAGGCGGGCGCTGGCCTCGAACAGCTTGGCCGTCTTGGAGCGAATCACCCGCAGATAACCCGCTTCGTCCTGCGAGGCGTCGTGCATGGACACCAATTGCAGCACTTCGCCTTCGGCAATCACGTTGGTGGCCTCGGACAGAATTTCCAGGATGCGCAGATTGCCCGTGTCCACCATCATCTGGAAGGAACGGGTGTGCAGGAAATCGCCCACCAGGACGCTGGCGGCGTTACCAAAGGTCTCATTGGCCGTCGGACGGCCGCGGCGCAGGGTGGAGTCGTCCACCACGTCGTCGTGCAGCAGGGTGGCGGTGTGGATCAGCTCCACGACGGCCGCCAGGGCGTGGCGGTGCGGGCCCTGGTAGCCAAGCGCCCCGCAGACCATCAGCAGCAGCGCAGGCCGCAGGCGCTTGCCGCCAGCAGAGATGATGTAGCGGGAAATTTCGGCGATGAGCGGCACACTGGAAGTCAGGCGCTGTTCAATGATGCGGTCCACTTCGCGCATGTCATCGGCGATCAGGGCCAGGAGCGAAGCGGCGTCGGAGGAGGGGGCAGCGGTGGTCAAGGTAGATCCGGTCTGATGATGGTGCGAAATTATAAAAATGGCCTGTCTGCCGGGATGCGTGCCGCAGCCGCCAGGTGCCAAAGGACTAAAGCCCGCGCTGGAACATGGCTTCGCCCAGGCGAATGGGGCGGGCGGGCGTCCAGTCGGTGGAGAATCCTCCCGGACCCGGTGGCCGCAGCAGGACGACGGTGGAGCCCAGCAAAAAGCGTCCCATCTCGGCGCCCTGGGGCAGGTCGATGGCCTGGTCACGGTAATTCCAGTGGCACACGCGGCCCGGGCGGGGCGGGTTGACCTGGCCATGCCAGGTGGTTGCCATGCTGCCGACGATGGTGGCGCCCACCAGCACCAGGGCAAACGGGCCTTGCGCGCTGTCAAAGAGACAGACGACGCGCTCGTTGCGGGCAAACAGGCCGGGCACGTGGCGTGCGGTCAGTGGGTTGACGGAAAACAGGTCCCCCGGCACATAGACCATGTCGGTCAGACGGCCCGCACAGGGCATATGGATGCGGTGGTAGTCCCGGGGGCTGAGATAGAGGGTCGCAAAATGGCCTCCCTCGAACGGTGCGGCCAGCGCCGGCTTGCCCCCCAGCAGGGCCGTGGTGGAATAGTGGTGCCCCTTGGCCTGGAAAATCTGGTCTTTTTCGATGCGACCAAACTGGCTGATCGTGCCATCCACGGGGCAGATCCAGTCGGCTTTGGCGATCGGACGGGCACCGGGTTTCAGGGGACGGGTGAAGAAGTCGTTGAAGCTGGCGTAGGCCGCAGGATCGGGCTTGGCCGCTTCGGCCATGTTGACGCCGTAGCGGGCGACAAAGCGGCGAATCATCCAGGTGGTCAGGGCGCCCAGCCGGGCCGAGGCCAGGCGGCCAGCCAAGGCCGTCAATGCCTGCTTGGGCAGAAGGTACTGGGCCACGATGGGCAGGGGCAAAGGCACGGACGTTCCTTGAAAAGCGCCGGATTCTATCGACCCTGCCAGGACCTGGGTCGCTACCAGCTTGGCGAAATTTGTGGCGTCGTGCTGACAAAAATGGACTGGGTTCGGGAAACCACGCCAATTTTCCGTCCCTGGGTGATGCCGCCCGACGGCGCCCAGATTACAGTTCGCTTTTGTATCTGGATGTTACAAGCGCGTTCCGCCGCCGTGGCTGGGATGGAAGACAGCGTGGCATCAAGCAACGGTAAAGGATTTTTCTCATGCGCAGCAACCTGCCAGTCACCCAGCGCGAGTTTGCGTTTCCGGAGGGTGAAACACTGGTATCGGTCACGGACCTCAAAGGCCGTATCACCTACTGCAACCCGGCGTTTATTCACATCAGCGGCTATTCCCGTGAGGAGCTGCTGGGCCAGCCGCACAACCTGGTGCGCCACCCTGACATGCCGGAAGAGGCCTTCCGTGACATGTGGGCCACCATTGAAGCGGGTACGCCCTGGACGGGCCTGGTCAAAAACCGCCGCAAGAACGGAGACCACTATTGGGTGCGCGCCAACGCCACCCCGATGATGGATGGCACGCAAATCACGGGCTACCTGTCGGTGCGCACGGCGCCGGGCCGCGAGGAAGTCCAGGCCGCCGAGCAGCTGTACGCCACGATGCGCCAGGAGGCACAAAACGGCCGCCTGGTCCATGTGTTGAAAGCGGGCGCTGTGCTGCGCAACGATTTCCTGGGGCGTGTCAAGCGTCTGTTTTCGCTGTCCACCCAGGCGCGCCTGTGGCTGGTGCAGCTGCTGGCAGTGGCGCTGACTGCGGGCGTGGCCTTGTCGGGCCTGGGCTGGATCGCCGCAGTCGTTGTGGGCCTGCTGTCCGTGGCGGCCTCGGGGGTCATCACCAGCGCATTGACGATCAAACCGCTCAAAGGCTTGGTGGACGATGCCAACAGCCTGGCTTCGGGGGACTTGTCGCACACCGTGACCATCGGGGCTGGCGGGGCCGTGGGGCAGCTGCAGCAGGCCTTGAACCAGCTGTCGGTCAACCTGCGCACCGTGGTGCACGACGTGCGTGAGGAGGTGAGCAACCTCGACGTCGCCGTGCAGGAGATTGCGGCGGGGAACAACGACCTGTCTGCGCGCACCGAGTCCCAGGCCAGCAGCCTGGAGCAGACAGCCGCCTCGATGGAGCAGATCAACAGCACGGTCCAAAACAGCGCCATGTCCGCCAACCAGGGTGCCCAGCTGGCCCATGAAACTTCAGCCATCACCCGCCGCAGCAACGAGGCGGTGCAGGCCGTGGCCCAAACGATGGAAGGCATTGCCGATTCGTCCCGCCGCATCGAAGACATCATTCGCCTGATCGAAGGCGTGGCCTTCCAGACCAACATCCTGGCGCTGAATGCTGCCGTGGAGGCCGCCCGTGCGGGTGAGGCGGGGCGCGGTTTCGCGGTGGTGGCGTCCGAGGTGCGCTCCCTGGCCCAACGCGCCGCCGAGGCCGCCAAGGAAATCAAGCAGCTGATCGTCGAGTCCGGCGAGCGGGTGCAAACTGGCAAACTCACCACCGAAGAGGCCCGCAACCGCATGAACGAGGTGCTGAACTCGGTCGCCAAAGTGGGCATGGTGCTGGACGAGCTCAGCTCCACCGCATCCGAGCAAAAGCTCGGGGTTTCCCAGGTCAACGAGGCTGTGGCCCACATGGATTCCATCACCCAGCAAAACGCCGCCATGGTGGAACAGCTGGCCGCCGCCGCCCAGTCGCTACACGGCCAGATGCAGGGGGTGAGTAATTCGATGCGCCTGTTCCGCCTCCAGCGCGGCGAGGTGTCGCTGGCGCAGCTGGATGCCGTGGCCTTGCGCCGCCAAAGCCAGGCTGCCTTGACGGGCGAGTGAACCGTCTGTCCCAAGCAGGGCTGGCAAGCGGGGCCGGGAAGGGTGACCTTCCCGGCCTTTTTCGTAGGTTCACGGCTTGGTCGGTGGTGGGGATGCCAGGCGTTCCAGGGCCTGGGTGATCACGGTGGTGTCCGTGGGGCGCACCAGGCGCTCCAGCTCCAGGCCATCGCGCAGGAACACCAGTGTGGGCCAGAGCTTGACACCAAAGCTGCGGCCCAGGCGCTGGCCGGGGCCATCCTCGATTTTCAAATGGCGTACATCGTCTCGGGTGGCGAGTGCGGCCTGCAGCGCCGGCTGCGCCGCTCGGCAGTGCCCGCACCAGCTGGTGCCGAACTCCAACAGCGTCAGGCCGGGCAGCTGATCCACGTCGGCGCGGTTAGGCGCTTCGATGGACGCAAGGTGGGTGGCGGTATAGGGCATGGAAGGTCTCCTTTAGCAGGTGAAAATACTATTATTTTGATAGCTAATACCGCTTGAATATATTGGTCTGGATGCCAATTTGGCATCGCAGATTCAACTGCAAAGTGCAACGATTTTCAGTGTAACGGACGCATCTCCAAG
>CAZQXQ010000052.1:0-15455 GCA_964597235.1 uncultured Burkholderiaceae bacterium | reverse complement strand
AGGTTCAGGCCGATCACCGCGCGCTCCAGCCAGCGCACGGTGTCTTCGCGCACGACCGCATCCAGGTCCACGGGGGCGGCGTCGGCAACATCAGGGGTCAGGGAGTCAGCAGTCATGGCGATGGGCCTCGAAAAATGGAAGGTGGAAAGCGGGCGGGATTGTAAGGTTGGGCGTTTTTTACTATGCTTTTAATAGCTACTACCGCCGGTATCCATTGACCTAGAGGCCAATTTGACCTTTATTCCCACAGCGGCTCGCCGGTCAGGCGGGCGTGTTCGCGCAGCGCAAAACGGTCGGTCATGCCGGCGATGAAATCGGCCACCGCTCGGGCGCGCACGCGCGGCTCGGTGCTGGCCTGGGCGCGGGCAGCAAAGCCGGGCTTCATCTCGGCGGGCTGCGCCAGGTAGCGGGCGAACAGGGTTTCGACCACTTTTTGCGCGCGGTCGGTGGTCTGCACCACCTGGGGGTGGCGGTAGAGGTTGCGCATCAAAAAGCGCTTGAGCGCATCCGACGCTGCCCGCATCGCCGGGCTGAACGCCACCAGCGGGGGGCAGGCGCGCACGGCATCCACGCTGCCCGGCCGGTGCTGCTCCAGCGCGGCGCGGGTGGCGTCGGTCAGGTCGTAGATCTGCACCGTGAGCATGCGGCGGGTGGCCTCGTACAACAGGCGGCGCTGGCCACGGGGCTGGGCCAGCTCGGGATGGGCGGCCAGCACCTCGGCCCGGTAGCGGTCAAACAGCGGCACGGCTTCCAGCTGCGCCAGCGTGATCAGGCCCGAACGCACACCGTCGTCGATGTCATGGGCGTTGTAGGCGATCTCGTCGGCCAGGTTGCACAGCTGGGCTTCCAGGCTGGGCTGCTGGCGTTGCAAAAACCGCGCCCCCACTCCGCCCGGCTCATGGGCTTCGAGCGCCTCGGCGTTAGCGCGGGAGCAATGTTTGAGAATGCCTTCGCGCGTCTCGAAGCACAGGTTCAGCCCGTCGAAGGCGGCGTAGCGCTCTTCGAGGTGGTCCACCACGCGCAGGCTTTGCAGGTTGTGCTCAAAACCGCCCCAGTCCGCCATGCAGGCGTTCAGCGCATCCTGGCCCGCGTGGCCAAACGGCGTGTGGCCCAGGTCGTGCGCCAGCGCGATGGCCTCGACCAGGTCCTCGTTCAGCCCCAGCGTGCGCGCCACCGAGCGGCCCAGCTGCGCCACTTCCAGCGAATGCGTGAGCCGGGTGCGGAACAGGTCGCCCTCGTGGTTCAGGAACACCTGGGTCTTATAGACCAGGCGCCGGAAGGCCGTGGAGTGGACGATGCGGTCGCGGTCGCGCTGGAAATCGCTGCGCGTGGGCGCGGGCGGCTCGGGATGGCGCCGGCCCCGCGTGGCGGCCGGGTGGCAGGCGTAGGGGGCCAGGGTGGTTTCAAGCGTCAAATCAGCCTCCAATCCAATGAATACCAGCGGTATTAGCTCTTAAATTAGGAGCATTTTCAGGTGCGTCTGGGGCTATCAAGCCGCGCAGCAGGCGTCGATCACCTCGCGCACCAGCGCATCGGGGGCGGCACGCACCGCCGCCTGGCCGGGGCCGTCGATGACGACGAAGCGGATCTCGCCGGCCTCGGCCTTTTTGTCCACGCGCATCAGCTCCAGGTAGCGGCCGGCGTTGTCGGCGGTATCGAGCACCGCGCCGCGCACCGGCAGGCCGGCGCGTTCGATCAGGCGACGCAGGCGCTGCACAAAGGCAACATCGACCCGGCCCAGGCGCTGCGACAGCTCGGCCGCCATCACCATGCCTGCGCCCACGGCCTCGCCATGCAGCCAGGCGCCGTAACCCATGCCGGCCTCGATGGCGTGGCCGAAGGTGTGGCCAAAGTTGAGCACCGCGCGCAGGCCGGCCTCGCGCTCGTCCTGGCCGACCACCCAGGCCTTGATCTCGCAGCTGCGGCGCACGGCGTTCATCAGGGCAGCGCGGTCGCGGGCCATCAGGGCGTCCATGTGCACTTCCAGCCAATCGAGGAAGGCCATGTCGGCGATCGGGCCGTACTTGATGACCTCGGCCAGGCCGGCGCTGAACTCGCGGGGGGGCAAGGTGTCCAGGCTGTCCAGGTCGCAGACCACGCGCTGCGGCTGGTAGAAGGCGCCGATCATGTTCTTGCCCAGCGGGTGGTTGATGGCGGTCTTGCCACCCACCGAGGAATCCACCTGCGCCAGCAGCGTGGTGGGCACCTGCACAAAGGGCACGCCGCGCATGTAGCTGGCGGCGGCAAAGCCGGTCATGTCGCCGACCACGCCGCCGCCCAACGCAAACAGCACGGTCTTGCGGTCGCAGGCCTGGGCCAGCAGGGTGTCAAAAATGGTGTTGAGCGTTTCCCAGGTCTTGTAGGCCTCGCCATCGGGCAGGCTGACCACGTGGATGGTTTGGTACCAGGGCTGCAGCGCGGCCTGCAGGCGCTCGGCGTACAGCGGCGCCACGGTGGTGTTGGTGACGATCAGCGCCGCCGCCGCCTTGGGCAGGCCGGCGTAGGTGTCGGGAGCGCCCAGAAGACCGGTGCCGATCTGGATCGCATAGCTGCGATCACCCAGGTCGATGGTGACGGTCTGGGGCGCCAGCGCGGCGGCGGAAGGGGAAGAAGCGGAAGAAGTCGGGGGGGTGAAAAGGTTCGCCATAGCGCCCAAGTGTAGGGGCGCAGGGCCCTGCCCTGCCCGGAATCAAGTGGCCGAATGGCCCGCCGGGGTCTCGGTCGCCAGCGGTGGGACCTCGGGCTGGCCCACCTCACCCGCCAGCTCCAGCTGCATCACGATCATGTTGACCAGCATGGCCACCGAGGGGCGACCGGTCTCGATGACGAAATGCGCCGTCTCGCGGTAGAGCGGGTCGCGCTGCGCATACAAGTCCCGCAGCTTTTGCAAAGGATTGGCCACCTGCAGCAAAGGCCGGGTGGTGTCGTGGCGCAGTCGTCGAAACAGCTCTTCAGGGGAAGAACGCAAATACACCACCCGCCCGCGCGCGTGCAGCAGCGCCCGGTTTTCCGGCCGCAGCACCGAACCGCCGCCAGTGGACAGCACCGCATCGGGGTGCGCTGCGCTCAGCGCATCCAGGGTCTCGTGCTCCAGATCCCGAAAGCGCTCTTCGCCTTCCTGCGCGAAAAAGTCGCGAATCGCGCAACCCAGCTGCTGCTCGATCACGTGGTCTGAATCAAAAAACCGCATCCCCAACCGCCGCGCCAGCTGGCGCCCCACGGTGGATTTGCCACTGCCGGGCATGCCGACCAGAACGATCATTGAAGAGTCTCCTTGCAAACCGCTATCACGGAACGGCATCTTGCATGAAAAAAGGACGCGCGACGCGCGTCCTAGAGGGAGCTGCGACCCAAGCTCAGGGCGTAGTCGCCGGCTTGGGCGTAACCGTCACAGTCAAAGTAGCCGTGATACGCGGATCGATCAAATCCACCACCGTGATCGTTGCGGTACCTGCTCCCACCCCTTGTACGGTGAGCGCATCGCCAGACAAAGTGGCCGTGGCCACTGCCGAATTGCTGGAACTGACGGCGTAGCTGCCAGAACCTCCAACCACGACAGCGGTGTTGGACGTACCTTCCCCAACCGTCATCGTCGAAGGCACGATGGCAAAACCAGAGTTACCGCAGCCCGTGCCGTTATCACCAATGGTGATCACCGCCTCGCCAATCGATTTGGCACTGTCCACGATGGTGATCTTTACATCGGTGGTCTTAGCAACGCAACGGGAACCACGGGTGCCGGTGTCCACCACGAAAGCATTCCCACTCATGCAGGGCCCGCCAACAACCTGCAACAAGGCAGGAACGGAGGAGAACACGCAATATTGGCCCACGGCGCCAAACACACCGAAGTTGAGCGGCTGGTCGTCCTGCTCCGAAATCAGCAGTGCGCTAGGCGACAGACGAATTTGGGTGGTGGCGGTGTTGACCTCCACGGCCACCTTGATGGTTTTGCCCGCGGCATCGGCCACAGAAAGATCCAGCTTGGACGCCAGGTTACCGGTGATGTGCAGTTCGTCACCGTTTTTGATCTCAGCCGTCACGGCGGCAGGAATACCACCCGCCACGATGTAGGGCGGCTGTCCACCCGAGATTTTGGCGATCCCCACCAGCCCTACGGGGATGGTGAGATCGGTCGGAGAAATTCGCAACTCGGGCGACCCCACCGTCAAGGCCACTGCCACCTCCACACCCGCTGCATCACGAATCTTGACCGTGGCAGTACCAATCGCCACACCGGTGACCGACCATTCGTTGGCACTGACCATCTGCACCAGGGCGACATTGCTGTCACTGCCCTGCACGGTGTAGGGCGCACCGCCGCCACCGATCAGGAACGTCCTAGAAGCGACAGGCCCGACACCAATAGTCAGACTGGCAGGCGCGGTGGTGTACAGCGGAATGCTGGAACCCACCTGCACAGCAATGTCCACCTTGGTGCCCTTGAAATCCAACACCGACACGGTGGTTTTGCCAGGCGCCAAAGCGCCAATCGTGAGGGTTTTGCCATTGACCGTCGCCACAGCGATGGCCTGGTCTGGCGCGGTGACCCGGTAGGGCGGCACACCACCACTGATGTCGAACTCACGCAGGGCCCCGGTGGGAAGCACCTGGCTGGTACCGGCCGTGGTTACCAAGGTGGGCTGGTTCGGATTGGCGCCTGGCGATCCGCCACCGCCGCCGCACGCCACAAGCAACATGGCCACCAAGAGCCAAAGGGATTGAATGACTTTTCGCATCATGAACTCTCGTGTGGATGTTTATTGGCGGGTCGGGCCACGGTCGCTGATGACCTTGGGCGTGATGAAAACCAGCATTTCGCGCTTGGAGGTGCTGCGGGTGTTGTTCTTGAACAGGCGCCCCATCACCGGGACATCCCCCAGCACGGGGATCTTGTTTTCCTGGGTGGATTCGTCCAGTTCAAAAATGCCACCGATCACCACGGTGCCGCCGTTTTCGATCAGCACCTGGGTCTTGATGTGCTTGGTGTCAATGGCCACGCCCTGGGTGGTGGTCTCGCCCCGGCTGTCTTTGTTGACGTCCAGGTCCAGGATGATGTTGCCCTCCGGCGTGATCTGGGGCGTGACCTCCAGCTTGAGCACGGCCTTCTTGAAGGCAATGGTGGTGGCCCCGTTGGGGGCGGTGATGGTGTAGGGGTATTCGGTGCCTTGTTCGATCAAGGCCTTGACCTGGTCGGCGGTGATCAGGCGGGGGCTAGAGACGATCTTGCCCTGGCCATCGGCCTCCATGGCGGACAGTTCCAGGTTCAGGAAACGGTTGGCCGAGGAGTTGAAGATCGACAAGGCAAAGTTGCCAAAGCTGGCCGTGTTGCTAAGCGCCGCTGGCAAGTTCACGAAGCTCTGGGTGGTGTTCACCGTACCACCGCCACCACTGCTGGCGACGGCATTGTTGTAGTTGGTGCCAAACGCGATGCGGTTGTTGCCGCCAATGCCGTAGCCGCCATCGCCGCCGCGCTCGGCGCGCAGGTCGGTGGCGCCCAGACGCACGCCCAGCGAACGGCCAAAGGTGTCGCGGGCTTCGACGATGCGGGCCTCGATCATCACCTGGCGTACCGGCACATCCAGGGTGGCCAGCAATTGGCGCACCTCTTCGAGCTTGGCGGGGATGTCGGTCACAAAGATCTGGTTGGTGCGCGGCTCGGAAATCGCGCTGCCACGGGGAGACAGAAAACGGGTCGATGCCCCGGACACCCCACTGCTGAAGCCCGAGCTGGTGCTGGCAATCTGCTTGACCATGTCATCGGCCTTGGCGTAGTTCAGCTGGTAGGCCTGGGTTTTGAGCGGCTCCAGGTTCTGGATGGCAGAGGCGGCTTCCAGGTCTTTTTTGGTGCGGGCATCGATCTCGTCCTTGGGCGCAATCCAGAGGACCGAGCCGGTTTTCTTCATGCCCAGGCCCTTGGCGTCCATGATGATCTGCAGCGCCTGGTCCCAGGGCACATCCTTGAGGCGCAGGGTCAGCGAGCCGGTCACCGTGTCGGAGGTGACGATATTGAAGTCGGTGAAATCGGCAATCACCTGCAACAGCGAGCGCACTTCGATGTTCTGAAAATTCAGCGAGAGCTTTTCGCCGCTGAACGCTGGCCCCTGGGTCAACTTGTTCAGGTCCACCTTGCGAGGACGCACCTCCAGGACAAACTCGCTGCCGCTTTGGTAGGCACTGTGCTCCCAGTCACCGGTGGCCTCGACCTGCATCTGTACCCGCTCCCCTTGCTGGGTGACAGTCAACAGCTGTACGGGGGTCCCAAAGTCGGAAACATCGAAACGGCGGCGCAGGCCCTCGGGCAGGGAGGATTGCAGGAATTCGACCAACAGGCCCTTGCCCTTGGGCTGCACATCCACACCCACCTGGCTGCCGCTCAGGCCCACGACGACACGCCCACCGCCCTCGGTACCACGGCGGAAGTCAATGTCCTTGAGCGGAAGAATTTCCTGCTCGGCCCCAGCCACCTTGGTCGCCACGGGCTGTACCTCCGACTCCGGTGCGATACGGCCCACGGGCTCCAGCAGCACCAGCAGTTGCTTGCCCTGGATTTCCGTGCGGTACGAGGTGATGTGCTTCAAGTTCAGGACCAGGCGGGAGCGGTCACCGGCCTGAACGACATTGATGGAACGCAAATTGCCCTGGTTGACATCGATGGTCGAGCGTCCCAGGGCATTGGCGGTGTTTGGAAAATCCAGTGCGATGCGTGCCGACGAGGGAATGGCAAACCCCGTGGGCAGCGTTGCAGGCGCTTCCGAGAGCTCGATACGCACCACTTCCATCCCGCCTTGAATCCCGCCAGTGACGGACTGAATGGTCCCCTGGGCGGAGGCCCCCGCCACGGCGAAGCTGGCAAGCAGCGCCAAGGAGGCCTGCCGACTGTGGCGCAAGAATCCTTTGTTTTTTTCTGTCATTTCTTTCCCTCTTGCAGCTCTAAGGTCGTGGGGCGCTCAATCCAGTCCCCCGTGGCATCCTGCACGATTTCACGCAGCTGGATACTGGTCTCCGAGATGCCGGTGATCTTTCCGTAGTTTTGCCCCAGATAATTGCCA
Source organism: uncultured Burkholderiaceae bacterium (assembly GCA_964597235.1). Classification (GTDB taxonomy): domain Bacteria; phylum Pseudomonadota; class Gammaproteobacteria; order Burkholderiales; family Burkholderiaceae_C; genus CAYZPX01. Next base: position 8,403 of record CAZQXQ010000052.1, on the reverse strand, counting down.
ACACGCACCTGGTAGAGGAGCTTGTCCACCTTGACAAGGGCGGTGGGCACGCCTTTCTTGTTCAAGCTGCCCACCATGGCCATGGTGTCCAGGGGATAGGCCTCCAGCGGCTCTCTGCGCCGCGCCAGCTCAGGCGCAATCAAGGCAGCGTTGCTCACCTGGGATTCGGTGTCGCGACGCAACACTTGCAGCAGCTTGAGCGGATTGAAGGGCTCAATGCCTGTGTCAGCGATGTAATCCTGGGGCTCAAAGCGTTTGGGTTCGGTAATCGGGGTCACCTGGGGCTTGGCGGCGGCACGCTGCTCGGCCATCCATTGCCGCAGTGCCTCATCCTCACCAGAGGCCGTGCAGCCCGTGACCAGCAGCAACACCGCAGCGCCGCAGCCCATCAGCACGCGGTAGTTCATTTTTTCGCTCCCGCAGCAACGGCTTTTTGGGCCTGGATTTCCTCGGTATCGAGGTAGCGGAAGGTACGCGCCGTCGCATCCATGGTCAGAAAGCCCGCTTCCTTGGCGTTGGACACCGGGGCAATCGACAGGTTGTTCAAGGTGACGATGCGGGAGAGCTGGGCAATGTCGGCCGCAAACGCACCAATGTCGTGGTAGCGGCCAGTCACGCGCAGGGCAATCGGCAGCTCGGCGTAGTAGTCCTTGACCACCACCTGGCCCGGCCGGAAGAGTTCAAACTGCAGACTACGGCCCAGACCGGCCTGGTTGATGTCCGACAACAAGGCGGCCATCTCGGCTTTGCTGGGCAGCTGCTTTTCCAGCTGAATCACGTATTGCTGGATTTGCTCCCGTTGCTGCTTGAGCGCCTCCAGGCTGACGGCCTTGACCAGCTTTTTCTGGTAGTTCGCTTGCAGGGTCACGATCTTGGCGCGCTCGTTTTCCAGCTCCTGCTGGTAGTCGGCCACTTTGAAAAACCACAACGCAGCCGCCACTCCGAAAGCCACCCCCGCGTAGAGCAATCCAAGCGGCAAGGCCGGCCACCGGGAAGGGTCTTTGGGATCCAGGTTACGAAACTGGCGCTGCACCTGCGCTTGCAGTGCAAGGAAATCAATCTTGGGCGTTGACTTCTTGAGCATGCTTACCTCCCACGGCTGCCCGGGGCGGGAGCCGCTGCCCCTGCCTCGCTGGTTTTCTGCACGTCGCTGGCACGGCTGAGCTGGAAGCGCAAATTGAAAGAGGCCACACGCCGCTGATCCCGGGGCGTCAGCGCCACATTGCTGGCCACGATTTCGACCAGCTCCGGCTTGGAAAACCAGGGCGTGTTGCTGGCCAGGTTGCGCAGCATTTCAGACACACGCTCGTTGGATTGGGCCATGCCCTGCATCGTCACGGTCTGCCCGGCTTGCTTGACACTGGTCAGGTAAACCCCATCGGGCAACTGCAGGACCAGCTGGTTCAACAAATGGACCGGAAGGTTGCGGTCGGATTGCAGATCCTCGACGGCTGTCTGCCGGGCCCGCAGGGCCAGGATTTCGTCCTCAATGGACGCAATTTCCTTGATCTGGCCGTCCAGGACCTTGATTTCCGCTTCCAGAAAAGCGTTGCGGGCCTGCTGGTTTTCAATCTGCGTTTGCAGTACGGCATACAGCCCACCGGCGATTGCCACGCCCGCCAGCACAGAGGCCAAGAGGGTGATCTGAAAGCGTTCACGCTTGCGCTTGCGCGCTTCCTCGCGGTGCGGCAGCAGGTTGATCAGAATCACGACAGAAACCTCCGCATGGCGAGCCCGCAGGCGGTCAGGTAGGTGGGGGCCTCGCGGGCCAGCTGGGCGACGCGCACCCCCTCCCCGTAGGCCATGCCCTCAAAAGGATTGGCGGCCGCACACGAAAAACCCGTATGCAAGGTCACAGCCTCCGCCAAGCCCGCCAAGGATGCAGAACCACCAGCCAACAGAATGTGGTCCGCCCGGTTATAGGGGGTGCTGGTGAAAAAGAACTGCAGAGCGCGCCCGATTTCCTGCGCAAGGTTGTCCACAAACGGCTTGAGGACGACGTCCAGGTAGTCGTCGGGCAGATCACCGCTGCGTTTCTTGGCTTCGGCCTCGGTCTGGGAAAAGCCGTACTGGCGCACAATCTGCTGCGTCAGCTGCGCACCACCAAAGGTCTGGTCCCGGTCATACAAGACTTCTTCGTTGCGCAGCACCTGCATGCTGGTGGTCAAGGCACCCACTTCAAACAGGGCCACGATGGCGTCCTGTCCCTGGTTGGGCAATAGAGCCACCAAGCGCGCCGCTGCCAGCCGGGATGCATGGGACTCCACATCTACCACCATGGGCTTGAGTCCCGCCGCTTCCGCCAAACCCTCACGGTCCTGGACTTTTTCACGGCGGGAAGCAGCGAGCAACACCTCCACATCGGTGCCTGAATTCTTGCTGGGACCAATCACGCAAAAATCCAGACTTACCTCGTCCAGCGAGAAGGGGATGTACTGGTTGGCCTCGATCTCGACCTGCGCGGCCAGCTCTTCATCGCTCAGGCCACCCGGGAGCACGATTTTTTTGGTGATCACCGCCGAAGACGGCAATGCCAGGGCCACATTCCGGGTGCGCGAGCCGGATTTCTTGACAACGCGCTTGAGCGCTTCGGCGACCTCATCGAACTTTTCGATATTGCCGTCGGTAATCCAGCCGCGCTCCAGCGGCTCGATGGCGCAGCGCTCCAGCACCCATCCCCCAGCCTTGTCATGGCCCAGCTCCACGAGCTTGATGCTGGAGGCGCTGATGTCGATGCCCAGAAGGGGGGGCGGCTGACGACGGAATAACGATCCCAAAGAGATCAAGATAGGTCCCCTGTTAAAACTTGGTGGCACAAGGAAGCCTCACGCCGGTTCCAAATGCTATCAGCATCACCCGGTGCGCAAAGGGTTTTGGGGCGGTCCAGGCCCCGCACACGTTGCCAAAAGCCGACGATTTTTATAATGCGCCGGGTCCCTTCTTGGCGGCGTTTCATGACCTCCTCCCGCACCCCTGCGTCTAGCACTCCCCCCTCCTCCTCCCCCACACCGCCTTCCCACACCCGCCCCGGCTGGCTACGCTGGCTGCTGCGTCTGGTGGCCTGGGCCATCGGTCTGGCTGTCGCCGGCGCGCTGGCCCTGGCCCTGGTGATTGCCGTGGCCCTGACCATGGCCTACCCCAACCTGCCCGACATCTCGGACCTGGCGGACTACCGGCCCAAGCTGCCGATGCGTGTCTATTCGGCCGAAGGCGCCCTGCTGGGTGAGTTTGGCGAGGAGCGACGCAACCTGACCCCCATTCGGGAAATTCCCGAAGTGATGATCAACGCCGTACTGGCCATCGAAGACGCCAGGTTCTTCGAACATGGCGGGGTGGACTACCGCGGCATGCTGCGCGCCGTCATGGCCAACCTGGGCCGGGCCAAAAGCCAGGGCGCATCCACCATCACGATGCAGGTGGCCCGCAACGTCTATTTGAGTTCGGAAAAGACCTTCACCCGCAAGATTTACGAGATCTTGCTGACCTTCAAGCTCGAACACCTGCTGACCAAGGACCAGATTCTGGAGATCTACATGAACCAGATCTACCTGGGTCAACGGGCCTACGGCTTCGCCGCCGCCTCGGAGACGTACTTTGGCAAGCCGCTGAAATCGGTCTCGATTGCCGAGGCCGCCATGCTGGCGGGCCTGCCCAAGGCCCCTTCCGCGTACAACCCGGTGAGCAACCCCAAACGGGCGCGGGCACGGCAGCTCTACATCATCGAGCGCATGGAGGAAAACGGTTTCATCACCGCCGAGCAGGCCGCTGCCGCCAAAGCCGAGGAGCTGCAGGTGCGCACCAGCACCTCCAACGCTCGCGTGCATGCGGAGTACGTCGCCGAAATGGCGCGCCAGCTCATTTATGCCCAGTACGGCAACGAGGCCTACACCCGGGGCCTGAACGTGTACACCACCTTGCAGGCCAGCAACCAAGAGGCCGCCTACAAGGCGCTACGCCAGGGCATCATGGACTACGAAAAGCGCCAGCATTACCGGGGGCCCGAGCGCTTCGTGACGCTCCCCGCTTCGGGTCCGGAGCTGGAAGAAGCCATTGACGACGCCCTGGCCAACCATCCGGACAACGGCGACGTCCTGGCCGCCGTGGTGCTGGAGGCCAGCGCCCGCAAGGTGATGGCGATCCGCGCCAATGGCGAGCCCATCATGGTGACGGGCGATGGCCTCAAGCCTGTGCAATCGGGCTTGGGGGACAAGGCACCGCCCAACCTGAAAATCCGCCGGGGCGCCGTGATCCGGCTGGTGAAGTCCGCTCGCAACGAATGGGAAATCACCCAGCTGCCCGAAGTGGAAGGTGCGCTGGTGGCCCTGGACCCGCGCAATGGCGCCATCCAGGCGCTGGTCGGGGGCTTTGACTTTGACAAAAACAAGTTCAACCACGCAACCCAGGCCTGGCGCCAGCCGGGCTCCAGCTTTAAGCCCTTCATCTATTCGGCGGCGCTGGAAAAAGGCTTTACCCCGGCGACCGTCATCAATGACGCGCCCTTGTTCTTCGACGCGGGCACCACCGGGGGCCAGCCCTGGGAGCCGAAAAACTACGACGGCAAATACGACGGCCCGATGTCCATGCGCACCGGGCTGGCCAAGTCCAAGAACATGGTCTCCATCCGCATCCTGCAAGCCGTGGGACCCAAGACCGCGCAAAAGTGGCTAACCAACTTCGGCTTTGAGGCGGCCAAGCACCCGGCTTACCTGACGATGGCCTTGGGCGCGGGCTCCGTCACGCCCCTGCAGATGGCGTCGGCCTACGCCGTGTTTGCGAACGGTGGCTACCGGGTCAACCCCTGGCTGATCCGCAAGGTGACCGACCACAAAGGCAAGGTGCTGTCCGAAGTCCAGCCCCCAGCGCTGGATGAGAGCGTGCGCGGCATCAGCGAACGCAATGCCTTTGTGATGAGCAGCCTGCTGCAGGAAGTCACCCGCTCTGGCACGGCCTCCAAGGCGCAGGCCCTGCTCAAGCGCCCCGACCTGTATGGCAAGACCGGCACCACCAACGACTCGGTCGATGCCTGGTTTGCTGGCTACCAGCCCACGCTGGCGGCGGTGACCTGGATCGGCTACGACAACCCGCGCAACCTGGGCAGCCGCGAAACCGGCGGTGGACTGAGTCTCCCCATATGGATCCGTTTCATGGAACATGCCTTGCGGGGCGTGCCAGTGACGGAAATCACCCCACCCGCAGGCATGGCGCAGACCGGTGGGGACTGGGCGCTGGAAGAAAACAGCCGCGCGGGCGGCATCGACAGCCTGGGCCTTGGAGGGCGCGAGGGCACTACCGAGCGACCATCGCCCGTGGCACCGCCGCCAGCGCCAGCCAACGAAGAGCGCAACCGCATCCTCGACCTGTTCCGCAACTGAAGCCCCGATGGGCGACAAAGCCCCGCAGTGCCCCGGCGCCCGCAAGGCCCGGGGCGCTGTCACGTCAAGGGGTCAAAAAAGATCAAGAAATCAAGAAGAGATCAAGGAGCAAAGACCAGGGACAGACCGGACTGGGCGCAGGCATCCTGGGTCAACTGGGTGTAGAAATCGCGCTGGCCCTTGGTGTCTTGCCATTGAGCGCCATCAAAACGGTAGTGGTAGCCGCCGGACTTGGCCGCCATCCAGACCTCGTGCAGGGGCTTTTGCAGGTTGATGATGATCTGGCTGCGGTTGGCAAAGGTGAGCGTGATCATGCCCCCGGAGCGCTGGCTGTCGATATCGGCATCGGTGGTGTCGTTGATGCGGTCGCAGGTCAGCTCGATGCTGCGCAGCAGGGCCTCGGCCCGGTCCAGGAATTCAAGGTCGGTCATTAGAATCAAACGATGGTGAAAAGCAGACAAATTCTATGCAGGGCCCTGACGCTGGGGGCAGTGGCCCTCACCGTGGTGGGTTCTTTGGCGGGCTGTGGCCAGCGCGGCGCACTGTACCTGCCAGATGGCCCCGAGGCCCGCCAGCGCGCGACCCTGCCGGAAACGCTGGATCCCAGGCGCGAGGCACCGCCCCTGCCCTCCTCCCTCCCGCCGGCTCGCTGAACGGCAGGCCCTCAGCGTTCACGGGGGCGCAGGCGCCAGGCCCACAGCAGCGCCACCAGTGCGGCATACCAGGCCACTTCAGCCACATCGTTCTTGCCGCTGCGCATCCAGTAGAAATGCAGCAGCGCCAGTGCCGCCGCCAAGTGCACGGTGCGGTGTAGCGCCTTCCAGCGGCGCCCCCCCAGGGCGCGTACCGCCCGCTGGGGCGAGGTGGCTGCCAGCGCCGCCAGGACCAAAAGCGCCAGCACCCCCACCAGGATGAACGGCCGCTGGGCAACATCCCGAAGCACCTCGCCCAGGTCGAATCCTTGGTCGAACGCGACATAGGCGAGGAAATGCAAGACGGCGTAGAAAAAGGCAAACAGCCCCAGCATGCGCCGAAAACGCGCCAGTGCGGCCATGCGCGTCAGCTCACGCAGCGGCGTGATGGCCAGCGCCAGGCACAGCGCGCGCAGGGCCCAATCGCCAGAACTGCGGATCAGCGCTTCGGCCGGGTTGGCGCCCAGATGGTTGCCGACTGCCGCCCACACCATCCAGGCCAGCGGCGCCAAGCACAAGGCGAACAGCCAGGGTTTGGCGATGGGATGCAGCAGCGCGCGGTGCGTGATGTCACCCATGCGGGAGCTTGGCATGTCCAGCAGCCCACCCCGCTCAATAGAACTTGCGCAGGTCCATGCCGGTATAGAGCGACGCCACCTGCGCTTCGTAGCCGTTGAACATCTGCGTCTTGCGCTTTTTGGCGAACAGGCCGTCCTCGCCGAGGCGGCGCTCGGTGGCCTGGCTCCAGCGGGGGTGGTCCACCAGCGGGTTGACGTTGGAATAAAAGCCGTACTCCTGCGGCGCGGCTTTGTGCCAGGCGGTGAGTGGCTGGGTCTCGGTAAAGCGGATCTTGACGATGCTTTTCACGCTCTTGAAGCCGTATTTCCAGGGCACGACGAGGCGGATGGGTGCGCCGTTCTGCTTGGGCAGGATTTCGCCGTACATGCCGAAGGTCAGCAGCGTGAGCGGGTGTAGCGCCTCGTCCAGGCGCAGGCCTTCGACATAGGGCCAGTCCAGCACGCGGGAGCCGATGTACGGCATGGTGGCCTTGTCGGCCAGGGTGTGGAATTCGACGTATTTGGCGCTGCCCAGCGGCTCCACCCGCTTGATCAACTCGGCCAGCGAATAGCCCACCCAGGGGATCACCATCGACCAGCCCTCGACGCAGCGCAGGCGGTAAATGCGCTCCTCCATGGCGCTGAGCTTGAGCAGGTCTTCGATGCCGAACTTGCCCGGCTTTTTGACCAGGCCTTCGACCTCCACGGTCCAGGGCTGGGTTTTCAGGGTGTGGGCGTTGCGGGCGGGGTCGGCCTTGTCGGTGCCGAATTCGTAGAAGTTGTTGTAGGTGCTCGCGTCCTGGTAGGCGGTGGGCTTTTCCAGGGTGACAGCACCCGCCACCTTGGACTGGACGCTGGGCAAGGGCGCGAGCTTGCCAGGGCGGGGGATGGCAGTTTGCGCCAGCGCCTCACGCCCGGCCCAGGCCGCCAGGGTGGCGCCGGCCGCGCCGCTGGCCCAGCGCTTGAGCAAATCTCGGCGCTGTTGGTACACCGCTAGCGGCGTGATTTCGGAAGGGACAGGCGCACTGCCCTCAGGGCCGGGGACACGGATCAGCATGGTGATTTCCTTGTGCGAGGGGCCTGACACTGGCTTCGGCCAATTTCAAGCCTTTTTGGCCTCTATCCCAATGGAATCGGGCGAAACTAGCTATCAAAAGAGGAGTAATGATCCTCAAGCCTTACAGGGTTCCGTAGCTGTGCAGCCCGCTCAAGAACATGTTCACTCCCAGGAAAGCGAAGGTGGTGACGGCCAGACCCACCAGCGCCCACCAAGCGGACACCGTACCGCGCAGCCCCTTCATCAGGCGCATGTGCAGCCAGGAAGCGTAGTTCAGCCAGACGATCAGCGCCCAGGTTTCCTTGGGGTCCCAGCTCCAGTAGCCGCCCCAGGCTTCAGCCGCCCAGAGTGCGCCCAGCACGGTAGCGATGGTGAAGAAGGCAAAACCGACAGCGATGGACTTGTACATCACATCGTCCAGCACCTCCAGCGCGGGCAGGCGCTCGGCGATGCGGCGGCGGGCCATCAGGATGCCCGCAACGATCAGCGCCGAGATGCCGAAATACACCATCCAATAGCTGCCACCGGCCTCGGCCTGGGCGCCGCCCTGGCGGAAGACGATGGGCTCAAAACACAGCACCACGCCCAGCAGCCACAGCGGCGCCAGCTTGTACCAGCGGGTTTCCTGCGCCTGCTGCTTGACCAGGTAGGCAAAGGCCACCATGGCCGCCAGCGCGAAGGTGCCGTAGCCGATGAAGTTGGCCGGCACGTGCAGCTTCATCCAC
>CAZQXQ010000051.1:0-15734 GCA_964597235.1 uncultured Burkholderiaceae bacterium | reverse complement strand
TATGTGCCACCCTGGCGGGTGGCCTGGTGGGCCTGCTGCACAACGGCACGGGCCAACCGCTGGCGGGCGTGATGCTGCTTTGCGGTCTGGGGGCCTGGCTAAGCCACCGCCTGCTGGTGCGCCCTAGCCACAGCCCTCAGGGGCATTGATCATTGGCGCAGTGAATCACTGGGACTCACTTGAACTCACTGGACTGGGAGCTTGCGCGCTAGCGACCACCTGGTTGCGCCCTTGCGATTTGGCCTGGTACATGGCGGCATCGGCGGTGGCCAAGAGTGTGTGCAGGTTGGTGCAACGTTCATCCACTTCGGCCAGGCCGATGCTGATCGTCACGCGCAGCACCACGCCATCCACGGCGACCTGCGTGGCCTGCACCGCGCGGCGCAGTTTCTCCGCGATAAAACGGGCGGCCTCACTGTCAGTGCCAGGGAGCAAGACCGCAAACTCCTCGCCGCCCAGGCGGCCATAAAGGTCCGATTCACGCAGCGTGGATCTCAGCGTCTCGGCAACCGCTTGCAAGACGCGGTCGCCCCCGTGGTGGCCATGGGTGTCGTTGACCTGCTTGAAATGGTCAATGTCGATCAACAGCGCACACAAAGGCAGCTGATGACGCCGGGTCAAGCAGAGCATGTCTTCGCCCCGCTCGAAAAAAGCCCGCCGGTTGTTGAGGCCCGTCAGTTCGTCGGTGCGCGCCGCATTGGTGGCAATCCGGTGCTCGATTTCCAGCTGGCGCCGCAGGTGCAACAACGATCGCAGGGCCGAGGACAGCTCCTTGGTCGTCCGGACCACAAAGGTCGCGAACGCCAGCGCACTGATGGCCAGCAGCCGCTGCTCCAGACCCGAATTCACCAGCAACCAGAGCGTAGTGGGCAACAGCACCAAAGCGACGGCCACCAGGGTCATCGATCGATAGGCCGAGTAGGCCGAAATCGCACTCCCCGCCATGCCAATGGCAAAAAAGAGCGTGATGACCTGGGAGAGCAGGCTCTCCGGGGACATGAGCAAGGCGGCGCCCATCCCCCACGCGCCAGCTGTCAGCACCAGCGTGACCCAATACACGCGCTCCCACCCACCCACGGTGCGCTCACTCAGGTCGCTGCGGTGATAGGCCCAGAACATGCAGGACCGGATCAAGGTGCTCACGCACAGCACGACGACCCAGGGCACGATCAGCTCGCGGTTTCCCAGGTCACGCTGCAGCCACGACAACGTGAGGCCACCGCCCAGGCTGCCGAATGTGGCGAAAAACGATTGCCGAAACAAAAGCTGTAAACGGTCCATCCGTGCCTGCTGGGCACCAGCCCCTGCGGGCGCTTGCGCTGGAATCGGACGGGATAGGGTCATGCAATGCCACTCGGTAAAAGGTCGGCGCCAGTGTCTGGCTAGGGCCTGGATCATACGTGCGCGAATGTGACATGACCCGCGGGTCACAAACTGAAACAGAAATTCACAGGGAGAATACGCGGCCTTTTGCAGACCCTGCACCACGCTCCCCATGGACAACGCCAGCCTCGACCACGACTCCCTCTACCGTCTGATCTCCACCTCGGTGGACGCCATCATCACCAAATCCCTGGATGGCACGGTCCTGAGTTGGAACGCGGCCGCAGCCCGGATGTTTGGCTACGCTGCAGACGAAATGGTCGGACAAAAGATGCTCAAGATCTTCCCGCCAGAGCGCACCGACGAAGAGGACCTGATCCTGGCCAAGCTGGCCCAGGGGGAGCGCATCGAACATTTTCGGACCCAGCGCCTTTGCAAAGACGGACGGCGCATTGACATCTCGGTCACGATTTCGCCAATTTACGATGGTTCGGGCAAGGTCTTTGCCGCGTCCAAGATTGCCCGCGACATCACCGCCCAGGTTCGCGCGGAGCAGCAAATTGCCCAATACAAAGCGCTGATCGATTCGTCGGATGACGCCATCATCAGCAAAGACCGGCAGGGTGTGATCCGTACCTGGAACCTGGCCGCCCAGCGGATTTTTGGCTACACCGCCGAAGAGGCCGTGGGCCAGCACATCAGCCTTCTGTTTCCGCAAGAGCGCCTGCACGAAGAAGAAAAACTGCTCAAAGCCGTGCTCTCTGGCGAACCGGTACGCCATTTCCGGACGACGCGACTCACCAAGGGTGGACAGCGAATTTTTGCCTCGGTCTCGCTCTCGTCCATCAAAAATGATCTGGGGAACATCATCGGGTTTTCCAAAATCGTCCGCGACCTGACACAGGAAATCCAGCAAGAACAATTGCTGTGGCAAGAGGTGCATTTCGACAGCCTCACAGGCTTGATGAGCCGTGTGGGGATTCAAAATGCCGTCGATGACCTGATTCGCGTGTCACAGATCCGTCAGCGCTCCCTGGCACTGGTGCGCTGCAATATCGATGGCTTCGCCCAAATCAACGCGAAGCACTCGCCCGCTGTGGGTAATCAGTTGCTGATCAAAGTCGCCCAGACCATACGGGAGTCGGTCCGTGAATCCGACGACGTTGCGCGCATCCACTCGGACAATTTTGTGGTGGTGCTGCAGGGCTTCACGCAACTTCAATCCATTCCCAAAGCAGTCGAAAAACTCAAGGCGGCGATTGGAGCTATCACGGAGGTGGCGGGGCAGCCGGTTTCGCTCTCGGTGAGCATGGGGGTTGCGCTGTACCCCGAGGATGGCCAAACCTACGCAACGCTCTTCAAAAATGCCGAGCATTCGCTGCAAACCGCCAGGATGAAGGGTCGTGGCATGGCACGTTTTTTCTCCCACTTTGATCGCAAAGACATGCCTGCGGATTTTTTCCTGGTGCAAGGTCTGAACAACGCCGTCGAACATCGGCAGCTGTACCTGGAATACCAACCGATTGTGGATACGGCATCAGGGCGGGTCACCAAAGCAGAAGCCTTGCTGCGCTGGGAGCATCCGGAACTGGGCAAGGTTTCCCCTGCCGTCTTCATCCCCTTGGCAGAAAAATACGGTCTGATTCGCAATATCAGCAAGTGGGTGTTGCGTCAGGCCATGGACGACTTGGCGCGCTGGACCCATGCCTTTGGCCTGGATTTTCAGGTTAGCGTCAATCGGTCCTCCCACGACTTTCACGATTACGACGAGTGCCACCGTGAAATGCGTGATGCGCTGCACGAATTTGGCCTGTGCGGCAGCAACCTGATCGTAGAAGTTACCGAGCATTCCCTGGTAGGGTCCACCAGCCTGACTGAAAAAATCCTGCAGTCCTACCGCGCCCTGGGCGTGCAGGTGGCCTTGGATGATTTTGGAACCGGATACTCCTCGCTGGATTACCTCAAAAGGTATCCGGTGGACTACTTGAAAATCGACAAGTGCTTTGTCGATGACCTCGCCTACAACAGCGTTCACTATCAGTTGTGCGATGGGATTGTCTCAATCGCAAAACGGTTGGGCTTACAGGTGGTGGCAGAAGGTGTGGAAACTGCGCTCCAGGCGGAAATCCTGAGAGGAATGCGTGCCGAATTCATTCAAGGGTATCTGTACAGCAAACCTCTGCGCGCGCCTGCATTGGAAGCCTGGATCAGCGCGCGCCTGGAGAGCAACGCGGACAACGCCAGATAGTTGGGGGTTTTGCTCGGCTTTGTCAGGCCTGCCCGTCCGGCGCGAGGAAGCTGTTAATCCGGTTGCGTCCGCCATGCTTGGACGCATACAGGGCTTTGTCCGCACGCTGAATGGCAGACATGAGGGGGTCCACCCCGGTGTCAGAACTGCTGACCAGAGAAACACCACCGCTCACCGTGACGTGCCCCAACCCAGAGATGGTCAGGCGCGCAACGCTGGCACGAATGTTCTCTGCCAGGGCCAAGGCTCCTTCCAGCGAGGTATCCGGCAGGATGACGATGAACTCCTCGCCCCCATGACGTCCAACATGGTCGGTCGTGCGTATCCGCTCGCGCATCGCCTGGGCCACTTTGCGCAGCGCAATATCCCCCATGTCGTGGCCATGCAGATCGTTGATTTGCTTGAAGTGATCAATGTCAAAAAGAATGACCGCATAGGCTCGGCCCGAGCGGCAGAACTGTGCCCACTCCACCTCCAGCCGCTCCATGGTGGCTCGGCGGTTGTACAAGCCCGTCAAAGGATCTCGGTGGGCCTGGCGCTGTAACTCCTCATTGGCTTTGGCCAATTCGGCCGTGCGTTCAGCGACCCGCTGCTCCAGCTCACGATTCATGCGCAGCAGTTCTTCCTGCGTCGCCTGCAACAGCGCTTCACTGGCCTTGCGGCGGCTGATGTTGGCAAAACTACCGGCCATCCGGGTGGGCTTGCCCTGTGCATCGCGTTCGACCACCTGTCCCCGGTCCAGCACCCAGATCACCGTACCATCGGCACGCCGCATGCGGTGTTCGTGTTCGTAATCACCATCCCCATCCAGAGCCGCATTGATAGCGGCCATGACGCTTTCCCGGTCTTCTTCGTACAAAAAATCGCCGAGGACTTCCATGGGATGGCTCAGCTGATCGGGCTCTAGGCCAATCAGCTCACACCACTTGGCATTGTGGGTAACGATGTTGGTGCGCAAATCCCAGTCCCAGATGCCCTCGCGGGCGGCTGACATGGCGTAGTCGTAGCTACGCTCGCGGTCCGCGATGAGCCGATTGGCCTGGTGCAACTCCGTCACATCGTGGGCAATCACCAGAATGCGCCGTTCGCCATTCGGTCCAATCAGCGGTTTCTTGATCGAGTGGTAATGGTGCACCTTCCCCGTTTCCACATCGGTCGATTCTTCAGTGACGATCTGGGTTTGCCCACTGCGCATGATGCTGCGCACGTTTTCCAGATAAAAAGCCACTTGTTCGGCATTGGGGTTGAACGCCCCATCATCCTGGCCAACCAATTGATCTGGTGTAGTTCCGTACAAGCGGGCCAGCGCCGCATTGGCCAGCAGAAACCGACCGTGCCAATCTTTCAGCAAGATGATGTCAGGGGTTTCATCCAAAACGGTGCGCAGCAAATGGCTACTCTGGTTGGCCTTGACCCAACCGGCCCACGCCAAATCTTCAGTGGCACACAGCGGCCCAGAAGCGCCACAACCCTCGCAGCGCACATGAAACAGCCCAGACACACTCTGACGTACAGCAGTGGCTTCAGCTTGGCAAAAAGGGCAGTGGTCGCTCGGTTTGGGCATAGGCAATCCATCGAAAGCGCGATCTTACAGTCCAGAAAGATCACGCTTTACCACTCACGACGCAGTCAGGGTTAACGAGGCCCTTGCAGCCTCATCTGAATCGATGGTGAATCAGCCGTCCATGAGCCGTCAATCGGCTGTGGCTTCTTCCGGCTCTGCAGGCTCAACCTTGGCAGACCTTTCCTTTTTCGGCAGGGGCTGAATGTCCAGTTTCACCTCGGGCTTGTCTTCGACCGCAGTGTCGATATCCACGGTCAGACGACCGCCGTCGGTCAGACGACCAAACAGCAGCTCGTCGGCCAGTGCGCGGCGAATGGTGTCCTGGATCAAACGCTGCATGGGGCGGGCGCCCATCAGCGGATCGAAACCCTTATTGGCCAGGTGCTTGCGCAGCGCATCGGTGAAGGTGACCTCCACCTTTTTCTCAGCCAGCTGGGTTTCGAGCTGCAGCAGGAACTTGTCCACCACCCGCAGGATGATCTGCTCGTCGAGCGCCTTGAAGCTGACAATGGCATCCAGCCGGTTGCGGAACTCGGGCGTGAAAAGGCGCTTGATGTCGCCCATTTCATCCCCGGCCTGGCGCTGCGTGGTAAAGCCAATGGTGGCCTTGTTCATGGTCTCGGCACCCGCATTGGTCGTCATGATGATGATGACGTTACGGAAGTCGGCCTTACGCCCGTTGTTATCCGTCAGCGTGCCGTGGTCCATGACCTGCAGCAGCACGTTGAAGATGTCAGGATGGGCCTTCTCAATCTCGTCAAGCAGCAACACCGCGTGGGGCTTCTTGCTGATGGCCTCGGTCAGCAGGCCACCCTGGTCAAAGCCCACGTAGCCGGGGGGCGCGCCGATCAGGCGGCTGACGGCGTGGCGTTCCATGTACTCCGACATGTCGAAGCGGATCAGCTCGATGCCCATGATGTAAGCCAGCTGCTTGGCGGCCTCGGTCTTGCCAACGCCCGTGGGGCCGCTGAACAGGAAAGAACCGATCGGCTTATCAGGCTTGCCCAGGCCGGAACGCGCCATCTTGACGGCGCTGGCCAGCACTTCCAATGCCTTGTCTTGGCCGAAGACCACGCTCTTGAGGTCACGCTCCAAGGTCTGCAGCTTGCCACGGTCGTCGTTGGACACATTCGCGGGCGGAATGCGGGCAATCTTGGCGACGATTTCCTCGATTTCGCTCTTGCCAATGGTCTTCTTGCGCTTGGACGGCGCCAGGATGCGCTGGGCCGCACCGGCTTCGTCGATCACGTCGATGGCCTTGTCGGGCAGATGGCGGTCGTTGATGTACTTGGCCGACAGCTCAGCCGCCGCCTGCAACGCCGCGACGGCGTACTTGACGCTGTGGTGCTCTTCAAAACGAGACTTCAGACCCTTGAGGATGTCCACCGTCTCGGCCACGCTGGGCTCGACCACATCCACCTTCTGGAAGCGGCGGGAGAGCGCTGCGTCCTTCTCGAAGATGCCGCGGTACTCGGTGAAGGTGGTCGCGCCAATGCACTTGAGCTGGCCACTGGACAGCGCCGGCTTGAGCAGGTTGGACGCATCCAGTGTGCCGCCGGAAGCCGCACCAGCGCCGATCAGGGTGTGGATCTCGTCGATGAACAACACGGCATGGGGCTTGTCCTTGAGCGACTTGAGCACACCCTTGAGGCGCTGCTCAAAGTCGCCACGGTACTTGGTGCCCGCCAGCAAGGCGCCCATATCCAGCGAATAGACGGTGGCTTCAGCCAGAATCTCCGGCACGTCGCCCTGGGTGATGCGCCAGGCCAGGCCTTCGGCGATCGCCGTCTTGCCCACGCCGGCTTCGCCCACGAGCAAGGGGTTGTTCTTGCGACGGCGGCACAGGATTTGGATGGTGCGCTCGACTTCGTAGTGGCGGCCGATGAGTGGATCGATCTTGCCGTCCTTGGCCGCCTGGTTCAGGTTCTGGGTGTACTGCTCCAGCGGCGAGGCTTTTTCGCCACGCTCGCCGCCGCCGCTGCCCTCTTCGCTTTCCGTGCTGCCCTCGGCCTTGGCAGGCTCGGGAGGTTCGCCCTTCTTGATGCCATGGGCAATGTAGTTCACCACGTCCAGACGGGTCACACCCTGCTGGTGCAAGTAATACACCGCGTGCGAATCCTTTTCGCCAAAGATGGCGACCAGTACATTCGCACCGGTGACTTCCTTCTTGCCGTTGCCCGTGGACTGCACATGCATGATGGCGCGCTGGATCACGCGCTGAAATCCGAGCGTGGGCTGGGTATCCACCTCGTCGGTACCAGCGACCTGGGGGGTGTTGTCCTTGATGAAATTGACCAGCGCAGTGCGCAGGTCGTCGATGTTGGCTGCGCAGGCGCGCAAGACCTCGGCAGCGCTGGGGTTATCGAGCAGTGCAAGCAACAGATGCTCCACGGTAATGAATTCGTGGCGCTGCTGACGGGCCTCGACAAAGGCCATGTGCAAGCTGACTTCCAGTTCCTGGGCAATCATGTGAGAACTCCTTTGTGCTTGCGAAAAAAGATGAATAGGCGTTTAGATAAGGATCGCTCGGACTTATTCAACCGGCTCACTCAGGCATTGCAGCGGATGGCCGGCCTTGTGGGCTGCCTGCAAGACCTGCTCCACCTTGGTGGCTGCGACATCGCGGGTATAGACACCACACACGCCTTTGCCGTCCAGATGGATCTTGAGCATGATCTGGGTGGCGGTTTCACGGTCTTTGGCGAAGAACTCCTGCAGGACCACGATGACAAACTCCATAGGGGTGTAATCGTCATTGAGCATGACGACCTGGTGCATCTGAGGTGGCTCGGTTCTCTGGGTACGCCGCTCCAGCACGACCGATCCGCCCTCGTCAGAAACAGGGCGAATGCTGGGAGCCGGTGGGGAAGAAGGGGGTTTACTGGCCATGGATTTCATTCTATCGACAGGCTGAAGGCCTTGCGGCCCTTCGGTTTTGCGGACGGTGTAAAGCCTGCCTAACTCAGCCGTAAACAACGCTGGCATTCCCGACACCGGCCCCCGCTTCCCAAGCCAACAGGGCGGCGTCGCTGGGATAAAACAGACAGTTGTCACCCAGTTGCACCTCGGCGGTGGCGACTTGCCCATCGGAGGATCGGCAGTGCATGCTCATCCGCACACGCAATCCCTGAGTCACCTCACCTTCCTCCAAGGCTTCCACCTTGGGGGGGAAATCCTGCAGGATGCGCCCCAGGTCTAACAAGCGTTCTCCCGTGTTCACGGACAGGTATTTGCCGAAACGGCAGCGGGCCGCTGCCAGATCCCACACCTGCTGCACCTTCACCCGCAAGCCACCACTGAAATGGTCCAGCTGCAGACGGCCGCTAAGCACCACAAACTCGTCGTCTTTCAGGACATCCCGGTGCTTGTTGAGCAAGGCCTCATCGGCTGACGCCTCGATGACCCCCGATTTATCGTCCAGCCGGAACAGTGCCAGCTTGCCACGCTGGCCATTGATCACCCGGAAATCACTGACAATGCCCGCCAGGATCTGGGGCTCGCGGCTGTCCAGCAACTCGTCGATCTGGGTACGGACAAAGCGACGGACCTCTTGCGCAACCTCATCGAACAAATGGCCGGACAGATAGAAACCGATGGCTGTCTTTTCGTTGGTCAGGCGCTCCTTGATCCCCCAAGGCGCCAGGTTGACCAACTCGGGCTCCTGGGTGCTGGAGCCCTGGGCGTCATCGCCCATCAGGTCAAACAACCCTCCCTGGTGACGGTTGGCAATCTGAGCCGCGGCGAAATCGAAAGCACGATCAATGGACGCCACCAGCGCGGCGCGGTTGGTTTCGATGGAGTCAAACGCTCCCGCCTTGATCAGGGCCTCCACGGTGCGCTTGTTCAGGCGACTGCGGTCCACCCGCACGCAAAAATCGAACAGGCTGGTGAAGGGACCCACCGTGCCCCCAAAAGGCCCCTCGCCCCTGCCCTCCCGGGCAGCCACGATAGCCTCAATCGCCTGCTGGCCCGTACCCTTGACGGCGCCCAGGCCGTAGCGGATGACCTTGTCCGACACCGGCTCAAAGCGATAGGCACCGCGATTGACATCCGGCGGCTCAAAGCTCAGTCCCATTTTCTGCGCATCCTCGAACAGCACCTTGAGCTTGTCGGTGTCGTCCATTTCCACCGTCATGTTGGCGCAGAAGAACTCAGCGGTGTAATGCACCTTGAGCCAACCGGTGTGGTAGGCCAGCAGGGAATAGGCGGCGGCGTGCGACTTGTTGAAACCGTAGCCAGCGAACTTTTCCATCAAGTCGAAGACTTCGTCGGCCTTTTCCTGGCTGATGCCTTTTTCAGCCGCCCCTTTGCGGAAAATTTCGCGGTGCTGGGCCATTTCCTCGGGCTTTTTCTTGCCCATGGCCCGTCGCAGCATGTCGGCGCCACCAAGCGAATAACCCCCCAGCACCTGGGCAGTCTGCATCACCTGCTCTTGGTAGACCATGATCCCGTAGGTCTCGGCCAGCACCTGCTCCACCAGAGGGTGCGGGTACTCCACTGCTTCCTTGCCGTGCTTGCGGTTCACGAAGCTGGGGATCAGGTCCATCGGCCCCGGGCGGTACAGCGCGTTCAGGGCAATCAGGTCTTCCAGGCGGCTAGGTCGTGCTTCGCGCAACATGCCCTGCATGCCCCGGCTTTCAAACTGGAACACGGCCTCAGTCTTGCCATCCGAGAACAGCTTGTAGGTGGCGGCATCGTCCAGCGGCACGTTTTCGTAGGCGAAATTCTCTTGGCCCGGATGGCGCTTGACGATGAACTCCCGCGCAATCTCCAGGATGGTGAGGGTGGCCAGGCCCAAGAAATCAAACTTGACCAGGCCAATCGCCTCGACATCGTCCTTGTCGTACTGGCTGACCGCCGATTCGCTGCCCGGCTGCTGGTACAGCGGGCAAAAGTCGGTCAACTTACCGGGGGCAATCAGCACCCCGCCGGCGTGCATGCCGATGTTGCGGGTCATGCCTTCGAGCTTTTGCGCCATCTCGATGACGGTGCGCACGTCCTCCTCGTTACGCGCGCGCTCGTACAGCAGCGGCTCCAACTCCAGCGCATAGTTGTTTTTGTCCCCGTCCTTTTTGGGCTCGGGCGGATAGGCCAGCGTGTAGGTCTGCCCTGGTTTGGCTGGCACCAGCTTGGAAATGCCATCGCAAAACGTGTAGCTCATGTCCATGACCCGGCCCACGTCCCGGATCGCCGCCTTGGCCGCCATGGTGCCGAAGGTCGCAATCTGGCTGACCGCCTCCTTGCCGTACTTTTCCTTGACGTAGTCAATCACCCGATCGCGGTTGGCCTGACAGAAGTCAATGTCAAAGTCGGGCATCGATACCCGTTCGGGATTCAAGAAACGCTCGAACAGCAGGTTGTATTGCAGCGGGTCCAGGTCGGTGATCTTCAGCGCGTAAGCTACCAATGAGCCGGCACCAGAGCCGCGCCCTGGTCCGACCGGGCAGCCGTTGTTCTTCGCCCACTGAATGAAGTCCCCCACGATCAGGAAGTAGCCGGGAAAGCCCATTTTCAGGATGGTCCCCAGTTCGAACTCCAGCCGTTCCACATAGCGCGGGCGCTGTTTGTCCCGCTCTGCCGGGTTGGGGTACAGGTGCGCGAGGCGTTCCTCCAGGCCTTCGTGCGAGACATGGCGGAAATAGTCCTCGACCGACAAAACCTGGCCATTGACCGGGGGAATCGGGAAATTCGGGAGTTGCGGCTTGCCCAGGGTCAGCGTCAGGTTGCATCGGCGGGCAATTTCCACCGTGTTGGCCAAGGCCGAAGGCAGATCGGCGAACAAGGCCGCCATTTCAGCGCTGGTCTTGAAATACTGCTCGCGGGTGAAGCGGCGCACCCGGCGCGGGTTGGCAAGGATTTCACCCTCGGCAATGCACACCCGGGCCTCGTGGGCTTCATAGTCATCGGAGCTGAAAAATTGCACGGGATGGGTCGCCACCACCGGCAGCCCCAGACGAGCCGCCAAGGCGGCTGCGGCCATGACATGGCCTTCGTCGTCGGGGCGCCCCGCACGCTGCAGTTCGATGTAGAAGCGATCGCGAAAAATATCCGCCAGGCGCAGCGCAAGCGCATCGGCCCCGGCATCGTCGCCCTTGGTCAGGGCCTGTCCGACGGGGCCGGCCTGCGCTCCGGACAAGGCAATCAGCCCCTCGTTAAGCTCCACCAGCCAATCCCAAGCACAGACCGCCTGCGCCTTGCCAGGATTGCGCGTCCAGGCGCGGGCGAGCAACTCGCACACATTCAGGTAGCCCTGGCGGTTTTGCACCAACAAGACCATGCGGCTGGGAACGCCAGTGCCCAGGGCCTCCAGCACGATTTCAGCCCCCAAAATGGGCTTGACTCCCTTGCCCCGGGTTTCCTTGTAGAACTTGATGGCCCCAAACAGATTGTTGAAATCAGTAATGGCCAATGCGGGTTGACGGTCGGCCTGTGCGGTTTTGGCCAGGTCATCGATGCGCAGGGTCCCGTCAACGACGGAGAATTCGGTGTGCAAACGCAGGTGAACAAACATCCCGCGATTGTAGGAAGCCCCCTGCTCCCCGGCGGATTTCGGCGCAACAGGGGCTGGCTACAATCGTCCGCTGCTGTTCTAGCCCTCTCATTTGCAGGGCTCCACCGTTTCTGACCCGCCATGCCCCAAGCCCCTGCCTTGCTGCGAGCCCCCCTGCCCTTTTCTGCCGCCCTGCTGTGCGCCAGCCTGATGCTGAGCGCCTGCTCCAGCGTGCCAGACGACAAGACTGCCGGCTGGAGCCCCAACCGCATTTACTCCGAGGCCCAGGACGAACTCAAGGGCGGCGCCTACGACAAGGCTGTGCCACTGCTGGAAAAGCTGGAAGGCCGCGCGGCAGGCACGCCCTTGGCGCAGCAGGCTCAAATTGACAAGGCCTATGCCCACTACAAGGCCGGCGAAAAAGCCCAAGCAATTGCCGCCCTGGATCGCTTCATGAAGCTGCACCCTGCCAGCCCTGCACTGGATTACGCGCTGTATCTCAAAGGCCTGGTCAACTTCAACGACAACCTGGGTCTGTTCTCGTGGCTTATCCGCATGGATCTTTCCGAGCGCGACCAACGGGCCGCCAAGGACTCCTTCGACGCCTTCAAGGAGCTGGTCACCCGTTTCCCGGACTCCAAATACACCCCCGATGCCCGCCAACGGATGACCTACATCGTCAACGCGCTGGCCCAATACGACGTCCATGTCGCCCGTTTCTACTACGAGCGTGGTGCCTATGTAGCGGCCATCGGCCGGGCACAAACGGCCGTCGCCGACTACGAAGGCACCCCCGCCGCACGCGAAGCCTTGCAAATTCTGGTGGGCTCCTACGACGCCCTGGGCATGACCCAGCTGCGTGATGATGCCCGCCGCGTGCTCCAAGCCAGCACCCCCAATGAAGCCAAACCTGCAGACGTCAATGCGCCTGGCAAGGCGTGGTGGAAGTTCTGGTGAGTCTGGTCAGTTCGTCTAAGCTCTGACTCCAAGCCTGCACATACAGCCCATTCGCCATCGCAGGCGGTCAGCAAGATTGCCGGCTAGAGGCCCTCACTCAGGGAGTGGGTACAGCAGGAGTCGCAGGCGGTGTCAACGGCAATGGTGCGGCCGGTTTCTTGCCTTGGGCTGCCGCCTGGGCTTGCTCCTGGGCACGGCGGTCCCTTTGGGCATCTACTTCCGCCTGAAGGCGCGCTTGGCGCTCACGCGCGGCTGCGGCCTGGCGCTCACGTTCGTCCTGGCGCTGCCGTGTTAGCTCCGCATGGGACTGCACACGTTGCTGCTGGGCTCGGGCACGCTCCTGGGCCTGTTGTTCGCGTTCACGGGCTGCCTCCTGGCAGTCCGGGGTGCTGCAGGCCTTGCGTACCTGGGCCTGCACCGCTGGCGGCGGCTGTTTGGCCGCCTCAGCCTGTGATGCGGCCAGGGCTTGCTGACGCTCCGCTTCGCGGGCCTTGCGGCGGGCCTCGTTGAGCTGGACTTCCTGCTTGCGCAAGCGCGATTCCTGCTGACGGTACTTGCGACGCACCTGCTGCAGGCAGTCTTCGACCGCAAAGCGCTGGTAACAAGCGGCTTCGTCCTGCTGTTTTTGCACAGCGATCACTTCGCGCTGAGCCTGGATTTGGGCCCGCTCCTCGGTCTCCTGCGCCTCAGACAACTGCGCCCAGACGGGAAGTGCCGACCAAGCCATCGCCCACCACAAGGCCAATCCACCGATACGGCCAGGGGCGCGCATGGACGCAGGCCTCATGTCAGCCCCGTGTCCACCGTGCGGCGCTCCAGCGCCAGGAACTCCTTGGACTGCATCTCCGTCAGGCGCGACACCGTCCGGGGAAACTCGTGCGACAGCGGGCCTTCGGTGTAGAGCTGCTCGGGCGGCACGGCAGCGGAAACCACCAGCTTGACCCGCCGGTCGTACAGCACATCCACCAGCCAGGTGAAACGCCGCGCAGGCGACGCCATGTTGACCGGCATGTGCGGCACCCCAGAGAGCATCACCGTGTGGAACTGGGTGGCAATTTCCAGATAGTCGTTTTGCGAACGCGGCCCCCCGCACAGGGTCTGGAAATCGAACCACACCACGCCCCCGGCCCTGCGCTTAGCGCGCAGTTCACGGGCCTCGATGTGCAGTACCGGGTCTTCGTCGTGGGCCTCCGCCAGTTGCTCGAAGGTGGCCGCCATTTCGGCATCGGTCTCGGGCCCCAGCGGAGTGATGTACAGGCGCACCTGCTCCAGCGTGCGACGGCGGTAATCGGTGCCGTTGTCCACGTTCAGCACTTCGAGCTTTTGCTTGAGCAGTTCAATGGCTGGCAGGATGCGGTCGCGGTGCAGGCCGTCGGGGTACAACCCGTCCGGATGGAAATTCGAGGTGGTGACGAAACCCACACCGTTGTCGAACAACGCCTGCAGCAGGCGGTGCAGGATCATCGCGTCGGTGATGTCCGCAACATGGAATTCGTCAAAACAGATCAGCTTGTAGCGCTTGGCGATGCGGGCACCCAGCACGTCCAGCGGGTTGACGGTGCCCTTGAGGCCCGCCATTTCGCGGTGTACCTCGCGCATGAACTCATGGAAATGCAGGCGCACCTTGCGCTGGATGGGCACCGCATTGAAAAAGCAGTCCATCAGAAAGCTCTTGCCGCGCCCCACCCCGCCGAACATGTACACGCCACGGGGAATGGGGGGGCGATTGATGAGCTTTTTCAGCGCGTTGGAGCGGCTGGCCTTGTACGCTGCCCAGTCGTCGGCACAGCGTTGCAGCGCGTCGATGGCTCGCAGCTGGGCGGGATCGCTTTGAAAGCCTTTGGCCGCAAGTTCCGCCGCATAGGCTTCTTTGACATTCACGAGAAGGCTCCAATTGCTATTTAATTAATAGCATGTACCGCCCATAAACAGGGCGCTACATGCCATTTTGATGCCCAATCAGAAATTGAGCGTGCGCTTGTCCACGGCCAGGGCCGCTTCCTTGGTCGCCTCGGACAGCGAGGGGTGAGCATGGCAGATGCGGGCGATGTCCTCGGCGCTGGCCTTGAACTCCATCGCCACCACGGCCTCGGCAATCAATTCAGAGGCCATCGGACCCACGATGTGCACACCGAGAATTTCGTCCGTCTTGGCGTCAGCCAAGAACTTGACCATGCCGGTGGTGTCTCCCAATGCGCGGGCGCGGCCGTTCGCCAGGAAGGGGAAGGTGCCGACCTTGTACGCCACGCCATCGGCCTTGAGCTGCTGCTCGGTGCGACCCACCCAGGCGATTTCGGGGCTGGTGTAGATCACCCAGGGGATGGTGTTGAAGTTCACATGGCCGTGCTGGCCAGCAATGCGCTCGGCCACGGCCACGCCCTCTTCCTCGGCCTTGTGCGCCAGCATCGGGCCACGCACCACGTCGCCCACCGCCCACACGCCGGGAAGGTTGGTCTTGCAGTCACCATCGACCACGATGGCGCCACGCTCGTCCAGCTGCAGACCCACGGCTTCAGTGTTCAGGCCGATGGTGTTGGGCACGCGGCCAATCGAGACGATCAGCTTGTCGGCGTCCAAGGTCTGGGATTCGCCCTTGGCGTTGGTATAGGCGATCGATACGCTGTCCTTGCCCTTGGTGATCTCGCCGACCTTGACGCCCAACTCGATCTTCAGGCCCTGCTTGTCAAAGGCTTTCTTGGCTTCCTTGGCGATTTGCTCGTCCACGGCGCCCAGAAAGGTGGGCAGGCCTTCCAAGATGGTGACGTCGGCACCCAGGCGACGCCAGACCGAGCCCATTTCCAGGCCAATCACACCAGAGCCGATCAGGGCCAGCTTCTTGGGCGTGGCGCCGATGCGCAGCGCACCGTCGTTAGACAGCACCAGCTCTTCGTCGAAAGGCACGCCCGGCAGCGCGCGGGCGTTGGAGCCGGTGGCAACGATGATCTGCTTGCCGACCAGGGTCTCTTCGGCAGCGCCGGCGACGTGGATTTCGTAACCACCTTCAACGGCCTTGACGAAGGAGCCACGGCCATGGAAGAAGCTGACCTTGTTCTTCTTGAACAGGTACAGGATGCCGTCGTTGTTTTGCTTCACCACGGCGTCCTTGCGGGCGACCATCTTGGCCACGTCGATCTGCACGTCAGTGGCAGTGA
>CAZQXQ010000050.1:0-15850 GCA_964597235.1 uncultured Burkholderiaceae bacterium | reverse complement strand
AAACGGTTTCGAATGAAATCAAGGACTTGTGGCGTTTCGTGTCGAACTCGGGTGCTCATGGGGTGATTGTCGCGTGGGCTGGGGCGGTTTCGGACGGGGGGTGGGGGTTTTTAGAGGTTCCCTTAAGAAAGGCCTAGATTTCCCCTGGGCCCAGCTTTTCATTTTCCAGAAAGCATTAGACCCATCCCATTACACACAAGTCCCCGCCTCGCTGAACGCCCTGGCGTAGCGAGCACCCTCGACAAAGATGGCGATCTCCTGCAAGCCCAGCCATAGCGTCTTGGCCCCAGGCTCACCGTCACCCTTTCTGCCCAGAAAGCCTCCGCGCTGCGCTATCAGCCGGATCACTTCGTTGAGAGTCGGCATCTTCTTGGGCACGGGCTTTTTGTTCAAGATGAACGCCGCTCGCCATTCGTCGGGCCCGAACACCAGCCCAGCCTCCAGATCGGGCACCGTGCGCCCCAGCCGCATCAGCCGGTTGATGCGCCAGGCAATGACCATGTAGATCGCCAGCGCCGCCTCCAGCCGGTCTTTGTCACCGAGCTGCAAGCGCTCGACGCGGCAGCCTTCCTTCAAAATCAGAAAGAACAGCACAATGCCCCAGCGCGCGCGGTACCAGTCGATCAGCTCGCTGGCTTGCTCCAGGCTTTTGACCTCTCGGTTGGTCAGCAGGCGCCACTGCACCGGCTTGACTCCCTCTGGCGCATTGATCTCGGTAGCAATGACACAGGTCACTTCGATACTGCCCTTGGCATCGCCCTTGAGGCTGATGCGCTGCACGCGGATGTCTTGTTCGACGCTGCGACTTTTGCGCCCACGCCCAGCGGGCAGCATGAAGCGGATGCGCCCCAGGGGCGTTTGCGCCATCACCTGATCCCACAGCTTGCCCCCACCGGGCAGCACCCGGTTGTGTTGGCTGCGCACCAGGTAGTCGGCCGGATAACCCAGAGCGCGTGCTTTGAGCATCAGCTCTAGCATGTCTGATTCACGGTCACCCACGCATACATGGCGCGTATCGGGCAGTTGCTGGGCACTGTCGGCGATGCGCTCGTAGCTCTCGATCCAGCGGCTGCTCTCGCACATTCCGGCGCGTTGGCCGTCTTTGTCCTTGAATTGGCGTGCCCAGGTCCAAGCGTTGAAGACCCCCAGCGGTTCGCGCTCGGGACTGACGATGTAGGTGGGATGCAGGTACAGCCCGCGCTGGGCTTCATAGCTCAGCGGCCCCAGGCCCGTGATGGCCTGGCCGTTGTAATCGAGCTCGGTGGTGTCCTGAATGCACAGCACCACCTTGTGCTGCGCCATACGCTCCTGGCTGGCCTGCCAGTGCGGCGCCAGCACTTTGTCCCAGCTGACCTGTTCGTTGCGCAGGAAACGGTAGGCAGCGGCGGTTTCGGCCCAGCTGGTGCAGGCGTTGGGGATGCTGGCCGAGGGCTTTTGTCCCAGCCGCTCGGCTAGCAGCACGGCGCGCCGGTTCAGACGTGGATCGCCCAGCTCTATCGTCTTGAACTCATCTGCCAATCCCACCGCCATCTCCTTGTGTGCTTACCCAGACAGGTTGCAGTTTAGGGGCAAGGACTTGTGTGTAATGGGATGCATTAGACCACCTAGATCTCTGCCCAATCTAAGCCAGCATAAAAAATGCTTATCTTGGGCTTATCCAGCCAACCTCTTGACAGCAGTACCAAGTACAAGAGCAGCCTTCTATCACCCAACTGCGCTCAGTTAATTTACGCCCTCCTCATATTAGAGTAGCCTCAACTTTGTCTTATCTCAGCACTGTCGCAGCATGATCAGCGAGATGTGTATGTGACGGAATTGGGCCACCAGCCTCACGAATTACCTCGCCTGTATGGATCAGGAAAAAAAGAAAATTTTCCGGTCAGCCATAGGTAAAAAATATTCAACAAAAGGCTTGGAAATATACTAAAAACTACTGCCAGCATAAGCTCTAACTCAAAAGGCCTTTCAAGTGCACGCGACTCCGTAGTTTCTTCTAAGTAATTTTTCTCTGGACTATTTGGATCGTACAGAATTCGGATTTTCATGCCATATTTCAGCGAACTCCACTGTGATTCGGGAAGATAGCCCGCGCCTTCATACTCAACCCCATTTTTTGCAACAAACTTGTACTCAACAGCAACGCCATAGCCTCTTTTTCCTGATTTTTTTGATACTCTAGTTAATACTCCTTCAACTGCAACCGAACTATCAATAATCTGCTGATTGATTTCGTGAATACCAAATCTACCCGCAATAAAAAAAGCGTTAATGGAATCATAAAAACCAGAAGCATTAGATAGAAGCGCAAGCGACTAGCTGGAGGCTTCTTAGGGAAAGATACAGTTTTAAACTCACTCTTCATAGACAACCTTTAAGCCATTATTTATTATCAAGCAAGACATCACAGCCTTCAGGCAATAAAATAAACAAGAATAATTTCTTGAAAACTTTTCAGAAAAATCAACAACTTATAATTATTAAGCCACTACAAACGCCACACAGCCATACTAAAATCAAAAACAAACTAAAACTTTTTGCCCTCAGAGCAATTCTTTTTAACAAACTTTGCCAAAACCACCTCAGAAATTCGGTCGTTTCTTGCAAGATTCGCAATGCCGATAATTGATAGTGAACCTATAGTCTCCGCAAATAATAAGACCTCATTAATCTCTTCTGCTAGGTAGTTTGGCTCTATTGAATCTTTGTTTACCCATCGTTGGACATGCAAGCCGCCAGTGTGTGTATAGCCACACATTACCCCCCAAGATTTCGCCTTGATTTGGGAAATTTTTTCTGAAGGAAACGTGGGAATACTATCCAGCTTATTCAACATACATCCGAAGCTTGGAGGCTCCCAACCTTCCGAAAATTTCTCAACTTCTTTATCGGACGCAATCAGTAATAACCAGCTACCTCGCACATAGGCTTCCAAGGCACAGCGGACGAGTGCAAAACTTGAAGCATAACGCCTACCCTCTATTAAAACAACAATTGCATGATGGTGGTCAAGAGCGATTCCAAAACAACTGGCCGCGATTCGGCTACGCAAGCTGCCAGGAAGTTCGCAATCATGAACGAGTCCATTGAGCCACTCTATATACGCAAATGCTGCCGCTTGTGATTTCATTTTCCACCAAAATAGAAATTTATTTATCTATAAAACACAAAAGAAAATTTAATAAAAAATAAATGGGTAATTTATTAAAATTTAATACATTATTAAATCATTTACTAATTTTAGTATATTTTCCTTCAACAAACCACACTTTCTCAACTGAAATCAACGCGTTAACCGTCACCTGCTCATCATTATGCTAGCGCGACGGAGCATTATCTCAAACGTATCCACGTCAATGTTTTGGCATATCTCAGCTTTGCCATGCGCTAGGGCACAGCCAACAGCGAGCGATGTAGGCAGTTGATCGCCGTTCTTAGCGGTTGCGTTAGAAGCGACGGTTTCAGTCGCGCGGCACCGCCTTCACCCGCCCCGCCAGCGCCACCAGCAGTAGCACGGGGACGCCCAGCAGCGCGGTGGCGGTGAAGAAGCTGGCGTAGCCGTGGGCATCGACAAAGTCGCCGCCAAAGCCGGCCAGGAATTTGGGCAGCAGCAGCATCATCGAGCTGAACAGCGCGTACTGCGTAGCCGAGTAGCGCACATTGGTCAGGCTGGACAGGTAGGCGATGAACGCGGCCGAGGCAATGCCGCCGGCCAGGTTGTCCGCCGAGACCACGGCGATCAGCGCGGTCACATCGTGGCCATGGCCGGCCAGCCAGGCGAACAGCAGGTTGCTGGCGGCGCTGAGCACGGCCCCCAGCATCAGGATGCGCATCACCCCCAGGCGCAGCGACAGCACGCCGCCCACAAAGGCGCCCAGCAGCGTCATCAGCACGCCATAGACCTTGGTGACGGCGGCGACCTCGTCCTTGGTGTAGCCCAGGTCCACATAAAAAGGGTTGGCCATGATGCCCATGACCACATCGCTGATGCGGTAGAGGGCGATCAGCGCCAGCACCTGCACGGCCTGGCGGCCATAGCGGCCCAGAAAATCGGCAAAGGGCTCGATGACGGCGCCGCGCAGCCAGTCGCCCAGGTTTTTGGCGAGGGGCAGCGGCGCGGCCACGGGCTCGCGGGCGAACAGCACGGTGACCAGCCCCACGGCCATGGAGGCAGCCATGACCAGGTAGGCGATCTGCCAGCCGGTGTTCTGATAAGCCGTGGCGCCCGCCGCCAGCGCAGGGGCCAGGCCTGCCTCGGCGCGCGCTGCAATCCACAGCACGCCGGCGCCGGCCCAGATCATCGCCAGGCGGTAGCCGCTTTGGTAGGTGGCGGCCAGCGCGGCCTGGTGGTCGGTGTCGGCGGATTCGATGCGGTAGGCGTCCAGCGCGATGTCCTGCGTGGCCGAGCCAAAGGCCACGGCCAGCGCGCAGCCCACCAACAGGCCCAGGTCCGTGCGCGGGTCGGCCAGCGCCATGCCCACCAGCCCGGCGATCACCAGCGCCTGAGAGGCGATGAGCCAGCTGCGCCGCCGGCCCAGCCAGCGGGTGAGCAGCGGCAGTGGCAGCCGGTCCACCAGCGGCGCCCAGGCCCATTTGAAGCCGTAGGCCAGGCCCACCCAGCTGAGGTACCCGATGGTGCTGCGGTCAATGCCCGCCTCGCGCAGGCGAAAACTGAGCGTGCCCAGCACCAACAGCAGCGGCAGCCCGGCGGCAAAGCCCAGCGTGAGCATGCGCAGGCTGGCGGGCTCCAGATAGACCCGCAGGGTCTGGCGCCAGCTGGGGCGGGCGGATTCCGTCATGGCGCGCCCCAGGATCAGGCGGCAGGCGTGGCAGGCGTTGTGGCCGCCGGGGCGGTGCGCGCCAGGGCCTGGGCGACGGCGCGGCGGTCCATGCCGTACATCTCGGCAAAGGCCTCGACGGTCTGGCCGCTGGCCTCGAAGGTGCGGCGCAAGGCCTCGGCCTTGGCCAGGCGGGCGGAGGCTTCGGACAGGGCCTCGTCGCGCAGCACGTTGACCAATTCGTCCTTGCTGTGGGCGATTTCGACATAGGCTTCGCGGCTCAGGCCCGAGGCCTCAAAGGCATGGACCAGGCGCTTGCGCAGCCAGGCGTCGCGGTCCTCGCCATCGCGGGGCTTGCGGCGGCGGTAGAGCTCGGTCAGCGCCTGAAAGACATGCTCGGGCGCCACGGCTTCGACCGGCTGGCCTTGCAGGTCATGGCGCTTGTCGCCCGAGGCCATGCATTGCAAATAGCGGGTAGAACGGGTGTGAATGCCCAAAGCCAATTTCAGATCGTCCTTGGCGAACTGGCCAGGATGGGCCGCCTGCAAGTCCTGGAAGATGCCGCGCTTGAGCGGGCGAAACTGCGCACCAAACAGCGCCGGGTACAGGCTGGCCAGCTGCTCCAGCAGCGGATGGGTGCGGCGCGGGGCGCGGTCCGGCTTGGCGGCAGGCAGGTCTTGGGAAGGCAGGGATTCGGTCATGGCCATGGTCGGTTCAACGCACAGAAAAAGCGCTTCAGGGAGCAGAAAAGGCCGCCATCATGCCAGCGCTCGCCCCCGGGCCAGCCACGCGCTCAGGCCGAGGGCGGCCCTGCGGACGGCGGTGGGTCGGCAGGATGGCGCTCGCGCCACCAGCCCAGCAGGGTAGCCCGGTCGGCCCACAGCGGCGGCAAGGCCAGCACCAGCAGCAGGCAGGCCAGCGGCAAGACCGAGACAAAGCCCAGGTACTTGAAGCCATACGCGCCCGCAATGCCGCCGACCAGGAACATCGCCAGCAGGCCGGCAAACAGCCGCAGGCGCTCATGGTTGGCGCGCACCTGCTGCTCGGGCGGGGCGCCGGTGCGGTTCCAGTACAGGGCTTTGCCCAGCTCGATGCCCAAATCGGTCACCACCCCCGTCATGTGCGTGGTGCGGATCTGCGAGGACGAGAGCTTGGTCACGGTGGCGTTCTGCACGCCCATCATGTAAGACAGCAAGAGCACCGTCATCGGCACGGCAAAGGGCGTACGCCAGTCCAGCGTGACTGCGCCGACCAGGCCAAACACCAGCATCAGCAGCGCGACCAGCAAGAGCGGCAGCGCGTAGCGGCTGTTCAGGTGGCGCTGCTGCGCCCAGTTGACCAGGATGGCCGTGGTGGCCGCGCCGCCCACAAAGGCCGACAACGCACCAATCGCCGCCAGCACCATCGCCATATTGCCCAGCACCAGGTTGTCCGCCAGCGCCGAGACAAAGCCGGTCATGTGCGAGGTGTAGAGGTTGACCACCAGAAAGCCCCCCGCGTTCAGCGCCCCGGCGTTGAAGGCCAGCAACAGCCCCAGGCGCCGGTTGCTGGCGCCCGTGCGGTGGCGCCCCATCAGCTCGCGCAGCAGGTGCAGGGGGTGGTCAGGCAACATTTTGATAGCTAATACCGCTGGATTTCATTGGCCTGAAGGCGGATTTGACCAAGAATTTTTCGCGGGCTCACGCGCCGCTGGCCGGTGCGGCAAACAGGCTTTGCAGCGCTTCGGGCGTGAGCCAGCGCCACTGGCCGGGGGCCAGGTCGGCGGGCAGCTCCAGGCCGCCGATGCGCCAGCGGTGCAAGCCTTCGACGCGGTTGCCCACGGCGGCCAGCATGCGCTTGACCTGGTGGTACTTGCCTTCGGTCAGGGTCAGGTCAATCTGGTGGCTGTCCAAGGCCTCGCAGGCGGCGGCGCGCACCGGCTTGGGGTCATCGTCCAGCACCACGCCGGCCAGCAGCTTGGCAATCTGCGCGGCATCGACCGGGTGCTTGGTCGTCACCCGATAGACCTTGGGCACATGCTTTTTCGGCGAGGCCATGCGGTGGATGAACTGGCCGTCGTCGCTCATCAGCAGCAGGCCGGTGGTGTCCTGGTCCAGCCGGCCAATCGCCTGCACGCCCTGCACCGCGCTCTTGCTGGGCCGCTGGCGCAGGGGCGGGGGCAGCAGCGAATACACGCTGGGGTAGGTCGAGGGCTTTTGCGAGCACTCGGTGCCCGCCGGCTTGTGCAGCATCAAATACGCCTTGGCGTGGCATTCCCAGTCCACGCCCTGCACGCGCAGGCGCAGGCCGTCCAGCGGCAGGTCGAGCCAGGGGTCGTCACAGGGGGTGGGCGGGGCGCCGTCGGCACCGAAAATCTGCACCAGGCCGTGCTGCACCAGCCCGGTACAGACGCGCCGCGTGCCAAAGCCCTGGGAATAGAGGATGTCTTGGAGTTCCATGGGCCCCGAGTCTCGCCGAAATTGGGGCGGGGGAAGCGTGGCGTTAGCGCGCGCCTGCCGCAGGGACCTCCTGCTGGTCCAGCCGATCCAGAATCGCCAGCGCCTGCGCGGCATCGCCACGGGCGGCAAAGGTGCTAAAGCGGGTTTCCGCATCAAATGCGGCGATTGCTTGGGTGCTGAGCTCTTCCATCAATCTGCACTCTCCGCGGGCAGAACCACATCGAAGAACTTGGGACCACTGGCATCCTTGCTCTCCAGATGCACCCGACCATCTGGGGTCAGGCCGATCATTTCCGTTGTTTTGCTCAACACGCCGGGGGAGCCAAATTGCGTGGTGTCCTGAGCACCTATGGTGCCGGCAATCAAGAACACCTTTCCGGAAGCATCCAACTTGCGGAGGACGGAAGTGCCGTTGGCGTAGGTCAGGAAAAAAACGCTGTTCCCGTAGGCAACAAAGCTACTGAACCAGCCACGCAGTTCTGTGTTTGATACAGAGATCAAGTCCGCCTTGCCCTGGCGCAACCGGAGTATCTTTTCGCCATGGTTGTACAAGGAGAGACTGGCAAATGCATACCCGATCACCGTTGCATAGACAGTTCCGTCGTCCGTTACTGCCACTACACCCCGCGCCCCACCAATTCCTATGGAAGGACTTTTAGGCTCCACATTGACTTTGTAAAGCGCGGTGAGTTGATTGCTTTCTTGGGAAAGCTGCAACACATCCCCGGTTTTGATATCCACGGTGTACAGATTTCCCGCCCTATCCCGCGCCAAGCCGCTAGGGGTGATGGAATCGGACTCAAAAAGCGTTGTCAGTTGACCTGATCGCGGATTGAAGCGGTAGATGGCACCCCCCACAGCGTCGCTGACGTTGATGCTCACGCCTACGCTCAAGGCACGGGCTATCAAAACATCCCCAGTGGATGGATCCTCCACCACAGCAATGTCTGCGGCGGTACGGACATCAAGGCGGGGCAAAAGGAAAGTTTCTACGCCAGACCCATCGGGTTGGTATCGTTTGAGCACGAACCCTTCATTTTCATAAACCCTCACATAGACCAAGCCGCTGGCACCCACCGCGATGACCAGTCTGCTAGCGTTCGGGTTCAGTTCACCGGTTGAGGGCACCTTGTCAGACCACTTGGACGCGACGACCTCGCCGAAGGGCTCCACCTTGAGCAGCGCAGGGCGCGACTGCACGGCGCCGGCAGCATTGCGCACTGCCACGCTGAACAGCGCCCCGCTGTCGGTGCGGCGAATGGCGGGCAACTCCAGGGTCTGCTCGGTGGCACCAGCAATCGCCACGCCATCGCGAAACCACTGGTAACCCACCGGACCTTCCCCTTGCGCTGTGACACTGAAACGCACCACCTCTCCTTCGGAGATGTGCACATCCTGCGGCTCCGTGGCGATGGTGGGGGGCGCCACGGTGCTGTCGCTGCCGCCGCCGCAGGCACTCAGCATGGCACCCAGGGCCAAGGCCCCCAGCATGCGGCGGTTGATCACAGGGGTGAACTCGGAGCGGATAGGGTGAAGGATGGGCATGGCTTGACGTAATGAAGGAAAAAAAGGAAGTGACTCCGATGGGGTGTGGCGATCACTACAGCTCTCGCGAGTACCCAACGAAACACCGAACCGTAACGCACTACAAGGTAATTTTGTTGACTGTTCACCCTTGTTTTTCCAACTCCAAGGTCAATGGAGTGCAACAAACCCATGAAAAAAGGCCCGCCAGGCGGCGGGCCGAAAGCGCGGTGAGGCGCTGAGGAGATTCGCAGGGACGCCCCCCTGATGGCGTCCCTGCCCCCACCAGGGGAGGGTTCGCCGAGCACGCCACCAGCCGTGCCCGACGGGATGACTTAGCGGCCGTAGGCCGATTCGCCGTGCGAGGTAATGTCCAGGCCCTCGCGCTCGTCTTCTTCGCTGACGCGCAGGCCCAGGGTCAGGTCGGCGATCTTGAAGGAAACGTACGCCACAACGGCAGACCAGACGATGGTCACCAGCACGCCCTGCACCTGTGCCCAGAGTTGGTGGCCCATGGCGTAGTCTTTGGGCTCGATGCCGCCCAGGCCGGACGCGCAGAACACGCCGGTGAGCACCGCCCCCAGGATGCCGCCCACGCCGTGCACACCGAACACGTCGCACACGTCATCGACCTTGAGCAGGCGCTTGAGGCCCGTCACGCCCCACAGGCAGATGGGGCCCGCCAGCAGGCCCATGACGATGGCACCCATCGGGCCGACAAAGCCCGCAGCGGGGGTAATGACCACCAGGCCACCGACGGCGCCCGAGGCTGCACCCAGCATCGAGGCTTTGCGCTTGTGCAGCGCCTCGGCGGCAATCCAGGACACGGTGGCTGCGCCGGTCGCGACGATGGTGTTGATGAAGGCCAAGCCGGCAATGCCGTTGGCCGCTCCGGCGGAACCGGCATTGAAGCCAAACCAGCCCACCCACAGCAGCGAGGCGCCCACCATGGTCAGCGTCAGGCTGTGCGGGGCCATCGCTTCGCGGCCAAAACCGATGCGCTTGCCGACCATGTACGCGCCGACCAGACCCGCCACGGCAGCGTTGATGTGCACGACAGTGCCGCCAGCAAAGTCCAGCGCGCCATCCTGCGCCAGCAGGCCACCGCCCCAGACCATGTGCGCCACGGGGATGTAGCTGAAGGTAAACCACAGCACCGCGAACAGCATCACTGCCGCAAATTTGGCGCGCTCGGCAAAGGCCCCGACGATCAGCGCCACGGTGATGGCGGCAAAGGTGGACTGGAAAGCGACGAACACGAATTCCGGCACCGTAGCCATCAGGGACGACAGGGTGTCCGGCGCAATGCCCGCCAGGAACAGCTTGTCAAAGTTGCCAAAGAAGGTGCCTTCGCCACCAAAGGTCAGCGAGTAGCCATACAGGGCCCACAGCACGGTGATGAGGGCAAAGACCACGAACACCTGGGTCAACACCGACAGCATGTTCTTGGCGCGCACCAGGCCACCATAGAACAGCGCCAGGCCAGGGATGACCATCAGGATCACCAGCAGGGTCGAGGTCAGCATCCAGGCGGTGTCGCCGGCGCTGAGCGTGGCCACATTGGCCACCGCCTCGGCGGCAGGCGCGGCAGCTTCGGCCACGGCAGGGGCCGCTTCCTGGGCCCAGGCCCCGGTAGCGGCAGCCAGCAGGCCCAGCCCAAGGGAGAGCGCGGGTAGGGGTTTGGTCATGGCAATTCCTCCGTCGATGGGGATGGCTTACAGGGCCGACGTGCCGGTCTCGCCGGTGCGAATGCGGACCACCTGCTCCAGCGGGGCCACAAAAATCTTGCCGTCGCCGATCTTGCCGGTGCGGGCAGCGCCTTCAATGGCTTCGATCACCCGGTCCACCAGCTCGTCGGCCACGGCCGCTTCGACCTTGACCTTGGGCAGAAAGTCCACGACGTACTCAGCACCACGGTAAAGCTCGGTGTGGCCTTTTTGCCGGCCAAAGCCCTTGACCTCGGTCACCGTCAGGCCTTGCAGGCCCAGCTCCGACAGCGCCTCGCGCACTTCGTCGAGCTTGAAGGGTTTGATGATGGCGGTCACCAGTTTCATGGTCATCTCCTCCGAAAACAGCGGGCGCCCAGCGCCCGCCAGGGTTAACAGGGCTTACAGGGTCTTGGTCAGGCTGACGATCAGGCGCGCCTTGTTCGGGTCGCCAAAGAAGGCTTTTTTGGTAGCGCCCACCACGGCGGCGCCCAGGGACAGGCCATCGCCCAGGTCGTAGGCTGCGCCGACGCTGTAGTCCACGTAGTTGGGCACGCCAAGGGCCTTGATGTCACCGGCAAAGCGGGTGTAGCCCACGGCCGCCTTCAGCGTGGTCTTGGGCGCAATTTCCTGCGCAAAGGCCAGGTTCAGGTAGCCGGTGTTGCGGCCGCTGCGGTTGCTGGTGCGGGCACCGGCATAGCCGAAGTAGTCTTCCGACACCGTGTGCGAGTACTTGGCGGTCAGCGGGCCGTAGGTGGCGGCGCCGTACAGCTCGGTGGTGTTGCCGCTGCGGTTGCCGGAATAGACATAGGCCAGAGCACCCACGTCCAGATCGACCTCGCCAGCCTTGAATTTGTAGCCGCCGTAGAAGTCGGATTCCAGCGAGTTGCCGGGCAGCCAGTTGACCGTGGAGTTCCAGTTGCCCACGTAGAAGCCGCTGTCGCCAAAAGCGTAGTCAAAACCGCCTTGCAGCGCGGGCTTGAAGCCACCGCTGCGGCCCAGGTCTTGGTCCTGGCCCCGGAACTTGTAGTTGCTGGTCAGGCTGACGTTGGCGGTCAACTGGGCGCTGGCGATCAGCGGGCTGGCGGCCAACAGGGCGATGCCCAGGGTTTGAAGGGATGGACGAATCATGGGAACTCCTAAACACTGGTTGATAAACGGGACACGTCTTTCAAAGCACAGACCATGCCAGCTTTTGCGCACCGGGGGCTTTGCCGGCCAAGCACCCTTCCACCCCCGTTCTGGCCTGGGCAGAGCACCGATGATTGCACCGCATTGGTGCATTTACCTCCCACCAGCCAACGGGCTTTGTCGCCACGCACTTTTCTGGGGAGAAACCGTCGATGAGCCTTGCCCTGGTGCCCAGCCGCGCGCTGCTGGGCCTTGAAGCCCCCGCCGTCACTGTCGAAGTCCACCTGGCCAATGGGCTGCCGAGCTTTTCGCTGGTCGGCCTGGCCGATGTCGAAGTCAAGGAAGCCCGCGAGCGGGTGCGTGCCGCGCTGCTCAACGCCGGGCTGGAGTTTCCGCACAACAAGCGCATCACCGTCAACCTGGCCCCGGCCGATCTGCCCAAGGACTCCGGGCGGTTTGACCTGCCGATTGCCCTGGGCATCCTGGCCGCCAGCGGGCAGATCGACCCGGACAAACTGGCGGGCCATGAATTTGCCGGGGAGTTGTCGCTGTCGGGCGAGCTGCGCCCAGTGCGCGGCGCCCTGGCCACCAGCCTGGCGCTGCGCGCCCAGGGCGTGCAGGCCCGCATGGTGCTACCCCCCGGCAGCGCCGAGGAAGCCGCCTTGGTGCCCGACAGCCGCGTGGTCCGCGCCCGCCACCTGCTGGACGTGGTGCAGGCCCTGCTGCCCGAAGGGAGCGGCGAGCCTGCCGCCCCCGATGACGACGGCTGGACCCCGCTGCAAGCCCAGCCCCGCGCCTTGGAGCCCGATGGCCCCGATCTGGCCGACGTGAAAGGCCAATCCGCCGCCAAGCGCGCCCTGGAGATTGCGGCGGCTGGGGGCCACAGCCTCCTGCTGGTGGGCCCACCTGGGTCGGGCAAATCCATGCTGGCCCAGCGCTTTGCCGGCCTGTTGCCCGCGATGGACGAGGAAGAAGCCCTGCAAAGCGCTGCCATCGCCAGCCTGGTCGGCCGCTTCGACCCCGCCCGTTGGGGCCAGCGCCCCACGGGGCAGCCGCACCACACGGCCAGCGCGGTGGCGCTGGTGGGCGGCGGCTCCCCGCCCCGGCCGGGGGAGATTTCGCTGGCGCACAACGGCATCTTGTTCCTGGACGAGCTGCCCGAATTCCCCCGCGCCGCGCTGGAAGCCCTGCGCGAGCCGCTGGAAACCGGCCACATCACCATCGCCCGCGCCGCCCGGCAAGCGCATTACCCAGCGCGTTTTCAGCTCGTGGCCGCAATGAACCCCTGCCCCTGCGGCTACCAGGGCGCCCCCGGGCAGCGCTGCCGCTGCACGCCGGACCAGGTCACGCGCTACCAGGGCAAGCTCAGCGGCCCGCTGCTGGACCGCATCGATCTGCACATCGAGGTGCCCGCCCTGCCGCCCGACCAGCTCCTGCAGGCCCCGCCCGGCGAGGCCACCGCCAGCATCCGCACGCGCGTGGTGCAGGCCCGCGAGCGCGCACTATCCCGCCAGGGCCACGCCAACCAGGCGCTGCAAGGTCAGGCGATCGACCAGCACGCGCTGCTGGACCCGGCGGCCGCGCAGTTTTTGCAGAACGCCGCCTCCCGCCTGGGCTGGTCCGCCCGGGGCACCCACCGCGCCCTGAAGGTGGCGCGCACCATCGCCGACTTGGCCGGCAGCGCAAATACCCAGGTCGCCCATGTGGCCGAGGCGATGCAGTACCGGCGCGCACTGGCCGGCAAGGGCTGAGGCCAGCGCAAAAACGCTATCATTTCAATAGCAAATACCGCTTGATTCCATTGGCTTGAAGGTCAATTTAATCTTGAAGATGGGGGGTGTGGGCAGCAGGTCCCTAGGCCGCGCCTGGCAGATCGGTCCAGGCGCCGGCGCTGCGAATCTGACGGATGAAGGCACGGGTCTTCTCCCGCTGCGGGGCCTCGAAAATTTGCTGCGGCGTGCCCTGCTCGTAGATCACGCCCTCGTCCATGTAGAACACCCGGGTGGACACATCGCGGGCAAACGCCATTTCGTGCGTGACCACCAGCAGGGTCATGCCGTCGCGGGCCAGCTGGCGGATGACGGCCAGCACCTCGCTGACCATGGTCGGGTCCAGGGCGGAGGTTGGTTCGTCGAACAGGAGGATTTCGGGGTCCATCGCCAGGCAGCGGGCAATGGCCACGCGCTGCTTCTGGCCACCGGAGAGTTCGTCCGGAAAACTGTGGAGCTTGTCGGCCAGCCCCACCCGCTGGAGCAGGGCGTGGGCCGTGCGCTCGGCCTCGGGGCGGCGCAGGCCCAGCAGCTTGATGGGGCCCAGCGTCAGGTTGCCCAGCACCGAGAGGTGGTCGAACAGGTGAAAGGACTGGAAGACCATGCCCATCTTGCGCCGCACCCGCGACAGGTCGGTGCCCGGCGCGAGGATGTTGTGGCCGCCCACCTCGATCACGCCGCCGCTAGGCATCTCCAGCAGGTTCAGGCAGCGCAGCAGCGTGCTCTTGCCCGACCCGGAGGGGCCGATGATGGAGATGACCTCGCCCTGGGCGATCTCGGCCGTGATGTCCCGCAGCACGGTCACGTCGCCAAAGCGCTTGGACAAGTGCGCGATCTTGATCATGGCCGTTCCACCCGGCGGCCGCGCTTGGGGTCGGTGACCCGCTCCAGGTGGTCCAAGGCCTGCCCCAGCCCCCACGCGATCAGGAAATAGAGGACGGCAATCATCACCAGCGGAAAGAAGGCGTCGTAAGTGCGGCTGCGAATGATGTCGCTGGCCTTGGTCAGGTCCTGCACGGCGATGTAGCCCACGACCGAGGTCATCTTGACCAGGGAAATGAACTCTCCCTTGAAAACCGGCAGGATGCGGTGCACCGCCTGCGGCAGCGTGACATGCACAAAGGTCGCGACGCGGCTGAACCCGATGGCGATGCCCGCCTCGACCTGGCCCTTGTCAATGCTCTGGATGCCGCTGCGAAAGATTTCCGCCGCATAGGCGCTGAAATTCATCGCAAACGCCAGGACGGCGACCAGGACCGGGTCGATGTTGACCGAGGCAAACACCCCATAAAAAATGTTCGGTGTCAAGTATTTTCAAGGCATCCCATTTGGCCTGAAACCTTATACGAGACAGCAAGTTAGCTCTGTATCGTGCCACCCGATGGCACCTCGGCGGTGTGGGCTAGGTGCCACATGAGAGCGTTGGGAGAGAAAGCCGGATCGCGCTACATCGGACACGGAGTGCAGCGTCGGCAACCGACCTGAACTCCCATATTACCGGCTTCCCAAACGAAGAACGCACGGCCTGGAGCCGCGCGTTCTTCATTAAATCTATGTCGGAGCATCGTCATCCTGACTTCGGGGTGGCGACGGCCTTGGCCTTGCCACCCCGCTTGAATCCCCGATCCCCCGCCATGAAGGCTTCGAGCATGTGCGGGATCAGCGTGGCCGCATCGACCGCTTCGCCATAGGTCTGCGCATGAAGAGCGGCGTACCGGTCTAGATCCATTTTCAGGCTGGCTGGACAAGCGAATGTCAGCTTGGTGCTGCTGGTCGATGGCAGCGGCCCAAGCCGGAGTTTTCTGGCCATGTTCATCGGGCACCTCTACGCTGAAGAAAGAGCGGCTGGTAAGCTCGAACCTGTAAATCCCTTGCCACGATGATCCGCACCGGCAACCCCGGCCGCGCTGTCAGCGTCGGCTGGATGTTCATGTTGCGCCGGGTCATCTCCTGCCCCACTTGGTTCACACTGTCCTGCAGACCATCGCGCCCGGCAATGACGATGCGGTTGCCGTTCTGCCGATTCTCCGGCGCGGCCAACTCGGCGCCGATACCCAGCAGCGTGGTCAGCGCCGCCCCGGCAAAGATGCGGCCCCAATGCTGATCCACTTCATCCTCCAACCCTGCGTAGCCCGCAGGATCGGTGCCGACAAGGTTGTCGAGCGTCAGCGAGGATGTGTCTGGCAAGATGATCCGGTTCCACACCATCTTCACCCGGCACTGACCGAAGCTCACCTGGCTGTTGTATTTGCCCAAAATGCGCGAGCCCTGCGGAATCAGCAGGAACTTGCCGGTAGCCGTGTCATAGACCGGCTCCGTCACCGTGGCGATCACATCGCCCGGCAGGTCGGACTTGATGCCTGTGACCAGCGCCGCTGCGATCACCGTCCCGGCCATCACCTGGTACGGCGAGGCTGGCATTTGGAGATTGCCGGAATTGCGAGTCTCCTTGGAGCCGCCTTTCAGGAACGCCTCTTTCTGGTCTTGCCGGTTCTGCACGGCGGTCG
>CAZQXQ010000049.1:0-15980 GCA_964597235.1 uncultured Burkholderiaceae bacterium | reverse complement strand
TGGCCGTGGGCGAGGCCCTGGTCAGCCTGCTGGACGCCAAGGGCCGCCCCAGCGTAACCGAGCGGGTCTATGTGCTGCCCCCTGCCAGCCAGATTGGACCCATCACGCCCGAGCTGCGCAGTGCGTTGATGGCCCAGTCGCTGGTAGCCGGGGTGTACGAACAGACCGAAGACCGCGAATCCGCCTACGAACACCTGCAGGCCCGCGCGATGGGCGGCGGCATCCCTGGCAATCGCCCGCCCCCCACCGGGCACACGGGAACAACGACCAGCGCGGGGACGCCCTCGGCGCCCTCTGAAGCCGACACCGGTGGCCTGCTGGGCGGCCTGGGCGAGGTGCTGTTTGGCAGCACCGGTCCCCGGGGCGGTCAGCGCGACGGTCTGGCGCAGACCCTGGCGAAGTCCGCCGTGCGCAGCATGGGCAGCACCCTGGGGCGGGAGATCCTGCGCGGGGTGCTGGGCAGCATGCTGGGCGGCCGCCGGCGGTGACCCTCTAATTTCACTCTCTTTTTGATAGCTAGTACCGCTGGTATTCATTGGCCTAGAGGCACTTTTACCCCTGCAACCATCCAAGGAGCGCACCATGACCCTGCCGACCCTGCAACTGCCCAGCTTTGACAAGGTGGCCGAAGCAGCCCACCGCCTCAAGGGCATCGCACAGCGCACGCCAGTGCTGCGCTCTTCCACGGCCGATGCCCAGTTCAAGGCCCGCTTCTACTTCAAGTGCGAGAACCTGCAACGCACCGGCTCCTTCAAGTTCCGGGGGGCGTTCAACACCTTGTCGCAGTTCAATGAGGAACAGCGCCGGCATGGGGTACTGGCGTTCTCGGCCGGCAACCATGCGCAGGCGATCGCGCTGTCGGCCCGGCTGCTGGACATCCCCGCCACGGTGGTGATGCCGGAGGATGCGCCCGCGACCAAGATGGCGGCTACGCGCGCCTACGGCGCCCAAGTGGTCACGTACGACCGGTACAACGAAGACCGCGAAGCCATCAGCCGCAAGCTGGCCCAGGATCGGGGCTTGACGCTGGTGCCACCGTTTGACCACCCCGATGTGATCGCAGGCCAAGGCACCGCAGCGATGGAGCTGTTCGAGGAGGTGCCCAACCTGGACCTGCTGTTCGTCTGCGTAGGCGGCGGCGGCCTGCTGGCCGGCAGCATCCTGGCCGCCCAGGGCCTGGCGCCCCACTGCCGTCTGGTGGGCGTGGAGCCCGAGGCCGGCAACGACGGCCAGCAATCCGTGAAGGCCGGCCACATCGTGCACATTCCCACGCCGCGCACGATTGCCGACGGCGCGCAAAGTCAGGCCCTGGGCCAGCTCACCTTTCCGATCATCGCCAAGGGCGTGCATGCGATGGTCACCGCCACCGACCTGCAGCTGGTGGATGCCGTGCAGTTCTTTGCCGAGCGCATGAAGATCGTGGTCGAGCCCACCGGTGCCCTGTCCTTTGCCGGCGCCCGCCACGGCGGCATCGACCTGCACGGCGCCCGCGTTGGAATCCTGATCAGCGGCGGCAACATGGACATGGCGCGCCTGGCGCGGTTTTTGTCCAGTTGAAAAAAGGGCCCGAAGGCCCTTTGGTTTCTGTGGATGGTCAGGCTTATTTTTCGCCATTTGGGGCGATGGTGCCGGCCTTGGCGGCAGCCTTGGTTTCTTCGCGCACCTGAGCACGACTCTTGGTGGATTTTTCCAGCTTTGGAGCGCTGGTCGTGTCAGGCTCTGCAGCAGGAATTTGACCGGCTTTGTTTGCCGCCCTGGTTTCTTCGCGCACCTGGGCACGACTCTTGTTCGACTTTTCCTGCTTGGGCGCCTTGCTATCGGCCTCGCCCTGGGCAACTTCACCAGCCAGATTGGCTGCTTTGGCCTCCGCCCGCACATCTGCACGCTTCACCTCCTGAGCCTGGGCCAGGACGGAAACGGCCGCAATCATTCCGGCAAGAATCAGCTTGAGTTTCATGAAATCTCTCCTTCGTTGTGAAACTTTGTCGTTGAAGTCCTCCTCACAGATAGGGCAAGGAGTCGCTCATTTTATTTCTTAGCTCACTTAAAAAAAGCCCAACGCAGTGGAGATTTGAAAAATTTGACTCAAATCAAAACCATGCAAGACGATGCTTGCTTGAAGGCGATTGGCCACTCACTCACAGGGCCATTTCCGGCACTTCGCCTTCGACGATCAGCGGGGTGCCGGTGACGGCCTGGATCTCTGCGACCGTCACACCGGGGGCACGCTCCTGCAGCTTCAGGCCCTGCGGCGTCACGGCGATCACGGCCAGATCGGTGACGATCAGGTCCACCGGGCGGATCGCGGTCAGCGGGTAGTCACAGGTTTCGACGATCTTGGGCGTGCCTCGGGCGGTGTGGATCATCGCCACCACCACCTTTTTGGCGCCGCTGACCAGGTCCATCGCGCCGCCCATGCCGGGCACGATCTTGCCGGGGACCATCCAGTTGGCCAGCAGACCACGGGCGTCCACCTGCAGCGCGCCCAGCACGGTCATGTCCAGGTGGCCGCCCCGAATCAGGCCAAACGAAAACACCGAGTCGATCCGGGCCGCGCCCGGAATGGCCATCACCGGGGCGCCGCCGGCGTCGGTCAGGTCTTCGTCGTCCATGCCCTCGGGCGGGCGGGCGTCCAGGCCGATCAGCCCGTTTTCCGACTGCAGGAACACCGTCATGTCCTTGGGCAGGTAGTTGGCCACGCGGGTGGGCAGGCCAATGCCCAGATTGACCAGCATGCCGTCACGCAGCTCCTGGGCCACGCGGCGGGCGATCCGTTCTTGTGCATCCATGGCGGCTCCTTAATGGTGGCGGTGGGACACCTGCAGCAGGTCGTTGACCAGCACGCCCGGCGTCATCACGTCGTTGGGGGTGATCATGCCGACGGGCACAACCTCGTTGGCTTCGCAAATGACATGTTTGCCAGCCATCGCCATCACCGGGTTGAAGTTGGTGGCGGTGAGCTGGTAGCTCAGGTTGCCCAGGTAGTCGGCCAGATGGGCATGGATCAGCGCAAAGTCGGCGCGCAAGGGGCGCTCCAGCAGCCAGGTTTCGCCGTCAATTTCGACTTTCTGCTTGCCGTCCTCGGCCAACGTACCCAGGCCGGTCTTGACCAGGGCGCCACCCAGGCCGTAGCCAGCGGCGCGGATGCGCTCGGCCAGCGTGCCCTGTGGGATCAGCTCGACCTGCATCTCGCCGCGGATCATCTTTTGCTGGGTCTCGGGGTTCAGTCCAATGTGGCTGACGATGACCTTGTCCACCTGCCCCGCCGTGATCAGCTTGCCTATGCCCAGGCAGGGCTTGGCGGTGTCGTTGGCAATGATCGTCAGGTGGCGGGTGCCCAGCGCCAGCAGGGCATCGATCAGGCGGTGGGGCGAACCCACGCCCATGAAGCCGCCGACCATCAGGCTGGCCCCTTCGGGAATCTTGGCCGCTGCGGCCTCGGCAGTGATCGCGTGTTTCATCGCTGCAGTCTCACGCCATGTTGTGCAGGCCGGCATCGACGTAGATCACGTCGCCCGTCATGCCCGAGGCGCCCGCGCCCACCAGGAAGGCCACGGTGCGGCCGACTTCGGCGATGTCCACCAGGCGGCCTTCAGGCGTGCGCTGGACGGCCATCTCGATCAGGTCGTCGAAGTGGTCGATGCCGCTGGCGGCCCGGGTCTTGAGCGGTCCGGGCGAGACGGCATAAACGCGGATGCCGGCGGGGCCCAGC
Source organism: uncultured Burkholderiaceae bacterium (assembly GCA_964597235.1). GTDB lineage: Bacteria > Pseudomonadota > Gammaproteobacteria > Burkholderiales > Burkholderiaceae_C > CAYZPX01. The sequence goes on along the minus strand of CAZQXQ010000049.1, from coordinate 12,268 downwards.
TCCTTGGCCAGGTAGCGCACCGAAGATTCCAGCGCCGCCTTGACCGGGCCCATCACGTTGTAGTTGTTGACCACCTTGTCGGCCCCGTAGTAGCTCATGGTGATCAGGGCGCCGCCGGGACGCATGATCTTTTCGGCGTGGTGGGCCATTTCCAGGAAGGAATGGCAGGACACCTGCATGGCCTGCAGAAAGCCCTCGCGCGAGCAGTCCATGATGCGGCCGTGCAGGTCCTCCTTGGGCGCAAAGGCGATGGAATGGATCAAAAAGTCGATCTGACCCCACTGCTCGCGGACCTGTTCAAACATGGCCTCGATCTGGCCGGGCTGGGTCACGTCCAGGGGCAGCAGCAATTGGGCCTCGACCTGTTCGGCCAGGGGCTGCACATAGGGCTTGGCCTTGTCGTTGAGGTAGGTCAGCGCCAGTTCCGCGCCAAAGCCGCGCAGCTTGGCCGCGCAGCCAAAGGCGATGCTGTGTTCGTTGGCCACGCCCACCACCAGGCCGCGGCGGCCCTTGAGCATGTCGCCGATGCGGGTGTCTTCATCCCAGACCTTGGGCAGGGGGTCGTGGGCGCTGGGGGGGAGGAATTCACGGGTGTTCATGGGGCTCTTTCAAACAGCGTCAGAGGTTTCGGAAACGGTTGCAACAAGGGGTTGGACCGGAGTGGACCCCGATGCCAGGCCCAGCACCTGCTCGATGTGGTGCAGGGTGTGCAGCGAGCGCGGTTCCATGTCGTTGCGGTCGCCGATCACGAAATAGACCATGTACATGGCCTGCTGGCGGGACTTGGGCGTGGTCAGGAGCTTGGGCAGGCTCTCGATGGCGTGGGCCGTCTCGAACTCGACGATCACCGATTGCTCGCGGATCAGGGCCGAGCGCTCGCCCGGCGTCATCGCGGCAAACGGGGCCCGCTCTTCCTGCACCTTGTGGGAACGCTCCAGCCGGTCACGGCGCACCGATCCCCGCGATTCGGCCAACAGGATCAGGATGCGGATCACGGCTTCGGCCAGCCCGCCTTTTTCGATGCGCGCCAAATTGGCCTGCACTTCGGGCAGGTAGCGCAGCTGGGAGGGATCGCGCAGCGTGCGCGGATGGCCATGGTCCTTGCCAATCCAGCGCATGAAGGGGCTGCCGTAGAGAGACAGGAAAGCCGATTCGTAACTCGCATCGCGCAGGTCGCGCCAGGCATCAATCCCCTGCATCCACAACTTGGCCAGGCTGCGTTCCAGGCCAGTCCAGGGGTTGCTTGGGTCCGCGGGCTGGCGATTCGCCTCACTCCAGGCGGCCAGCGGGGTGACCCAGGCCAGGGCCGGGTTCTCGCGGGAAAACCAACGCCGGCTCACGCGCGAGGGATGGGCCTCGCGCAGCTGCTCGGCCAGCTGGGGCGTGACCACAGCCTGAACCACAGGGCGGGCGGCAATTTCATAAAAATTGGCGCCCAGCTCTGACAGACGGGCCACCGCGCGGAAATCCTTTTCCTGCTCGCGGTCGTTGGGCACCACGGCCAGCACATCGGACAGCTTGCGCTCGATGAAGCTGACGCTGAACTGGGTGTCATCGCCCTCGCCCTGGGTCTCCTCGATCACCATTTCGTACAAGCCGGGCGCCATCGCCTCAATGGTCTTGAGGGTGGAGTTCATCTCGGCATGCTCTTTGCGCGCAATCGACGAAGACACGAAGATGCCCAGGTGCCCGACCTTGTCGTGGACCATGTAGATGATCTTTTGCCCACGCACGCGGATCTCGGTCTCGTCAGCGTAGGTGTCCACGATCCAATTCAGCGCCTGCTGCGGGGGGGTGATGTTGTCGCCCCGGCTGGCAAACACGATGATGGGCGAGCGGATGTTTTTGAGGTCCAGGTGGCGGCCGGGCTCCAGTTCAGCCTCGCCCCGCGACAGGCGGTTGCCCACGAAGATCTGCTCGACGATCCAGCGGATCTCGGCCTCGTTGGTGTAGTGAAAGCCGCCCCACCAGCGCTCAAACTCCAAAAAGCTTTCGCGCTGCTTGTCCACGTTGGCGTACAGGTCGTAGTACTTGCCAACAAAGTTGCGGCTGGGGTTGAGCATCTCGAAGTTGGACACCAGGTGCGCGCCATCGAACTTGCCATGGCCCAGGTCGGCCGACAGCAGCGCGGGCACCACGCCGCCCAGCAGGCCGCCGTTGTAGCGCATGGGATTGGCCCCCACCTCGCCGGACCAGGAGGACACCGGTGCCCCGTTGATCACCAGCGGGCCGGTGATGTCGGGGTTGGCCGCCGCCAACACCAGGGTGGCCCAGCCGCCCTGGCAGTTGCCCACGATCACCGGCTTGGGCGATTCAGGGTGGCGGCGCGAGACTTCACGCACAAATTCGACCTCGGCCCGCATCACGTCGGCCAGGGTCTGTCCAGGCTCGGGCTCCTGGCGGAACACCACGAAATACACCGGATGGCCGGCGCGCAGGGCCACGCCCACCTGGCTGTCGGTCTTGAAGCCGCCAATGCCGGCGCCATGGCCGGCGCGAGGGTCGATGATCACGTAGGGACGCTTCCAGGCGAAAGTCTCCACGCCCTCGGGCGGCAGGATGTGCAGCAGCTGGTAGTTGACGGGGCGCGGCAGGGCGCGGCCGTCCATCACGACTTCGTGCGCATAGACCAGCACCGGGGGCATGCCTGCATCCTCGTGCGCACGGTCGTTTTCGGCGCGCTGCTGCAGGGTTTCGAGCGTCATCGCCGTGCGCTGGGCGCTGTCGGTCAGGTACTGCTGGGTGTCCTCCCAGGCCTTGCCCTGAACGATGCGCTGCCACAGCTGCCACTGTGCTTGGGCCAAGGATTTCAGGTTGTCCAGCCCCTTCTCGCCATGCGTTTCGCTGAACGCCTGGCCGTGATGGGCCATGGCCTTGAAGGTGCGCTGGGCCTGCTGGTGGGCGGTGTCGATGTCTTGGCGCAGGCGCTCGGGCGCCTGCAGCGGGCTGAAATGGGAGTGCATGAAGGTTCCTTGGTCTTTGGCAAAGGTCAATCGGTCAATCGAGGTGCAGCAGCTCGATGGCGTGGCGGGCCAGCATCTGCTCTTCGTCGGTGGGCAAGACCAGCACCTTCACTGGCGAATGCGCCAGGCTGATTTCGGTGCGGCCGGCATGGTTGGCTTCGGAATCCAGGTGGATGCCCAGCCATGTCATGTCGTGCAGGATGTCCTGCCGTACGGGAGCGGCGTTTTCGCCAATGCCGCCGCTGAAGACCAGTGCGTCCAGACCACCAATGCTGGCCGCCAAGCCACCGATGGCCCGCCGGCACTGGTCGGCAAAGTAGCCCAGCGCCGCGCGGGATTGGGGGTGGTCGTCGGCCAGCAGCGCGCGCACATCGTTGGTCTTGCCTGACAGGCCCTTGAGGCCGGCGTCGTGGTAGAGCAGGTGCGTGAGCGCCTGCGCATCCATGCCGCCTTCGGTCATCAGGTAGAGCAAGACACCGGGGTCGATCTGGCCGCAGCGGGTGCCCATGGGCAGACCATCGAGCGCCGTAAAGCCCATGGTGGACGCCACCGAGCGCCCCTCACGCAGCGCGCACATGGAGGCACCGTTGCCCAAATGGGCCACGATCACCCGCTTGGCATACAGGTCGGGGTAGTTCTGCGCCAAGGCGTGGGCGATGTACTCGTAGGAGAGGCCGTGAAAGCCATAGCGGCGCACGCCCTTGTCGTACCAGTCGTGCGGCAGGGCAAAGGTGTCGCTGATGTAGCTGTGGGTGCGGTGAAAGGCGGTGTCGAAACAGGCCACCTGCACCGCGTCGCCAAAGGCACGCTGGGCGGCCTCGATGCCCTTCAAGTTATGCGGCTGGTGCAGCGGCGCCAGCGGAATCAGCCTGGAGAGCTTGGCGAAAGTTTCCGCATCCACCCGCACGGGGGCGACACCGTCGGGCCCGCCATGCACGACACGGTGGCTGACGGCGTCAACCCGCCGCCCCGGGAAATGCGCCTGCAGCCAGCCGATCAGCGCCTCCAGCGCCTCGGCAGCAGACGAGGCAGCCAGGGCTTCGCGGTGCTTGGGCTGACCCTGCAAGGCCACGTCAAAGCGGGCACCCTCCCCGCCCAGGCCGTCGAACTGCCCCCGCGCCAGGGTGCTGAGATCGCCGGCATCGAACAGGGCGAACTTGAGCGAGGATGAGCCTGCATTCAGCGTCAAAACCAGGCTCATGTGGCGGCCCCCTCTGCCGTGGCGGGCATGCAGCTCTGGCCATGCTCCTGCCAGTGGCGGTACAGCTGCGCCAGCGCGCAAGACACCAGGCGGGCGCGGTCGTTGTCGGCACGGCTGGTCAGGATCACCGGCACCTTGGCGCCAATGGCCAGTCCGGCGGCTTCGGCCTGGGCCAGGAAGGTCAGCTCCTTGGCCAGCATGTTGCCGGCCTCCAGGTTGGGCACGATCAGCGCATCGGCACGGCCAGCCACCAGCGAGCGGATGCCCTTGGTGCGCGCAGCGTCCAGGTCGATGGCGTTGTCCATCGCGAGCGGGCCATCGAGCGTGGCACCCCGGATCTGCCCCCGGTCGGCCATCTTGCACAGCGCGGCGGCATCCAGGGTGGACGGAATGTGGGGGTTCACGGTTTCCACCGCCGACAGGATGCCCACGCGCGGCTGCGCCAAACCACAGGCTTGGGCCACGTCGATGGTGTTCTGCACGATGTCCACCTTGGTCACCAAGTCGGGCGCGATGTTGATCGCGGCATCAGATATGAACAGCAGGTGGTCCAGGGTGGCCACGTTCATCACGAACACATGGCTCAGGCGGCGTCCGGTGCGCAGCCCGGCATGGGTGTCCACCACCGCGTGCAGCAGGACATCGGAATGCAGGCTGCCCTTCATCAGGGCCTGCACCTGGCCGTCACGAGCCAGGCTGGCCGCCAGAACGGCGGCCGCGTGGTGGTCCGGGGCGGCCATGACAGGCCAGCCGGTCAGGTCGGCCCCCAGGGCCTGGGCCGCCGCCTGGATGCGGGCGGGGTCGCCCACCAGCACGGGCTCGATCAAGCCCTCGCGCTGGGCCAGCAAGGTGCCGGCCATGGCGTTGTGGTCTTCGGGGCAGACCACGGCCACGCGCAAGGCGGGCTGGGCGCGGGCTGCATCGAGCAGCGGCGCGAAATGGTCTTTCTGGCCAACGATCAGCGGGGGCAGATCGCCCACCGCCATGCTTTGGGGCAGCAGCGGTGCCTCCACCACGGTTTCACCCTCGCACACCACGGTGTCGTTTTGATTGCGGATGCTGACTGCGAAGGTCGCCAACGGACATTCGCCCTTGGCCACGCAACGCACCTGGATGCTGAGGCGATCACCCACGCGCACGCGCTCCGGGAATCGCAGGTTCTGCCCCGCATACAAGGTGCCGGGGCCGGGGAGCACATTGCCCAGGACCGCAGACACCAGCGAGGCCAGCCACATCGAGGGGGCGTACACCGCCTCTTGCGGTGCATCCGCCTGGGGCATATTGCGGGGATTGTGGTTGCCCGAGGCATGGGCGAACAGCCAAAGATCACTCTCCTGGCACGTCCGTTCGATGGCAGCTTGATCACCCGGCTTTAGATCGTGCCAAGGGGTGTTGTGAATGGTGTGGGTCAAAACGACATTCCTCCAGGACATGGGCAGCAAGCGAACCAGCATCGCCCCACTTCGAGTGGGGCCAGTCAGTGTAAAACGCTTACATCATGAAGAGGCTTTATGGCAATCCCGTGAAACCCTTAAAAATTCAGGAGCCCTCCCCCCTTTTCCACTTTTGATACCATCGCCCCCCGCTTTTCTGGAGAAACCAGCCTGCACCCCACGGGAACGTCTGTTTCAAAAAAGCGTCATGTGGCTTGTGTAAGTTGGTTGCGTTCTAACCACCGACCCATGAGGATTTCCATGGCCAAACACATGACAAAGCACCTGATCCACCTGGAGTGTTTGCTGAAAAAACTGCAACAACGGCTGGGCACCAGCGACAAACTGGTTCTGGACGTGATGACCGAGCTGCAGAAAGCCCGCACCCCCTGCCCTCTCCCCACTGGATCTGCGCCACGAGGCGCCTTGCCCCGTCCCACCTGACACTACTGTATGCGTTCTTTCAGTCTGCACGAACACATTCAACGGATCGAACAAGAGTGGACTGATATCAATTCACGGATCGCGCGCCTGTCGCTGCTGCTGCGCATCCCGCTGAATGAGGAACAGAACGTCCGTGCAGTCCTGGAAAAAGACCATGGCATCTTGTCAGTGCGGTTTCCCCACCCGCCTGGCGCCGCCAAAACCTACCGCGAACGCCACCGCGCACGGGCCCTGGAAGAACTCCGGGGCCTGATGGTTTTGCGCTACAAATTTTTGAAGAGCTCCCTGCAAAAGCAGGGCCTGGCGCTCACTCGCCAAATTGTTCTGGATGCGAAAGCGCAGACCGAGCGGCGTGGTTTCAAACCCGGCATGGACGGTTTTGACCTCCTGGATGCGTTTGGCCCGCCGCCACCGCCGCCCAACGAAGAGAACCAGCCCATGGGCTGGTGAGGCCCCTGCCGCACCCCAGGTTTAGTAACATCGCGCCCGCCCGCAGCCACCGCGCTGCCCTGGATGCTTTCTTTTTCCCGTCCGGCAGATTGGCCCGCACCCTGCGGCCAATCCGCCCTTGAGAACCCGAGATGCCCGAACCCACCCTGTCCCTGTCACGCCGCATTGCGCTGGCCTTTGGCAGCTTTTTTGCCATCCTGACCCAACCCGAGCTGGCCGCGCGCATCGCCGCCTTGCGCGAAGGCCGGCTGGAGCCCACGCCCGCCCCCGTGGCACCGCCTCCTGCACCGGTCGCAGCCCCCGTGCCAGCCCCCGCCCCCGTCGTGGCGCCACCGCCGCCCGCCCCCGTACTGCAACTAGCCTCCGAGACCGCCGCCTGGCAGCTGCTGGGCCTGCTGCAACGCGAGGCCCGCTTTGTCGACTTCATCGAGGAAGACATCGCCGCCGCCAGCGATGCCGAGATTGGCGCCGTGGCCCGCGTGGTGCACGAAGGCTGCCGCAAGGCCGTGCGCGGCCATTTCACGTTGGCGCCCGTGCGCAGCGAAAGCGAAGGCAGCCGCCTGAGCCTGCCCGCCGGCTTTGACGCCGCCGCTGTGCGCGTGACCGGCAATGTAGTGGGCCAGCCGCCGTTTACCGGCACCCTGGCCCACCGGGGCTGGCGGGTGAGCGACACGCGCCTGCCGCAACTGGCCCCCGGGCACGACGCCCGCATCCTGGCCCAGGCGGAGGTGGAACTGTGAATGACACCACTCGCACCGCCCGCTACGCCATCGGCATCGATTTGGGGACCACCCACTGCGCCCTGTCCTGGGTGGACACGCAAGCCAGCGACGGTGAAAAAGTCGTCCAGGGCATGTTCGAGGTGCCCCAGCTCACGGCGCCCGGCACCGTCGAGGCCAAGCCCCTGCTGCCGTCGTTTTTGTACCTGCCGCACGAGAGCGAGCTGACGCCCGGCGACTTGCAGTTGCCCTGGGCTTCTGCCCCCACCGCCGCTGCCAGCGCCGTCGGTGAATTTGCCCGCACGCGTGGCGCGGCCACGCCAATTCGCCTGGTCGCCAGCGCCAAGAGCTGGCTGTGCCACCCCGGGGTGGACCGCCGCGCTCCGCTGCTGCCCACCGACGCGCCGCCCGAAGTGGCCAAGGTCTCGCCGCTGGAGGCCTCGGTGCGCTACCTGGAGCACCTGCGCGACGCCTGGAACCACGCCCACCCCGACGCGCCGTTGCAGGAGCAGGACGTGACGGTGACCATTCCCGCGTCGTTTGACCCCGCCGCGCGCGAACTGACGGCCGAGGCAGCGCAGCGCGCCGGCCTGCGCCAGCTCACGCTGCTGGAAGAACCGCAAGCCGCGCTGTACAGCTGGATTCAGCGCAGCGAAGGTGGCTGGCGCAAGCAGGTGCAGCGCGGCGACGTGATTTTGGTGATTGATGTAGGCGGCGGCACGACCGACCTCTCGCTGATTGCCGTGCTGGAGCAAGACGGCCAGCTGGAACTGCACCGCGTGGCCGTGGGCGAGCACATCCTGCTGGGCGGCGACAACATGGACCTGGCGCTGGCCTACGGCGTGGCGCGCAAGCTGGCTGGCGAGGGCAAGCAGCTCGACGCCTGGCAGACCCGCGCCCTGTCGCACGCTTGCCGCGCGGCCAAGGAAACCCTGCTGAGCGACGCCAGCGTGGCCGCCGTGCCGGTGGTGGTGCCCAGTCGGGGCTCCAAGCTGATTGGCGGCGCCATCCGCACCGAAGTCACGCGCGAGGAGCTGACCCAAATCATCCTGGCCGGCTTCCTGCCCGACTGCGCGGTGAGCGATGCCCCGCTGACCCGCGCCCGGGGCGCGCTGACCCAGCTGGGCCTGCCCTACGCGCAGGACGCCGCCATCACCCGCCACCTGGCCGCCTTCCTGAGCCGCCAGCGCGGCGCGACCGACGAACTGCAGGGCTTTGGCGTGCCCACCCAGGCGGGCGCGAGCTTCCTGCACCCCACCGCCGTGCTGTTCAACGGCGGCGTGCTCAAGGCCGAGGCCGTGGCCCAGCGCCTGCTGAACACCCTCAACAGCTGGCTGGCCGCTGAGGGCGCTGCGCCCGCGCGCCTGCTGACCGGTGCTGACCTGGACCTGGCGGTCGCCCGGGGCGCCGCCTACTACGGCCATGTGCGCCAGGGCCGGGGCGTGCGCATCCGTGGCGGCACGGCGCAGTCGTACTACGTGGCCGTCGAGTCGAACATGCCCGCCATCCCCGGCATGGAGCCGCCCATCCAGGCGCTGTGCCTGGCGCCCTTTGGGCTGGAAGAAGGCAGCGAGGCCGGCATGGCCGCTCAGGAATTCGGCCTGGTCGTGGGCGAGCCGGTGCGCTTTCGCTTCTTTGGCTCGTCGGTGCGCCGCCAGGACGGCGTGGGCAGCCTGCTGGATTTCTGGGGTCCGGAGGAGCTGCAAGAGCTGCAATCCATCGAAGCCCTGCTGCCCGCCGAAGGCCGCCAGCCCGGCGAGGTCGTGCCCGTGCAGCTGCAAGCGCGCGTCACCGAAACCGGCACCCTGCAGCTCGAAGCCCTGCCCGTGGGCGGCAGCGAGCGCTGGAAGGTCGAATTCGACGTGCGCGCGGAGACCACAGCGGCCTGACAGGGTTTTTAGGTCAAAACGGCCTCTAGCCCTTTAGATACCAGCGGTAGTAGCTATTGATTCAGGAGCAATCTCAGCCCATGCACGCCCGCTACACCGTCGGCATTGACCTGGGCACCAGCCACACCGTCGTGGCCTATGCCGCGCTGGACGCTGCCCCTGGAACGACGCCAGGTACGGCGCCCGAAGTCCGCCTGCTGGACATCCCCCAGGCCGTAGGTCCGGGCGAGGTGCAGGCGCTGCCGCTGCTGCCTTCGGTGCGCTACCACCCGGGGGCGGGCGAGCTGGACGCGCAGGACTTGACGCCCCCCCTGCCCCTGCCCGACGGCGTGGATGCGGCCCTGCGCCAGGCCCCGCCCGCCGTGCTGGGCCGCTACGCCCGCAGCCTGGGCGCGCAGGTTCCGGGGCGGCTGGTGGCCAGCGCCAAGAGCTGGCTGTCCTACGCCGGGGTGGACCGCAGCGCGCCCATCCTGCCCTGGGGCGCGCCGGAGGACGTGGCCAAGGTCTCGCCCGTGCTGGCCAGCGCCGGCACCCTGGCCCAGGTGCATGCCGCCTGGAACGCACGCTTTCCCGAGGCCCCGCTGGCCGCGCAGGACCTGGTGCTCACGGTGCCCGCGTCGTTTGACGAAGGCGCCCGCGCGCTGACGGTGGAAGCCGCCCGCCTGGCCGGCCTGTCCCGGCTGCGCCTGCTGGAAGAACCCCAGGCCGCCCTGCACGACTGGCTGCTACGCCACCATACCGACCTGCACAGCGCCCTGGGCGACGCCCGGCGGGTGCTGGTCTGTGACATTGGCGGCGGCACCACCGACCTGACGCTGGTGGAGGTCACGCCCGACCCGGGCGGCGGCCCGCCCCAACTGACCCGCATCGGCGTGGGCGAGCACCTGATGCTGGGCGGCGACAACATGGACCTGGCGCTGGCCCACCGGCTGGAGGCCCAGCTGCTGGACGCCGGCAGCGAGCGCCTGTCCGCTGCGCGCTTTGGTCAGCTGGTGCAGCGCTGCCGCGAAGCCAAGGAAGCGCTGCTGGCACCCGACGCCCCAGCCTCCTGGCCCCTCACCCTGCTGGGCGGTGGTGGTCGGCTGCTGGGCGGCGCGCGCACCGTGCCCCTGGCGCGGGACGAGGTGCGGGCCTGGGTGCTGGACGGCTTTTTCCCCCGGATAGCGGCCACGGAGCGGCCCCACAAGCGCCGCACCGGCCTGGTAGCGCTGGGCCTGCCCTACCCACAGGACGCGGCCATCACCCGGCACCTGGCGGCGTTTCTGGCGGCGCATGGGGCCAGCCCTGACGGCGCGACCGACGCACGCTGGCCCGACACCCTGCTGCTCAATGGCGGCGTCTTCCACGCGCAGGCCTTGGGCGAACGCCTGGCCGAGGTGCTGGGCGCTTGGCGCGGCGCCCCCGTGCGCCTGCTGCACAACGACGCGCCCGACTTGGCCGTGGCCCGGGGCGCGGTGGCCTACGCACTGCTGCGGGCCGGCCGCGTGGCCGGACTGGGCCGGGGCATCGGCGGCGGCGCGGCGCGCAGCCATTTTTTGGTGCTGGAAGAAGCCCGCCCCGCCCGCGACGGCCAGCCGGCCCGGCCCGCACTAGGAATTTGCATCCTGCCCCGAGGCACCGAAGACAGCTTGGACGTGGCCCTGCCCGAGCGCCGCTTTGCGCTGCGCCTAGGCCAGGCGGTGCGCTTTCCGCTGGCCTCGTCGGCAGCCGACCAGCCCTGGCAGGCCGGCGACTTGGTGGACCTGGTGGACACCGACGGCGAGCCCTTTGTGCGCCTGCCCCCCATGGCCACCCGCCTGCCCGCACCCGAGGGGCGCCAGCGCGCCGAGGTGCAGGTCCAGCTGTGCAGCCGCATCACCGAGGTCGGCACGCTGGAGCTGGAATGCCGCCAGGTAGACGACCCCGCCCGGCGCTGGACCCTGGCCTTTGAATTGCGTGGCCAGCCTGAAGAAAGCGCTACGGCCGACGACGCCACTGCGCCCGCCCACCCGCGCCTGCAGGGCGCCATCGCGCTGCTGGACCAGGTGTTTGGCAACACCGGCGACAAGCCCGACCCCAAGGCCGTGCGCCAGCTGCGCGCCCAGCTCGAACGCCTGCTGGGCCGGCGCGAGGACTGGGACCTGCCGCTCTTGCGCGCCTTGTTCGATGCGCTGTGGGCCCGCGCCAAGCGCCGCCGCCGCAGCCCCGAGCACGAACGCGCCTGGTGCAATCTGGCCGGCTTTTGCCTGCGCCCCGGTTTTGGCGCCCCGCTGGACGCCTGGCGGGTGGAGCAGCTGTGGACGCTGTTCCCCCAGGGCCTGCAGTTCCCCGGCGAGAGCGCCAACTGGTCCGAATGGTGGACGCTGTGGCGCCGCGCCGCAGGCGGCCTGCCGGAAGATGCGCAGCTGCAACTGCTGGAAAGCCTGGCCGGGCAGCTGGAAGACATCGACAACGCCCTGCGCGCCCGCAAGCCCGCAGCCGGCAGCTACGACGACATGCTGCGCCTGCTGGCCGCGCTGGAGCGCCTGCCAGTGGAGCACCGCAGCGACACCGGACAGTGGCTCTTGCAGCGCCTGGCGAACCCGCGCGAGAAGCCCCTGGCCTGGTGGGTGCTGGGCCGCCTGGGCAGCCGCGTGCCGCTGTACGGCAGCGCCCACCAGGTCGTTCCCGCCGAGCAGGCCACCGACTGGGCCCAGGCCCTGCTGGCGCTGGACTGGAAGGCGGTGGACACTGCCGCCTTTGCCGCCACCCAAATCGCCCGTTGCAGCGGCGACCGCGCCCGCGACCTGCCCGACGCGCTGTGCAGCGCCATCGCTCAACGCCTGGACGCCGCCAAGGCCCCGCCCGCCTGGGCCGCCATGGTGCGCGAGGTGGTGGAGCTGGACGAATCCGACCAGCGCCGCAGCTTTGGCGAGGCCCTGCCGCCCGGACTCAAGCTGCTGCGCGGGCCCGCCTGAGCCCACCAAACCCGTCCAATCACTCCTAAAAAGAGAGCACGTACCGCTCGCATCCATTGGCCTAGAGGCCCTTTTGGCCATGAACGAATCCACCCTCGCCCCCAGCCCATCAAACACCCCCGCCCCGCGCGTGCTGTCGCTCATCCCGCCGATGACGCAGCTCAACACGCCCTACCCTTCGACCGCCTACCTGACGGGCTTTTTGCGCTCGCGGGGCTTCGAGGCTTTCCAAG
>CAZQXQ010000048.1:0-16177 GCA_964597235.1 uncultured Burkholderiaceae bacterium | reverse complement strand
GACCTGTGGAAACCATGCTGGTCGCCCAGGAACTGGGACGCGCCCTCGGTGGCGGGGTCTTTGTCTCCAGCACCGTGTTTGCGGGCCAGCTCCTGACCCGCCTGGGCAGCGCAGCCCAGCAGCAGCGCTGGCTGCCGGCCATGGCCTCTGGCGCCTTGCAAGCCAGCGTGGCCCTGTACGAAGAGGGTGCCCGCTACGAATGGCAGCAGGTGCAGACCACCGCCGCCCAGGCCGCGGACGCCGGGTATGTCCTGAACGGCGCCAAGGCCTTGGTCTTGCATGGCGACACTGCTGGCTTGCTGTTGGTGGTGGCCCGTACTTCGGGTGTTTCCGCTGAGCGCCAGGGCCTGACCCTGTTCGCGGTGGATGCCCAGTCCCCTGGCGTGCAGGTCCAGGGCTTTGACACCCTGGATGGCCGCCGCGCTGCCCGCATCACCTTCACCAACGTCGCCGTGCCTGCCGATCAGGTGCTGGGCACGGTGGGCGAGGCGGCCGATGCCGTCGAGGCGGCGCTGGATGCAGCGGTTGCCGCCTTGTGCGCCGAAGCGGTGGGTGCCGTCGATGCCTTGCTGGTGCACACGGCGGAGCACCTGCGCACCCGCAAACAGTTTGGCGCGCCCCTGGCCAAGTTCCAGGTCTTGCAGCACCGGGTGGCCGACATCGCGATTGCGCTGGAACAGCTCAAGTCCATGGCCTGTGCCGCCGCTGCCGTGCTGGCATCTGACGATGTGCAGCAGCGCCGCCGGGTGGTCTCTGCCGCCAAGGCGTATGCCAGCCAGCAGGGGCGCCAGATCGGCTTGACCGCCATCCAGCTGCACGGTGGCATGGGCATGACCGACGAATGCCGCGTGGCGCATTACGCCAAGCGTTTGATGGTGATTGGCCAGCTGTTTGGCGATGCCAACTGGCATTTGCAGCGTGTCGCGCAGTCCCGCTAAGAACTGCAAAGCAAGGCGATTGACGGCAATTCAAGGAGACAACCATGCTGCATCGTAGAAAAATTCATAGCATGTTCGGCGCATGTCTATTGGCTTTGGGGCTTATTGGGTCCTCAATGGCACAAGAAAAGCCACCGATCCGCTTGCTGGTCGGTTTTCCGGCCGGTGGTGGGGGCAGCAACCTCAGCCAATTGCTGGCTGAAAAACTGCGCGTGGAGTTGGGTCAGCCGGTCATCGTGGAAAACCGGCCGGGTGTCGGCGGCCGCCTGGCTGCGGAAGCGTTGAAGAACGCTTCGCCCAACGGCTACAGCTACATGGTCGCACCCAACGCGACCGCGGTGTTTCAGCACCTGATGTATCCGGTGTCGGTTCTGCGCTACGACGTCTTGCAGGATCTGACCCCGGTGGCCACCTTGGTGTCTTACCCCCTCATGATGGCGGTCAACGCCCAGACTGGGGTGAAGACCGTCCAGGAATATGTCCAATGGGTGAAATCCAATCCAGGCAAAGGCCAGTACGCCACCGCAGGCCAGGCCGGGCAAACCCACCTGACCGGTTTGACGTTTGCCAAGACAGCCGGCATCAAGTTGGAAGTGGTGCCCTACCGTGGCAACGGGCCGATGATGACGGACCTGGTGGGTGGACAGGTGCCTGCGGCGGTGGTGCTTGCGGGTGATGCCATGCCCCATGTGCGCAGCGGTCGTCTCAATGCCCTGGGCATTTTCAGTCCCCAACGTTCTGCCTTGACCCCTGGCGTTCCGACGTTTGCCGAGCAGGGGTTTGCCACCGTACGCAGCGATGCCTGGTTTGGTATGTGGGCCAACGCGAAGACACCGCGCCCCGAAATCGAGCGCATGGAAGGCGCACTCAAACGTGTGCTGGCAATGCCCGACGTCAAGGCCACTTTGGAAGAAAAGTTGGCCATGACCCCAGACTTTAAATCTTCTACCGAGACCGACAAGGTCCTGCGCGCAGAGATGGAGTACTGGGCCAACGTGATCAAGCAAGCGGACTTCAAGCTGGAGCAGTAAAGCGTCCAGCTGTCTTCTGTTGCCCTCACGCTATTTGAATTTCAAAGCATTCCAAGGAGTACTCATGCGCCGTTCCACTTTCCTCAAATCCACCGTGGCTTGCTTGGTAGCAGGCTTGGCTTTCGCTGCCACGGCCCAGGACAAACAGCCCATCAAGCTGTTGGTGGGTTTTCCGCCCGGTGGCTCTACCGATACGGTGGCTCGTCTGCTGGCCGACAAGCTGAGCACCGTGCTCAAGCAGCCCATCATTGTGGAAAACAAGCCCGGTGCAGGCGGCCGCTTGGCAGCCCAGGCCCTCAAGGCGGCAGCCCCCGATGGCCTCACCTACATGATTGCCCCCAACGCCACGCCAGTGTTTCAGACCCTGCTCTATCCCGCCAGTGTGCTCAAGTACGACATGCTGACCGACTTCACGCCCGTGGGCGTGGTGGTCTCTTACCCGCTGGCCTTGGCGGTCAGTAACCACCTGAATGTGAAGGATGCCAAGGAGTACGCTACCTGGCTCAAGGCCAATCCGAAGGAGGCTACCTTTGGTTCTGCGGGTGCAGGTGGCCACACCCACTTCACTGGCCTGCAACTGGGCAAGATCATCGGTCAGCCTCTGCAGGTGGTTCCCTACCGTGGCAACGGTCCTCTGGCCACCGATTTGCTCGGCGGTCAGGTGCCTGCAGGCATCATGACGGCGGGCGACATCGTGCAGCACCAGCGCAGCGGCAAGGTACGGGTGATTGCCCAGTTTGGCGCACAGCGTTCTCCAGTTCTGCCCGATGTCCCCACCATGATGGAACAAGGCATCAAGCTGGATGCAGGCGATGCCTGGACCGGCATGTGGGCACCCGCCAAGACCCCCAAGGCCGAAATCGAGCGCATCCAGAATGGCCTGAAATATGCGCTCAGCCTGTCCGAGGTGCGGGAAATCCTTGTCAACAAAGCGACGTTGAATCCCGATTTCCGCAGCGCCGAGGAAATGGACAAGCTGCAGCGCAAAGAGCTGAAGTTCTGGGATCCCATCATCAAGGCCTCGGGCTTCAAGCCGGAATCCTGATCGGCTCCTGATTGGACACCTTCTTTTTTGTTTTCATCGACGGGACACCACACACCATGAGCTTGAACGGAGCTGCCTACATCGTGGGTGCCTATGAGCACCCCACCCGCAAAGCCGACGACCTGTCGGTCGTGCGCCTTCATGCCGACGTGGCCAAGGGCGCATTGGAAGATGCGGGCCTGAGCAAGAACGACATCGACGGCTACTTTTGTGCTGGCGATGCCCCAGGCCTTGGGGCATCGACCATGGCCGAGTACCTGGGTCTGAAGCTGCGCCATGTCGATTCGACGGAGTGTGGTGGTTCTGCGCCCATCCTGCATGTCGCCCATGCGGCCGAGGCGATTGCCGCGGGCCGTTGCAACGTGGCACTGATCACGCTGGCGGGTCGTCCTCGGGCACAGATGGAGGCTGCCAAGGCCGCTGCGGCTGCGGCCGCTGGTGCGGGCAAGATGCCGCCCAAGACGGCGCTCAAGGCCCCGGATCCCGATGCACCAGAACTGGCTTTTGAGCTGCCCTACGGCCCCGCCCCCAGAACCTGTATGCGGCCGTGGCCAAGCGCCACATGTACGAATTTGGCACCACCAGCGAGCAGCTGGCCTGGATCAAGGTGGCCGCTTCCCACCATGCCCAGCACAACCCCCACGCCATGCTGCGCAAGGTGGTGACCGTGGAAGAGGTGGTCAATTCGCCCATGGTCTCCGACCCCTTGCACCGCCTGGACTGCTGTGTGATGAGCGATGGCGGCGGCGCCCTGATCGTGGCCCGTCCCGAGATCGCCAAGCAACTCAAGCGTCCCATGATCAAGGTGCGTGGCACCGGTGAGGCGCCCAAACACGGCATGGGCGGCAAGCTGGACCTCACGTATTCCGCTGCAGCCTGGTCGGGCCCCCTGGCCTTTGCCGAGGCTGGTGTGACGCCTGCGGACATTCAATATGCGTCTCTTTACGACAGCTTCACCATCACCGTACTGATGCAGTTGGAAGACCTGGGCTTTTGCAAAAAAGGCGAGGGCGGTAAGTTTGTGATGGACGGTAACCTGATTTCTGGTGTGGGCAAACTGCCGTTCAACACCGATGGCGGTGGTCTGTGCAACAACCATCCGGCCAACCGGGGCGGGGTCACCAAGGTGATCGAAGCCGTTCGCCAATTGCGTGGCGAAGCCCATCCCTCTGTACAGGTTCCCAATTGCACTTTGGCTTTGGCCAACGGCATTGGCGGCGCCTTGGCGTCCCGCCACACCGCCGGTACCTTGATTCTGGAAAGGGTTTGACACCATGAGCACCCCTGAAAACACGTCCAAACCAGCGGCTGAAAAACCAGCGCGTCCGCCCGCAGGGCCCCGCAAGATTCCCGCGCCCCGGGTTCTGCCGGAATCACTGGCGTACTGGCAGGCGGCCGATGAAGGCAAGCTGCTGGTCAAGAAATGCAATGCCTGTGGCGAGGTCCACCATTACCCACGCGATATTTGCCCCCATTGCCTGAGCAGCGACACGGTTTGGCAGCAAGCGGCCGGAACCGGCACGGTGTATTCCTTCAGCACGATGGGCCAGGGCGACGCTGCTTACACCCTGGCGTACGTCACGCTGGAAGAAGGCGTCACCCTGATGACCAATCTGGTGGACTGCGACCCGGCCAAGGTCGCCATTGGCGACAAGGTGCGCGTGGTCTTCAAGCCCACCGACGGCCACGCCGTGCCCATGTTCACGCCGGTTTGAGGGAGGTCGTATGACTGCACCGCACAACACGGCTGTTCGCAAGGGACCGCTGTCTCGCTTTACCATTTTGGATGCTTCGCGGGTGCGCGCGGGTCCCACCGCCATCCGGACCTTTGCTGACCTGGGCGCTCGCGTCATCAAGCTGGAAATCCCGCCTGGAGCGCCTGGCGGCGACGACATGATCGGGGGCCGCGATCACAACCGTGCAGACTACGAAAACCTGCACCGCAACAAGGAGAGCCTGACCCTCAACATGAAGGAGCCTGAGGGTCTGGCGATCTTGAAGGAGCTGGTCAAGACCGCCGACGTGTTCATCGAGAACTACCGTCCCGACGTCAAGTACCGCCTGGGCATTGGCCCTGAGGATTTGCGCGCCATCAACCCACGTTTGGTCTATGCCAGCATCTCTGGCTTTGGTCAGGACGGGCCTTACGCCAACTGGCCAGGCTTCGATTCGATTGCCCAGGGCATGGGCGGTTTGATGAGCGTCACCGGCAAGCCTGAAGATGGGCCGATGCGGGTGGGGATCCCTATTGCGGATCTGTGCTCAGGCCATTTTTGCGCCCAGGCCATCATGGCGGCCTTGCTGGAGCGCGAAGCCACCGGGGAAGGACAGTGGGTGCAGACCTCGCTGTTGGAATCCCAGATTGCAATGCTGGATTTCCAGGCGGCCCAATGGCTGATTGACAAGAAGGTGCCCAAGTCCACCGGCAACGAGCACCCGCTCACCGTGCCCACGGGGGTGTTTGCCACCAGCGATGGCTACATCAATCTGGCGGCCATTGGCAACACCATGTTCAAGCGCCTGTGCCATGCGCTGGAGGTGCCCCATCTGATCGACGAACCCGGCTTTGGCTCCGACCCGGAGCGTGTCCAGAACCGTGCCCGGGTGAATGAAGCGATTGGCGCCGCCTTCAAGGCACGCACCACGGCCGAATGGACCGAGCGTCTGCTCAATGCAGGTGTGCCCTGTGGCCCCATCTACACGGTGGACCACATGTTTGAAGACCCGCAGGTCAAGCACCTGGGCATTGCCCGCCCCATGCACCATCCCGAACTGGGCGACATCCAGGTGGTTGGTCTGCCCATGCAGTTTTCTGCCCACCCGCGTGACGAGGGGCCCCTGGTTCCCGCCCCCCATCAGGGCGACCAGACCGAGGCCATCCTGAAAGGCTTGGGTTACAGCCCCGAGCAGATCGCGGCCCTGCGCGCGAAATACGTGGTTTGATTTTTTGGAGATTCCCGCACCATGGCCCAACTCGTTGCCGCATTTGCGTCTTCCCACAGCATCATGCTTGTCTCGCAACGCGAAGACTGGCAGCACGGTTTCCGTGTGATCGACACCAAGAACGCCCACTACTACGACAAGCAGGGCAACAAGACCGACTATGAGGCCCTGCTCGCGGCAGCCCCTCCGGGGACCGATGCCATGGTCACGCCGGAAAAGATGGGCGAGCGCTACGACGCCGCCGAGGCGGCCATGGACCACTTGGGCCAGCGCATCCGCGATGCCAAGCTCGATGTGCTGTTCATCGTCGGTGACGACCAGACGGAGCTGTTCCGCCTGAGCAACAACCCGGCGTTCGCTATCTACTACGGCCCTACCATCCGCAACACCGCCCGTGAGCCCGCCTCGCCGTCGGACAACTGGGTCAAGTCGGCACGCATGTGGCGCCACGAGCCTGAGCAGGACAAGGAATACCCGGTCAAGAGCGACATGGCCGAATGGCTGATTCGCCAGTTGTGCGAGCGCGATTTCGACATCACGGCCATGGACAGCATTGAGCGCGGCAAACACGAAGGCCACGCCTTCCAGTTCATTCACCGCCGCATCTTGAAAGAGTACGAGCTGCCCGTGATTCCGGTCATGCTCAATACCTTTGATCCACCGAACCAGCCGACTCCGCGCCGTTGTGTCGCCTTGGGCAAGGCCCTGCGCGAGCTGGTCGCCGAGTGGCCTGAAGACATCCGCGTGGGCGTAATCGCGTCCGGCGGCCTGAGCCACTTTGTGGTGGATGAAGAACTGGACCAAAAAGTGCTCCAGGCCATCCGCAACAAGGACAGCGCCACCCTGGCGGCTCTGGATCCCAAGCTGCTGCAAGCGGGCAGTTCCGAAATCCGCAACTGGCTGGTGGTGGGTGAGATGGCCAAGGACCTGGACGTGGAGTGGGTGGAGTACATCCCTGGCTACCGCACCCCTGCCTTGACTGGCACGGGTCTGGCTTTTGTGGCCTGGAAAACCTTGCCCTGAAGGACAACGATTTTTTGTGGAAAACACCATGAGCGATTCCAAAAACCATGTGCAACGCCTGCGTCGCCTGGATGCCTGTGCGGTGTCTGACGCCCTCGACAAACTGGGCCTGCCCGGCGTAGTGACCCATCTGCCCCTGCGCAGTACCGGCCCGGGGGGCGCTAGCCGGATTGCCGGTCGCGCCGTCACGATGAAGGTCGGCCCCGGCCAACCGCCTCCAGGACCACCCAAGCACCTCGGCTGCACCGCCATTGAGCAGTCCGGCAGCGACGAGGTGATCGTGGTTGAACAACGCAGTGGCGTCGAAGCTGGTTGCTGGGGCGGCTTGCTCACCCTGGGCGCCAAGGTGCGCGGCGTGGCGGGCGTGATCGCCGATGGTCCGCTGCGCGATGTGGATGAGGCGATTGCCTACGAGTTTCCGGTGTTCAGCCGCAGCCTGACTTCGCGCACGGCCCGGGGCCGGGTGGTGGAACTGGGCACCCAGGTGCCGGTCACGATCGGCGCGGGCTCTGGACCTGGCCTGGGCGGCGAAGTGGTTGTCCATCCGGGCGACTATGTGCTGGCCGACCGCAGCGCCGTGATCTTCATTGCCGCAGCGCAGATCGAGCAGGTGCTCGATGCGGCGGAAACGATTGTGGCCAAAGAGGCTGCGATGGCCAAGGCCATCTTGACGGGCACGCCGATCGGCGAAGTCATGGGCGGCAATTACGAACACATGTTGGAAAAATGAAAGCAATGACGATGAGCAATCCTGCCGAAGACAAGAATGTTGCGCGCGCTGCGCGCCTGGACACCCCCACCCTTTCCGATGCGCTGGACAAGCTCGGCATCGTGGGTCAGTGCTACAAGATCAAGCCACGCAGCAGCGACTTCCGCATGGCTGGCCGCGCCTGGACCCTGAAATACGGCCCGGCTGCCAACCCTCCGGGCACTGTGGGCGACTTCATTGACGATGTGGCCCCGGGCAGCGTGATCGTGCTCGACAACAACGGCCGTGAAGACGCCACCGTTTGGGGCGACATCCTGACCGAGATTGCCCACCGCCGTGGCATTGCCGGCACGGTGATCAACGGCATCAACCGCGACACCCATTTGTGCCTGTCGCTGGGCTATCCCGTGTTCTCGCTGGACAACTGGATGCGTACCGGCAAGGACCGCGTGCAGGTGGAAGCCACGGGCATTCCCGTCAACATCGGCGGTGCCCGCGTCACGCCGGGCGACATCCTCAAGGGCGATACCGATGGCGTGGTCGTGATCCCCAAAGAGTACGAGGACCGCGTCCTGGATGCCGCCGAGGAAATCGAGGCCGCTGAGAACAAGATCCGTGAAGCCGCCCGTTCGGGCCTGCGCCTGGATGAAGCCCGCCAGCAGTTCAAGTACCACCAACTCCAGACCCGGGAGGCGAAATGAGCGCTACCACTGACCGCGTTGATCCCGCACTGACCACGCGCCTGAATTTTCAGCGCCTTTCCCCCGAGCTGGCCGCTGCCGCCGCCGCGCTGCCCACGGCCACGCTGCACGAAGCTGCCAAGAAGATCGGCGCCTTTCCTTCGGTCATCAAGCCGGTGGCGCCGCAGTTCAAATTTGCCGGTTCAGCCTTGACCGTGCATTCACCCGGGGGCGACAACCTCTGGCTCCACCGCGCGCTGGAAGTTGCTCAGGCGGGCGACGTGCTGGTGGTCTATACCAGCGGCGTCTATGAGCATGGCTACTGGGGCGAGATCATGACCACCATGGCCAAGGTGCGCGGCTTGGCCGGCCTGGTCATCGACGGCTGTGTGCGCGATGGCGTGCTGCTGGGCGAGATCGGTTTCCCGGTCTTTGCGCGCGGCCTGTGCATTCAAGGCACCGGCAAGGACTTTGGCGCCACGGGCTGGATCAACCACCCGGTGCGCATGGGCCAGGTCACCGTGCAGGCAGGTGACCTGGTGGTCGGTGACGCCGACGGCGTGGTCGCGATTCCTCAGGCCCGCGCGGCCGAAGTGATTGCTGCCGGTCAACAGCGCGAGGCCGAAGAGGCCGCCATCCTCAAGCGCTTGGAAGCCGGCGAAACCACCATGAAGGTGTACGGCTGGAACTGAAGTCCGTCCCCCACGGCTTCCCGCTGTTCTGGTTCGAGCCTGTTCACTCGGAAAGCGCTGCTGACCTGGGACGCATCCTGCGCAGCGACCTGGCGCGTTGGGGCGACGTGGTCAAATCCTCGGGCTTCACCCCTGAAGACTGACATTTTTCTTTTTCGAGCCTTGGCATGACCGCTTCTGCTGCACCTTCCACCCCGCTGTTTTCGGTGACCGACGGGGTCGCCACCATCACCTTGAACCGGCCTGCGCACCGCAACCGCCTGGAGGATGCTGACCTCAAGGCTTTGCTGGCCTTGTTCGCGCAAATCGACGCCGACCCTGCCATTCGTGTCGTGGTCCTGACCGCCAACACGACAGGTCAGCCTCGACCGGTGTTCTGTGCGGGCTACCACATTGGCGGCTTTGAGGGTGCCGATGGCGGCGCGCCGGCCTTCGAGGTGGTGGCCGATGCCCTGGCCGCCCTGCGGCCGGTGACGATCTGTGCCCTGAACGGCAGCGTCTACGGCGGTGCCACCGACCTGGTGTTGGCCTGTGATTTGCGCGTGGCGCTGGAGGGCATCGAGTTCCGCATGCCGGCCACGGCACTGGGCTTGCACTACTACCCCAGTGGCCTGCAGCGGTATGTGGCCCGCTTGGGGGTGTCGGCCACCAAGCGGGCGTTCCTGACCGCCCGCCCTTTCACCGCGCAGATGCTGTGGAATACCGGTTGTCTGGAAGCGCTGGCCAGCGCCGCCGACTTTGATGGCACGGTGGCCGACTTGGTGCGCGATATCTCTGCCCTGGCGCCGCTGGCTGTCCGGGAAACCAAGCGTTCGATCAATGAAATTGCCAACGGGCAGCCTGATGTGGCCGCCATGCGTGCCCGTGAGACCCTGACCAACCAGAGCCAGGATTTCGCGGAGGGCCGACTGGCGTTCCAGGAAAAGCGCAAGCCGGTGTTCCAGGGGCGTTGATTCTGTGATTGCCGGGATCGGTGGTGTTGATCCCCGGCGTTTCAGTGACCAGCCAGGCCATGGTGTGAACTGTGTATTTCCCTGGCAATGCGAAAGCGGGGGCTGAAGTGGCGGTCGAACTCTTCGGCCGCAATGCGGTCGATCCGCTGATCGGTTTCCAAGGGCAGGCCAATGCTGCTGTATTCAACCCAGAGCAGGATGCCTCCGAGCCACCAGGTATGCACCCGCTCCTCGGTGGGGCGAGGAAAGCCATCCGTCTCCAGCAAAACCAAGCTGTTGCGCCGTCGTAGCTCACAACGCAGGTAGCCATTTCGATGTTCGGCGAATGTTCGATATTCAGACAGTTTTTGCTGTCGGAAAAACAGGATCAGCAGTACCAGCGAACTGCCCAGCAGTACGTAAGCGGTCATTCATAGCCTCCTTGACTCCCGTTGGGTTGGCAGCATTGCCAGCACTTTGGAGCTTTGCTTTAACGATATAAACGGTTTATACCATTTTCGGAAGGCAAATGTTCAGCTGGAGGGTAAAAATGTCGCCTTGGCGACGTGTGGTCAGATCTCCAGCCGGCGTAGGACCAGCGATTGGGGCCTTTGCCTGACGGAGAGAGCGATGTCATAGAGCCATCCCGTGGTCCAGCACAGCCAGGCAGTCCACAGCGTATGGCTCATGAAATGGGCGCCGCGCACTTGCTGGGCCAAGCCCAGAGCGAAGCCTGCAGCCAGCGCGCCCATCAGCCATTGGCGGGCTAGAACGGGGTGCTGGCGCCGCAGTGCGAAGAATCCGCCCAGGAACGCGAAACCGGTGGATGCGTGGCCTGCCGGAAAGCAACGGCCGCCGCCGCCATCGGCCAAGCCCAGCACCCAATGCGGCACGTAGGGGATGTTCCCCCCGAACGAGACCAGCTCCCAGGGGCAGCTAGTGTGGCTGAAATGCTTGGCCGTGCTGACCATGGCCAGGGCCAGCAGCGTGCTACCCACCAGCTGGCGGCGCTCGCTGGGGGTGAGGGCCCGCAGCATCCCCCAGGGCCGCCAGATCCCCCAGGCCAGCGCCAGCCACCAGCACCAGGCGGCCCAGCGGGCAGATTCGTGCATTACTTTGACGTAGAACCAGTGGTCGCGCCCAGGGAAGCCCGCCTCGCTCCCGAAGAGCTGCGCCAGCCTCAGATCCTGTCCCAGTGCGTCCCAGGCGACCAGGCAAAGCAGACAGCCAAGGGTCCAGATGAGGAAAGCGAAAAAAGCAGGCTGACTATCGGCCTGCAGGGTGGATGATGGGAATGGATTGCGCATGGGCGCAGCTTAAAAAACGGCGCTGAAGCCCAGCTGAATCGCGTTCCTTGGCGACAGAAACCCGTGCCCAATGGCGGAGAGCGCTGGGTAAAATCAAGGTTGTGCCTGGCGATCCGGTGGATCCCCAGGTTTTTTACCACCCTCTCTTGAATGGATCCACGACCATGCCTCTCGTTTCGATGCGCGAACTGCTTGACCATGCCGCCAGCAACGGCTATGGCATCCCTGCCTTCAACGTCAACAACCTGGAGCAGGTGCAGGCAGTGATGGCTGCCGCCGACGAAGTGGGTGCCCCCGTGATCCTGCAAGCCAGCGCCGGCGCTCGCAAGTACGCTGGTGAGAGCTTCATCAAGCACCTGATCGCCGCTGCATCCGAGGCCTATCCGCACATTCCCTTGGTTATGCACCAGGACCACGGCACCTCGCCCAAGGTCTGCCAGGGGGCGATCGACCTGGGCTTTGGCTCGGTGATGATGGACGGATCGCTCATGGAAGATGGCAAGACCCCCGCATCTTTTGAATACAACGTGGATGTGACCCGCCAGGTCGTGGACATGGCTCATAAGGTCGGCGTGACCGTCGAGGGTGAACTGGGCTGCCTGGGCAACCTGGAAACTGGCGAAGCTGGCGAGGAAGACGGCATCGGTGCCGAAGGCAAGCTGGACCATAGCCAGATGCTGACCGACCCCGAAGAAGCCGCCCAGTTCGTCCAGGCCACCCAGCTCGACGCGCTGGCCATCGCGATTGGCACCAGCCACGGTGCTTATAAGTTCAGCCGCCCGCCCACCGGCGACATCCTGGCGATCTCGCGCGTCAAGGAAATCCATGCTCGCATTCCCAACACCCATCTGGTGATGCATGGCTCGTCGTCCGTGCCTCAGGACCTGCTGGACATCATCAACCAGTTCGGTGGCAAGATGAAGCAGACCTATGGCGTGCCCGTCAAGGAAATTCAGGAAGCCATCAAGCACGGCGTGCGCAAGATCAACATCGATACCGACATCCGCATGGCCATGACCGGCGCGGTGCGCAAGTTCCAATTCGAGAATCCCGACAAGTTCGACATGCGCGAATGGATGAAGCCCGCCCGCGAAGCCGCCAAGGCCATCTGCAAGCAGCGCTACCTGGAGTTCGGCTGCGAAGGCCAAGGCGGCAAGATCAAGGGCTACAACCTGGACGAGATCGCCCGCCAGTACGCCAGCGGTGCTTTGGCCCAGGTCGTGAACTGAGCGTCACCCCGGTCATTTCTTCCGAACCCTCCGGTTCGTTGTGTTCAGGCCCGGTGATGTGCCCGCATCACCGGGTTTTTTACTGAACAAGCCCTGGCTTGTTCACGAGGGCTGATGAGGTCTGCATGATGTTTCCCTCCTTGCAAAAATCGACCAGGCGACTGCCGCTGGCGGCCGCAGGTTTACTTTTGGCCTGCCTTTCGTTCACGGCCTGCGCTCCGCTCAAGCCCGAGACCAGCGAGTTCTCCGTGGGGCATGTCCGTCTCGCTTTGCCGCCAGGCCAGTGGCAAGATCTGGGCGTCACCGAGGTCTCGCTGCCCTTGGTGTCGGAGGACGAGGCCCGCGTGTCCGTTCCCAGCCGTGTCGTGGCCTTGCGCGGTCCCCGCCAAGAACTGTGGGCCGTGGTGCAGGTACAGGCCTTTCGCAACCCCGAGGCACCCGGCCGGATGCTCTGGACCCACGCCTGTCCTGCACAAATGGGCGTGCAGGTCGAGGATGCGGCGGCCGGCAGTTCGGTGCGCATCGACTGCCTGCGCTTCAGGCGCTGGGCCAACAATGCCCAGTGGCTGGAGACCAACCAGCCCCTGTTTGCCAAAACGCTGGCCCAGCACCAGCTGTCTCTCCCTCAGGCAGCGTCCCACCTGAGTTACCGCTATGCCACGGAGGGCGGAACGTTCGTGGAAGTGCAGGCCCTGGTGGACCAGCGCTTGCTGCGCCCCGTGACCCGGGGCAACGAGGCCTTTTTACAAGCCACTCGCCCAGGCAAGGACTGGACCCAGCAGCTCGCGCAGTCGGTACGCACCAGCGTGGGCATGTGGGACGGTCACCTGCAAATTCCCCCGTTTCCACTGGCCATCCAGCCTTGATATCCCACTCACAAAATCCGCCTTTGACCAGGCGGATTTTGTTTTGGAGGTCCAGACAGGAGTAAATTACGTTTGCGAACGGTCGTGCTTTTTTCTACCGTTCCCTCACAACAACAAGGAGACTGCCCCATGACCGACCGCCCCTGGCTGTCCAGCTATCCCGAAGGCGTGCCTGCCGACATTGATCCGACCCAGTACCGCTCGCTGGTGGCGCTGATGGAGGAGGCCTTCAGCCGCCATGCTGCGCGCGAGGCCTACAGCTTCATGGGCAAGTCCCTGAGCTTTGCCGAAACCGATGCCCTGAGCGCCGCCTTCGCCGCGTACCTGCAAAGCCTGGGCCTGGCCAAGGGCGACCGGGTGGCCTTGATGATGCCCAACATCCCCCAATACCCGATCGCGGTGGCAGGCGTGCTGCGGGCAGGGTATGTGGTCGTGAACGTCAACCCGCTCTACACCCCCCGCGAGCTGGAGCACCAGCTGCGCGATTCGGGCGCCAAGGCCATCGTCATCATCGAGAACTTTGCCCACACCCTGCAGCAGTGCCTGGTGCATACCCCCGTGCGCCATGTGGTGCTGTGTGCCATGGGTGATCAGCTGGGGTGGCTCAAGGGCGCGCTGGTGAACTACGTGGTGCGCCATGTCAAAAAGCTGGTGCCACCCTTTGACCTGCCCGGCGCCGTACGTTTCAACGCGGCCCTGGAGCAGGGTCAGCGTAGCCCGTTTCAGAAGCCCGAGCTCGGCCCCGACGACGTGGCCTTGCTGCAATACACCGGCGGCACCACCGGGGTCAGCAAGGGAGCGGTGCTGCTGCACCGCAATGTGATCGCCAACGTGCTGCAGTCCGAGGCCTGGAACGATCCGGTGATGCGCCAGATTCCCGCCGGCGAGCAGTCCACCAGTGTCTGCGCGCTGCCGCTGTATCACATCTTCGCCTTCACGGTGAACATGATGCTGAGCATGCGCACCGGCGGAAAAACCATCCTGATCCCCAACCCGCGTGACTTTGGCGCGGTGCTCAAGGAGCTGTCGAAACACCGCTTTCACAGCTTCCCAGCCGTCAACACCCTGTTCAACGCGCTGCTCAACCACCCGGACTTCGACAAGGTGGATTGGAGCCACCTCAAGGTCTCGGTGGGCGGCGGCATGGCGGTGCAAGGGGCCGTTGCCAAGCGCTGGCTGGAGAAGACTGGCTGCCCGATCTGCGAGGGCTACGGCCTGTCCGAAACCAGCCCATCCGCCAGCTGCAATCCGGTGACCGCCAAGCAATACAGCGGCACCATCGGTGTGCCCATTCCGAGCACCTGGATGAAGCTGATCGACGACGCCGGCAACGATGTCACCGCGCCCGGCCAGACTGGCGAGATCGTCATCAAGGGCCCGCAGGTCATGGCGGGCTATTGGCAGCGCCCCGACGAGACCGCCAAGGCCATGACCCCGGACGGCTATTTCAAGACTGGCGACGTCGGTGTCATGGACGCCCGGGGCTTCTTCAAGATCGTCGATCGCAAGAAGGACATGATCCTGGTCAGTGGCTTCAACGTCTATCCCAACGAGGTCGAGGAGGTCGTCGCGGCCTGCCCCGGCGTGCTGGAGGTGGCGGCGGTCGGCATTCCGGACGAGAAGGCCGGCGAGGCCGTCAAGCTCGTGATCGTGAAGAAAGATGCCGCGCTGACCGAAGAGCAGGTGCGCGCTTACTGCCACCAGGAATTGACCGGCTACAAACAACCCAAGCTGATCGAGTTTCGCGCTGAATTGCCGAAAACCCCGGTTGGCAAAATTTTGCGGCGCGAGCTGCGCAAACCCTTATGAGCACTGCCATCCTCAGCGCCCTGCCCGAAGAGCAGGTCGGCCTGCTGCCCGCCCTGGACGGGGTCCAAACCCATCGCCATGCCGGGCGGATTTTTTGGGAAGGCCACTTGCACGGTCAGCCGGTGGTGCTGGCGCTGTCGGGTATTGGCAAGGTGGCGGCGGCCACCACGGCAACGGCCCTGATCGAGCGCTTTGGCGTGCGGCGCATCGTCTTCACCGGCGTCGCCGGAGGCGTGGGGCCGGGCGTGCGGGTGGGGGATCTGGTGGTGGCCAAGCACTATGTGCAGCACGACATGGACGCCTCGCCCCTGTTCCCCCGCTGGGAGGTGCCCGGCTACGCCGGCGCCCGTCTGGACTGCGATGGGCACCTGTCGGCGCTGCTGGTGCGGGCTGCGGCGGCTGGCTTGCAGGGTTTGGCGGAGCAGCGGTCCGCGCAGGCCCAGGACCTGGCGTCCCACAGACCGCAGGTCCACCACGGCCTGATGGCCAGCGGCGACCGCTTTGTGGCCACCGCCCAGGCCGCCCGCCAGTTGACGCAGGAGCTGGGCGCCGCCGGCCACCCGGTGCTGGCGGTGGAAATGGAGGGCGCTGCTGTAGCCCAAGTCTGCGTGGACTATGGCGTGCCCTTTGCCGCCGTGCGCACCATCTCTGACCGGGCCGACGAGGATGCGCCGATCGACTTTTTGCAGTTTGTCCGCACCGTGGCCAGTCCCTATGCC
The DNA here is from genome assembly GCA_964597235.1 of uncultured Burkholderiaceae bacterium. Lineage (GTDB taxonomy): Bacteria > Pseudomonadota > Gammaproteobacteria > Burkholderiales > Burkholderiaceae_C > CAYZPX01. The sequence continues at coordinate 254 of CAZQXQ010000048.1, read as the reverse complement.
GAACACGTGGTCCGGCGTCTGCTTTCAATGCTATAAAAAATATAGCTATTACCGCTCGTATTTATTGGCCTAGAGCCGTATTTGGCTTGAAATCTGCCCGCCGGTGTACCACGTGGGCGCTCCGGCTCATTTGAGCCAGCCGCGCTTGCGGAAATACCACATCGGCCCCAGCGCGCTGGCCACCATCAGGCCCAGGGCGTAGGGGTAGCCCCAGGTCTGGGCCAGCTCGGGCATGTACTGGAAGTTCATGCCAT
>CAZQXQ010000047.1:0-16580 GCA_964597235.1 uncultured Burkholderiaceae bacterium | reverse complement strand
GACAACCAGGAAGACAAAGAGCCGCTGTTCGACACCGTGGACACGCTCAAGGACACGCTGCGCATCTTTGCCGAGATGGTCGGCGGTCAGGTCAATCCCGCCACCGGTTCCAAGGAAGGCGGCATCACCGTCAACGCCCCGGCGATGGAAGAAGCGGCCAAAAAAGGCTACGCCACCGCCACCGACCTGGCCGATTACCTGGTGAAGAAGGGCCTGCCCTTCCGTGACGCACACGAGACCGTGGCCCACGCCGTCAAGGCCGCGCAAAGCCATGCCTGCGACCTGTCGGAACTGCCACTGGCGGTGCTGCAGGGCTTCCATCCGTCCATCGAGAAGGATGTCTATGAGGTGCTCAGCCTGCGCGGCAGCCTGAACGCCCGTAACACCCTGGGCGGCACCGCCCCCGCGCAGGTGCGCCAGCAGCTGGCCCGCCACCGCGCCCGCCTGGCCTGAGACGCCGTTTCCACCGACCCCTGTTTGAGCCCACCATGACCCTCTCCCGCCGCTCCGTTCTGACCCATTCCCTGCGCGCTGGCGCCGCCCTGGCCGCTGCCGGCAGCCTGTCGGGCCTGGCCCTGGCGGCCGACAACAAGCCGATCCGCATCCTGGTCGGCTTCTCGGCCGGCGGTGGTTCGGACGTGATTGCCCGCACCTTGTCCGACAAGCTCAAGGACGCGCTGGGCGTGCCGGTCACCGTGGAAAACCGCCCCGGCGCCGGCGGCCAAATTGCGGCCCAGGCCCTGAAGGCGGCCACGCCCGACGGCCACACCCTGTTCCTGACCCACGACCACACCATTTCCATCCTGCCGCAGGTGGTGAAGAACCCCGGTTTTGACCCGGAGCGCGACTTTGTGCCCGTGGGCGGCATCGCCACCTTTGTGAACGCCTTTGCCGTCTCGGCCAGCACCTCGGCCAAGACTTTTCCTGAGTACGTCGCCTGGCTCAAGGCCCAGCACCAGGGCAAGGGCGCCGTGGGCATTCCCGCGCCGGCATCAACGCCCGAATTCCTGACCAAGCTGATTGGCGAGAAGTACAAGCTCGACCTGGTCGCCGCCCCCTACCGCGGCAGCGCGCCCATGATGGCCGACATGCTGGGCGGCCAGATTCCGGCCGGCATTGGCTCGGTGCCCGACTTCATGGAAAACCACAAGGCCGGCCGCCTGCGCGTGGTCGGCGTGCTGGGCACCCAGCGCCAGGCCGCCATGCCCGATGTGCCGACGTTTGACGAAATGGGCGTCAAGGGCTTCGAGGACCTGCCGTACTACGGTATCTACGCCCCGGCCGGCACGCCCGCCAAGTTCGTCAGCGAGTTCTCCAACGCCCTGGCCAAGGTGCTGGCGCTGCGCGAAGTGCGCGAGCCCCTGACCGCCATGGGCCTGACGGTGGGCCACATGGCCCCCGCGCAGCTGGACCAGCGCCAGAAGGCCTACACCCGCGCCTGGACGCGCATCATCCAGCAAAGCGGCTTCCAGCCGCAGTAAGGCGGGGCCACGGCGCACACGGGGGCGGATTGCAGGTCTTTTTGGACTCCAGCCCTTTGTTTGTGCGCGGTACATGCTCTCATTTTTGAAGGTGCCCAGATGGCCGACCTGTCCAAAATCACCTGCATCGAAGACCTGCGCCGCGTGGCCGAAGGCCGCGTGCCGCGCATGTTCTACGACTACGCCGACTCGGGCTCCTACACCGAGGGCACCTACCGCGCCAACGAGCAGGACTTTCGTCCCATCCAGTTTCGCCAGCGCGTGGCGGTGAACCTGGAGGGCCGCAGCACCCGCGTGCGCATGGTCGGCCAGGAAGTGGCGATGCCGGTGGCCATCGCGCCCGTGGGGCTGACCGGCATGCAGCATGCCGATGGCGAAATCCACGCCGCCCGGGCCGCAGCCCAATTTGGCGTGCCGTTCACGCTCTCGACGATGAGCATTTGCTCGATTGAGGACATTGCCGAGCACAGCCCCGCGCCGTTCTGGTTCCAGCTGTACATGATGCGCGACCGCGACGCCATGGTCCGCATGATCCAGCGTGCCAAGGACGCCAAATGCAGCGCCCTGGTGCTGACGCTGGACCTGCAGGTGATTGGCCAGCGCCACAAGGACATCAAGAATGGCCTGAGCGCGCCGCCCCGGCCCACGCTGAAAAATATCCTCAACCTCATGACCAAGCCCCGCTGGTGCCTGGGCATGGCGGGCACCCAGCGGCGCACCTTTCGCAACCTGGTCGGCCATGTGAAGGGTGTGTCCGACATGAAATCGCTGGCCGCCTGGACCAACGAGCAGTTCGACCCCCGTCTGTCCTGGCCCGACGTGGCCTGGGTCAAAGAACAATGGGGCGGTAAGCTGGTTCTCAAAGGCATCATGGACGTGGAAGACGCCGTGCTCGCCGCCCAGCATGGCGCCGACGCCATCGTGGTCAGCAACCACGGCGGGCGCCAGCTGGACGGGGCGCCATCCTCCCTCCACGCCCTGCCGGCCATCGTGGCCGCCGTCGGTCATCAGCTGGAAGTCTGGATGGATGGCGGCATCCGCAGCGGCCAGGACGTGCTCAAGGCCTGGGCCCTGGGCGCGCGCGGCACGATGATTGGCCGCTCCATGGTCTATGGCCTGGGCGCCTTCGGCGAAGCTGGCGTCACCAAGGCCCTGCAACTCATCCACAAGGAGCTGGACACCACCATGGCCTTCTGCGGCCACACCCAGTTGGCCAACGTGGACCGCTCCATCCTGGTGCCAGGGACCTATCCCACGGCCTGAACCTTTCTGTCGGCAGCCCATGACCGACGCTCGGCCAACGTCTGTCCCCATGCAGCCGGAGGCTCCTGAGGCCTCGCTCCCCCGGCGCATCGCCCACCTGGACATGGACGCCTTCTTTGCCAGCGTGGAGCTGCTGCGCTACCCGCAACTCAAGGGCTTGCCGCTGGTGATTGGCGGGCGCATGCCACCGCCGCAGCCTGCGCCGGGCCAGACCGAGGCCGATTTGCCGCTGGAGGCCTTCGCCCGCCTGCGCGACTACCAGGGCCGGGGCGTGATCACCACCGCCACGTATGCCGCGCGCGCCTTTGGCGTGGGCTCGGCCATGGGGCTGATGAAGGCGGCGCGCCTGTGTCCTGATGCCCTGCTGCTGCCGGTGGACTTTGAACGCTATCGCCAGTTTTCGCGGGCGTTCAAGGCTGTGATTACCGACATCGCGCCGGTGATGGAGGACCGGGGGGTGGATGAGGTCTATATCGACTTCACCCAGGTGCCGGGCGGCCAGCGCGAGGGCGGGCGGGTGCTGGCGCGGCTGATTCAGAAAAGCATCTTCCAGGCCACGGGCCTGAGCTGCTCCATCGGCGTCGCGCCCAACAAGCTGCTGGCCAAGCTGGCCAGCGAGTTCGACAAGCCCAATGGCATCACCATCCTGCAGCCGGAGGACTTGGCCACGCGCATTTGGCCGCTGGCCTGCCGCAAACTGAACGGCATTGGCCCCAAGTCCGACGCCAAGCTCCAGGCCCTGGGCATCCGCACCCTGGGGGCGCTGGCGCAGTGCAGCGAGTCCTGGCTGGTGCAGCGTTTTGGCCGCGCCTACGGTGCCTGGCTGCATGCAGCCGCCTGGGGGAGGGACGAGCGCCCGGTGGTCACGGAGAGCGAACCGGTCTCCGTCAGCCGCGAAACCACCTTCGAGCGCGACTTGCACGCGGTGGAAGACCGCGCCGAACTGGGCCACATCTTCACCGCACTGTGCGAACGCGTGGCTGCCGACCTGCAGCGCAAGGGCTACGCGGGCCGCACCATTGGCATCAAGTTGCGCTACGACGACTTCCGCACCGCGACCCGCGACCACACCTTGGAGATGCCCACCCAGGACGCCGCAACCATCCGCCGCGCTGCCGGACTGTGTCTCAAACGCGTGCCCCTGACGCAGCGCCTGCGCCTGTTGGGCGTGCGGGTCGGTGGGCTGGAAAAACTGCAGGCGGATGGGCGGGTGGTGGAGCACGCTGCACCCACCCCTGCACGTCACCAGGACAAGGACCCGTTTACGGCGCCTCTGTTTTGATTTCTGCGGAGTGCGTATGGCTGATGCCCTCGGTGGCCCCGTCGGCCCGCGCGATCCGCACCACCCCCAGCTTGAGCCCCAGCATGCCGAAGATGCGGTTCATGGTCTGTACGCTGCCTTCGCTGCGCTCCTGCTCGATGTCCTGCATCGTCCGGAAAGCGACCCCCGACAGCTTGGCCATCTCTGCCGTGGTCAGTCGCATGGTCTTTTTGAGGTGCCGCACCGCCTGCGCCAGGGACCATTCCGGGTGCGCGAGCACGTCCTCGATGGCTTGCTCGCGCAGATTCAATTGCTCGGCAATGCCGATGGTTTTGAAGCGTTTGTCCATGGGGGTCAGCGCAAGGCGCTCAATTCTTGCGCTCGGGCCAGGAGACTTGGCCGCAGGTGCTGCAGTACCTCGGTGTCCAGCCCCAGGGCTTCACCGTCGGTGGCGATTTCCTCCAGCGCGGGAACCATGGCCTGCAGGCCGGTGACCAGGGCTTCTCGTGCGAGCAGGGCAGGGCTTTTGTGGCGGCGCTCCTTCTGCACTTGGGCATCCAGGGCGCAGAGGCGGTCAACCACCCGCTGCCAGTCAGGTCGGCCGCCATCGTTGGCTTCCCAACGGATGCGCCGCGCAATGCCGTCCGGGTGTAGGTACATCGGTGCGAAGTCATACAGCGGCGTGAGGCGGATCTGGCCCTGAAAGTCCCGCTGGATCGCGGTGTTGCGGGCGTGGTTGTCCTTGTTGCCCAGGGCCAGGTTGGCCACATCGCGCTTGAGATACTCCAGCACTTCGTCCTGCGGGTGCGTGCAGTGCCGCAACAGGGCCAGGCAGACTTGGTCGTGGCTGGGGACCGCCTCGAAGCCCGGCATGCCTGTCAGCGTGGCAATGCTTTCCTGTGCCAGACGTGTCACTGAACCATCATGGAGCCGCCGGTCAAATCGGGGAATGAACAGTGCGCGCTGGCGCAGAACCAAGGGGGCGTGGACCCGTAAGCCCAGTCGTGCGGCGAGGTTCATGTAGGGGGCTTCATGCCGCAGGATGCGCTCCAGCTGCCGGTCCGTGCCACGCCCAAATTTCACAAGGTAATGCGCGGTGGCCCGCTCGTCGGGCAAGGTGTGGTCAAGGTACAGCAGGCCATCTTCAGCCCGCGTCAGCAGCACCTTCGGCCACTCGCCCTGGATGCCAGAAGAGCCAGCCACGAACAGGCCATGCGATGCCAGGTATTCCGAGAAATCATCCCCCCGCGCCGCCACCTCGTCGTCGGTGAAGCCACGCAGGGTTCCGACATATTGCTGGAGCCATTGCGCAGCTTCTTTGACCCGCAGGTTGCCGATGGGATTGCCCGCACCCGCCAGCAGCAACTGCCAGTCGGCTGGCTCCCCAGCCGTAGGCGACAGCCCGATGCGCTGCAAGAGCTCCCGCCGTCCAAACCCTTGGGGTAGCAGGTCGATGAGGAACACCGGCCAATGCGGCAACTGCAAGGGCTCCAAGCCTACGGGCCAGCGCGCGCACAGGGCATGCGCATCGGTAGAGCCCGCATGCGCGAAGGCCCATTCGACGGTGTAGCCTGAGTAACTTTTGGCCTTCCACCCGGCACCCGCCTGGCCATGCAGGCGGACACTGGCCACGTCATGCCAGGCACCGTTGGCATGCAGCTGGAGGGTACAGAATTCCATCATTTGCACGAAATTCTAGCGAAAGTGTACCGAATGACGGATATTTATCAGCTACTTTTTCGTGCAACTGTCATGTCAGACGTTCGCTGGGACCCATTCCTGTGACGCGCTGACAAGCCTCAGCGCGCCAGATACCGCACCAGCCCTGCCAGGGTGAAGAGCTGCGGGTAGTCCGCTTCCGGGATGGGAAAGCCGCTGCCTTGGCTCAGGCCGGTGATGAAGTTCAGGAAATCCATCGAATCCAGGTCCAGCGCCTCGCGCAGGTCTTGCTGGTCACCGACGGTGGACAGGTCCGCTTCGGGGGCGATGCCGGCCAGGACCTCGGCGGCCAGGGTGCGAATTTCGGTGGGGTTCATGGAGATTTCGTCAATCAAAGGCTGTCAAAGGGTGTCGGGGGATTGCAGCGCGTTGTCGATGGCTGCCAGCAATTGCCCGCCCACGTGCCCGTCGCTGACGCGGTGGTCGGCCGCCAGGCTGACGGAGACCACGGTTTGCGGCAGCACCTGGCCTTGCACGACCCAGGGCCGTTCGACGATGCGGCCAAAGCCGAGGATGGCCACTTGCGGCGGGTAGATGACGCCCAGCACTTCGTCGGCGCCCCGGTCGCCCAGGCTGGTGACGGTGACCGTGGGGTCGCTCAGCTCGGAACTGCGCAGGCCACCCGCCCGGGCGCGTTGCACCAGATCGCGCAAAGCTGCCATCAGCGCCGGCAAGGGCAGGGTGTCCGCATGGTGGATCGCGGGCGCGACCAAGCCGCCCCCGCGCAGGGCAATTGCCCAGCCCAGGTGCACGGACGGGGCGGGCTGGAACTGACCATTCACATACCAGCCATTGAACGACGGAAACTGGGCCAAGGCCTTGGCTGACGCTTTCAACAGCAGCACGGCGGGCAGCAGGCGGTCGGCCGGCTCCCGCGTGCGGTTCCAGTCGCTCAGCCAGGCCTGTGCCGCCGCGAAGCTGACGGTGCTGCGCAGGTAGTAATGCGGAATTTCGCGTTTGGAGCGGCCCATGGCGGCGGCAATCGCTTGGCGCATCTGGCCGGGGTCGAAGCCGCTGCGGGGCTTGGTGGGCGCGTGCGCGGGCGATGGCGCGGTGCGGGCTGCCCGCGCAACATCGGCCAGCGTCACGGCGCCGTCCACGCCGGTTCCGCTCAGGGTGTCGGGGTTGAGACCCAGCGCCCGGGCCTGGCGGCGCGCAGCCGGGCTGACCTTGCGGCGGTGGCCTGCGCCCTGCTGCGTAGATATGGGTGTGGGTGCAGGGGGGGGCTCGGTCTTGGGCGGGTGGGAAGACGGTGTGGCAGGTGGGGTGGAAATCGTCGATACGGGGGCCGCTGGCGCAGTGGCAGACTCTGCGCCCCGCACCCTGGTCAGCACCGCCCCGACCGGCAATTCCTGCCCCAGCGGCACCAGCTCGTCGATAACCCCATCCAGAAAGCATTCGACATCGATGGCGCCCTTGTGCGTCTCGACGACGGCGATGACGTCCCCCGAGCGCACGCGGTCGCCCGCGCGCACCTTCCATTCGACGACCGTGCCGGTTTCCATGTCGGCGCCCAGGGCGGGCATGGTGAAGTCGGCCATCAGCGCCTCCTCATTGCGGCTTGACCAGCGCGCGGGCGGTGGCCACGATCTCGGTGACGGAGGGCATGGCGGCCTCCTCCAGTTGCGCGGCGTAGGGGATGGGCACCTCGCGGCTGCACACGCGGCGGATGGGGGCGTCCAGCTCGTACAGGGCGTCTTCCGCCAGTCGCGCGGCGATCTCAGCGGAAATCGAGCCCGACTTCCAGCCCTCATCGACGATGACCACCCGATGCGTGCGCGCCACCGAGGCGATCACCGTGGCCATGTCCAGCGGGCGCAGCACGCGCAGGTCGATGACTTCGGCAGCAATCTGTTCGGCCGCCAGCGCGTCAGCGGCGTCCAGGCATTTCGGCAAGCTGTTGCCGTAGGTGACCAAGCTGACATCGCTGCCCGTGCGCCGCACCTTGGCCTGGCGGATGTCCACCGCCTGCACGGCGGGGTCCAGGTCGCCCTCGGCGTTGTAGAGCACTACATGCTCGAAGATCAGCACCGGGTTGGGGTCCGCCAGCGCGGCGGCCAGCATGTGGCGTGCGTCCTCCACGGTGGCGGGGGCCAGCACCTTCAGGCCCGGGATATGGGCGTACCAGCCTTCCAGGCTATGCGAATGTTGCGCCGCCAGCTGCCGGCCGCCGCCGGTGGCCATGCGAATCACCAGCGGCACCGCGAACTGCCCGCCGGTCATGTGCGCCAGGGTGGCGGCGTTGTTCATGATCTGGTCCAGCGCCAACAGGCTGAAGTTGCAGGTCATGATTTCCACAATCGGCCGCAGGCCCGCCACGGCGGCGCCGATGCCGATGCCGGTAAAGCCGTTTTCGGCCAGGGGGGTGTCGAGGATGCGCTGCGGGCCAAACTCTTCCAGCAGGCCCTTGGTGACCGCGTAGCAGCCGCCGTACTTCCCGACATCCTCGCCCATCACGAAGGTGCGCGGATCGGCGATGAGCGCATCGCGCAGCGCCTGGCGGCAGGCTTCGCGGTAGCTCATGCGCAGCGTGGGGGTACTTTCGGTCATCGCGCCACCTCCTGCACCACGCGGTCCATTAGCACGAAGCGCTCCAGCGTGTCCGGCGCTTCCAGCGTGCCCGCTTCCGCGAAGGCGACGGCTGCCGCGATTTCAGCGGCCACTTCGATCTCGATGGCGGCGGCTTCGGCGGCGTCGAGCTGGTGGTTGGCCTCCATCCAGGCCCGCAGGCGGGCGATGGGGTCGCGCTCTTTCCATTGCTCCACCTCGTCGCGGGTGCGGTAGGCCTGGGTGTCGAACATCGAGTGCGCCCGGAAGCGGTAGGTGCGCGCCTCCAGAAAGTAGGGGCCGGCGCGGCTGCGGATGTGCTCCAGCGCCCGTCGTGCGGCGGCCTCCATCTGGATGGGGTCCATGCCATCGACCTGTTCGGCCGGCAGACGGTAGGCGGCTGCCTTGCGCCAGACCTCGGTCTCGGCCTCGGATTCGGCCAGCGGCACCCCCATGGCGTAGAGGTTGTTTTCGCAGACGAACAGCACCGGCAGCTTCCACAGCTGCGCCATGTTCAGCGTTTCGTGGAAGGCGCCTTCGCCCACCGCGCCCTCGCCAAAGAAGCAGACGGTGACCGCGCCGGCGCGCAGCCGCTGGTCGGCCATGGCAATCCCGGCGGCCAGCGGAAGGCCGCCACCGACGATGGCGTTGCCGCCAAAAAAGCGCCGTTCGCGGTCAAACAGGTGCATGGAGCCGCCGCGCCCGCCGCAGCAACCCTCCTGCTTGCCCAGCATTTCCGCCATCAGGGTGTTCATCGGCACGCCGTGGGCCAGCGCATGGCCGTGTTCGCGGTAGGTGGCGACCACCGCGTCGCCGGGCTGCAGCGCTGCCATCACGCCGACGGCCACGGCCTCCTCGCCGTCGTAGAGGTGCAGAAAGCCCCGGATCTTCTGTGCCTGGTACAGGGCCACGCATTGCGCCTCGAAGCGGCGGATGCGCAGCATCTCCCGGTACAGCCGGTGCAGGTGCGCGCGGTCAAGGTGGATCTTGTCAGCCATGGTGAGGCCTCACTTCTCGTCGCTTTCCAGTGTGGACAGGTCGCCTTCCGGCAGGCCCAGCTCGCGCGCCTTGAGCAAGCGGCGCATGATTTTTCCGCTGCGGGTCTTGGGCAGGTTGAGGCGGAAGGCGATGTCCTTGGGCGCCACCGCCGCCCCCAGGCGTTTGCGGGCATGGCCGAGCAGCTCCCGGCGCAGGGCCTCGTCCGCCTGAAACCGGGCTTGAGCGCGACAAATGCCTTGACCACCTCGCCGACCATCGCGTCGGGAACGCCGATCACCCCGGCCTCGGCCACGGCGGGGTGTTCCATCAAGGCGCTTTCGACCTCGAACGGGCCGATCAGGTGGCCGGCCGACTTGATGACATCGTCCGCCCGGCCGACAAACCAGTAATAGCCCTCGGCATCGCGGCGCGCCAAGTCGCCAGTGAGGTACCAGCCATCGACAAAGCATTTGCGGTAGCGCTCGTCCTCGTGCAGATAGCCCCGCATCATCGACGGCCAGGGGGCCTTGAGGGCCAGCTCGCCATCTACGTCCGGCGTGTCGATCACCTGGAGACTGCCGCCTGCGATGCGCTGCACGATCGCAGCGATGATGCCGGGCAGGGGCTTGCCCATGGAGCCCGGCAGGATGTCCAGCGCCGCGAAGTTGGCGATCATGATGCCGCCGGTTTCGGTCTGCCACCAGTTGTCGTGGAAGGGCAGGCCAAAGGCGCGCTGGCCCCAGACCACCGCCTCGGGGTTGAGCGGCTCGCCCACGCTGGACATAAAGCGCAGCGCCGACACATCGTGCCCCTGCACCGCTTCGGCGCCCAGTTTCATCATCATGCGGATGGCCGTTGGGGCGGTGTACCAGACGCTGACGCGCTCGCGCTCCAGCACGCCATACCAGGTGGCGGCGTCAAATTCCGCCTCGACGACCACGGTTGTCACACCGTTGACCAGCGGCGCGATGATGCCGTAGCTGGTGCCCGTGATCCAGCCGGGGTCGGCCGTGCACCAGAACACATCGTCGTCGTGCAGGTCCAGCGCGTAGTGGCCCGTCACGGCATGGGCCAGGACGGCGGCATGCACATGCACGGCGCCCTTGGGCTTGCCGGTGGTGCCGCTGGTGAAATGCAGCAGCGCCATCGACTCCGGGTCGGTGGACGCGATGCGGTAGTCGGACGGGCTGGCGTCCATCAGGTCCTGCCAGCGGTGGATGCCGGCGTCCGGCGGGCTGTCGGCCAGTTCACCCGCAGCGCCGACCAGGATCACATGGCGCAGCCCGGGCAGGCGTTCGCGCAGGCCCTGGACCTTGCGGGTGTACAGCTCGGGTGTGGTGACCAGCACCCGCGCGTCGCCCATCTCGGCGCGGGTGGCGATGGGTTCGGGGCCAAAGGCGGAGAACAGCGGGCTGACCACGCAGCGGGCCTTGAGTGCGCCCAGCACGGCGATGTACAGCTCCGGCAAGCGCCCCATCAGCGCAAAGACGCGCTCTCCCGGCTGGATGCCCAGGCGCTCCAGCGCGTTGGCAAAGCGGTTGGTTTCCTGGGCCAGCTGCGCAAAGGTCAAAGTGCGCCGGGCGCCGGACTTGCCCAGCCAGCGGATGGCGGTGCGCTCGCCCCGACCATGCGCCAGATGGCGGTCCACCGCCTCGTAGGCGATGTTGAGGCCACCGTCTGAACCCGCATCTGGCAGGCCATCGAGCATGTGCACGGCCGTCTCCCAGCGGAAATCGGCCAAGGTCTGGTCGTAGTCCAGCAGATGCGGGCGCACCGGCATCCCGGCGGGGTTCTTGACGATGCGTGCAAGCGACAACGCGCCCATGGCAGCCCTCCTTGGTCCCGGCAAGTGCTGCCGGTCCGGCCCATGGTAGCGGCGGGAGCGGCGCCTGACCACCCCAAAACACCCAGGAAAACCCCGTGTCGTGCGGCGTGCTGCGCCAGACAGGCCCGCCAGCCAGAGGCGGGTGCTTTACTGCCGCGCCGTGCGGATATTGGCCGGCAGCGGCTGCGGGTGGCTGGTGCGAAACGGGTTGATGTCCAGCCCACCCCGGCGGGTGTAGCGCGCATAGACCGCGAGCTTGATGGGCTTGCAGCGGGCCCAAACGTCGGTGTAGATGCGCTCCACGCATTGCTCGTGGAATTCGTTGTGGTTACGAAAGCTCACCAGGTACTGCAGCAGCCCAGCCTGGTCGATTTGTGGGCCGCTGTAGCGGACCTGCACGCTGCCCCAATCAGGCTGGCCGGTGACCAGACAGTTGCTCTTGAGCAGGTTGCTGGTCAGCACCTCGGTGACCGGGGCCTCGTCAAAGGCAGCGGTCAGCAGCTCGGGCGCAGGCTGGTAATGGGTGCATTCCACGTCCAGCCGGTCCAGGTTCAGGCCGTCCAGTTCGTGGATGGGTTCCTGGTCGAACTGCTCGGGCAGGCGTAGCTGCAGGCCCACAGTGCCTGGGCTTTCCGCACCGCGCCAGGCAGCTTCTGACAGGTCGGCGCGCAGCCGGGCCTTGACGGCTTCCACATCGGCAAAGCGGGTGTTGTTGAAGCTGTTCAGGTAGAGCTTGAAGGACTTGCTCTCGATCAGGTTCGGCGTTTCGCAGGGCACGGTGATGTGCGCGATCGCCACCTGCGGCTTCCCGCGCAGGTTCAGCCAGGACAGCTCGTAGGCGGTCCACAGGTCCGCGCCCATGAAGGGCAGGGTGCTGCCCAGCCCCAGCTCGGCGCGCTTGTCGGCGCGGGGCAGCGGGAAGAGCAGGCTAGGGTCGTACTGGTCGGCATAGGCGCTGGCCTTGCCGAGCTGGGACTGGTCGGGGGTGGGGTTCATTTGCTATTGAATTGAGAGCTAGTACCGCTGGTATCCATTGGGCTGGAGGCCGATTTCACTGGATTCCACTGAATTTCACTGAAATTCGCGCTCGCGCAGCCATTTGGTCGCCACCCATTTTTCGCCGGCCAACACCGGCGCGCCGCCGTGCAGGGTGCGGGTGCTGGGGTGGGGGCGCTCGTAGCTGAAAAACACCGCGTTGCCGCGCTGGGCGGCCACTTCCAGGTGCACGTCGGGGAAGGTGGTGCCGCCGCCCTGCTGTGGCGTGTTCAGGTACATCACCAGCGTGCCGACCCGCTGGCCGCCCCGGCGCAGGATGGTGGGCGTGCCGGGCTCGCCCGGGTTGAAGTAGTCGTAATGCGGCTTGTATTCGGCGCCGGGGCGGTAGTGCAGCACCTGCAGGCCTTCGCCGTTTTCCAGCGGCCAGCGCAGCAGGCGGGCAATGCGGGCCTCGATGCGCTGGATCAGCGGGCTTTCGCCGCGCTGGAAGAACATGCCGTCGCTGGTGCGGTCGGCGTTGACCTCTTCGCCGCCCGTCCGCGTGGCCACGGTGAGCGAGCGTGCCAGGCGCGGCTCGGCAGCGGCGATCAGCGCATCGCATTCCTCGTCGCTCAGCAGATTGCCAAACACCACCACCCGCGGGTTGGCCATGGCCAGCAGCACCGAAACCTGGCGGTCGCCGGCATCGATCAGGTTGGGCGAATCGCCCAGGTCAGGCTCGGGCACCGGCACGGCGGATGGCAGGCCTTTCTGGATCGCCACCTGGTTCAGGTGCTCGCGCAGCGTGGCTTCCAGGGCGGCGCTGGCCAGGTCCTCGGACCAGCCGGCCTGCACCATGGAGCGCAGCAGCGCGGGCGCCTGGTGGCCAGCTTCGGCCTGGCTGATGATCCATGCGCGCAGCTCGGGCGTGACGCCGGGAATGTTGGCGGTGACGTGGGAGGCGGTGTTCATGGCAGGACTCCTGGGGCTGGGAATCAGGCGATTTTGCGGCGAAAGACCAGGCGGTCTGGCACCGAGGCGGCTGCGTCAAAGGCATAGCCTTCCAGGTCAAAGCCCTTGAGGCCTTCGGGCTGGTCGATGCGCTGCTGAATGGCGTAGCGCGCCATCAGCCCGCGCGCGCGCTTGGCGTGGAAGCTGATGATCTTGTACGCGCCGCCCTTCCAGTCCTCGAACACGCATTCGATCACCGGCGCACGCAGGGCCTTGCGGTCCACGGCCTTGAAGTATTCCTGCGAGGCCAGGTTGACCACGGTGGGGTGGGGGTCGGCATCGAGCCGGGCTTGCAGGTGCTCGGCAATCCGCCGACCCCAGAAGCGATAGAGGTTCTCGCCCTGCGGCGTAGCCAGGCGGGTGCCCATCTCCAGGCGGTAGGGCTGCATCCAGTCCAGCGGGCGCAGCACGCCGTACAGGCCGCTGAGAATCGCCAGGTGGTCCTGCGCCCAGCCCAGGTCCTCGGCAGACAGGGTCTGCGCCTGCAGGCCCTCATAGACATCGCCATTGAAGGCCAGCACCGCCTGGCGGGCGTTGTTTGCCGTGAAGGTCGGCGACCAGGCGGCGTAGCGGGCCACGTTCAGCGCGGCGAGCTTGTCGCTCAGGTCCATCAGCGTGGCGATGTCCTGCGGCGACTTCTCACGCAGCACCTCAATCAGCGCCTGGGACTGCGGCAGAAAACTGGGCAGCGTGTGCGGCAGCTCCGGGGGCAGGGGCGTGTCGTAATCCAGCGATTTGGCGGGGGACAGCAGGAACAGCATGCATTACTCCAGGCTGCACGCTAAGGGCTAAATTGGCCTCTAGCCCTTATTTCTCCAGCGGTAGCAGCTATTGATTTGATAGTAAATACCGCACGGGCGGCGTCCCCCCTCCCGGCAAAACCGAGAGAAGGGGGAAGCGGCGCAGCCGCTCAGGGGGTTGAACCTTGTTCAAACGGCAGCTTCAGCTCGCTCAGGTCGCGGCGGGTTTCCACCAGCACCAGCGGACCTTCGTCGATCACCACCACCGGGGGGCGTTCGCGGGGCACGCGCACGGGTGCAGGCTCGGCCGCCATCGCGGCTTGGGCGGCGGCCACCTTGGCGGGGTCCGAGCTCACCCATTCCAGGCCAGCGTTGTGTGCCACCTGTTGCAGGACTTCGACCGGCAGCACATAGGTCGTGGCGCGTTGCGGGCTTGCAGGTGCTGCAGCGGTTGGTGCGCTGGCTTCGGCTGCGACCACCGGGGCAGGGCTGACGGCGGCAGCTGCAGCTTCTGCGGCAGGGGCTTCCGCCACGGGCGCTGGGGCTCGCGTTGCCGGGGCTTCTGCCACCGATGCCGTTGCTGCGATAGCAGGTGCCTCCTCCGCCACCACGGGGGCGACTGGAGCCAGTCCCACTTCAGCGGCGGCAGCGGGCGCTGCAGCGACTTCCGTCACCTCCGTCGGGGCTGGGGCTGCGGCGGGGGCCACGCTGAAGTAGCTGCGGCGCGGGGCCTCGTCGTCCACCGGGGCGGGCAGGCGCACTTCCAGGGGCTCGCCTTGCGGCTCAGGCACTTGGTCTTGCGGCTCGCGCGGTGCGCGTTCGGCGCGCTCACTGCGCTCGCGGCGGTCACGGCCATAGCGGTCGCGGGAGCGGCGCTCGCGGCGTTCTTCACCGGCCGGGGCTTCGGGGGCCTGGCCTTCGGCGGTCTCGCCGTTCAGTGCGGCCTCCGTGGGCGCCAGGGCCTCGGCTTGCGGGGCGTCCAGGTCCTCGGTAGGGCGGGGGCGGCGTTCGCTGCGTTCACGCCGGCCATTGCCTTCACCGCGCTCTCCGCGTTCCCCGCGGCCTTCAACGCGTTCGCGACGGGGTGCGCGCTCACTGCGGACTTCCTGGCCTTCGTGGTCGAGGTTGTCTGCATCGTTGACGCTGTTCACTGGCAGGACCAGGTCCTCGTCGCCCTCGGGACGGGCTTCGGCATCGCGGCGGCTGCGACCCCGGGGTGCGCGGGGTTCACGGGGCTCGCGGGCTTCGCGCAGGTCGGTGTCAGCGCGGCGCTCGCTGTCGCGCGGGGTGCGTTCGCTGCGCTCACCACGTTCTGCACGCTCGTTGCGGTCGCTGCGCTCAGGGCGTTCGCTGCGTTCGCGGTCCAGGCGGTCGCCACGCTCGCCGCGTTCCGAGCGTTCGCTGCGGACTTCACCATCGTTGCGGTCACCGCGTTCGCTGCGCTCGCCACGGCGGCCACGGCCTTCGCCGTTGCGGTCACCGCGTTCGCTGCGCTCACTGCGTTCACCACGGCGGCCTCGGGCTTCGCTGCGGCCTTCGCGCGCTTCACGGCGCTCTTCGCTGGCGGCAGGGGCTGGGCTGACCACGGGTTCTGCCACGGGCGCGGGCTTGGTCAGGCCCAGCAGGCGCTTGATCCAGGCCAGGAAGGGGTTCTCGCGCGGCGCCGGGGCGGCTGGTGCAGGTGCCGGCGTCGGCGCTGGGGCGGCAGTAGCCGCTTCGTCGCGGGCGGGGCGTCGGCCGTTGCTGCCACGGCTGCCACCTTCAGGGCGTGGCACGCCCTGGGGCGCCGGGGCGTCGGGCAGCACGCCCTTGATCACCGGGGTCTGCTTGTTGGTGGGCTCTTTGGAGCGGCGGGTGACGGCGGAAGCGTCCTCAAACTCCTCGGCCAGCTTGTAGCTGGCATCGATCTGGTCCAGGCGTGGGTCGTCGTGCTTGAGGCGCTCCAGCTTGTAGTTGGGCGTCTCCAGCGCCTTGTTGGGCACCATCAGCACGTTGACGCGCTGCTTGAGCTCGATCTTGGCGATCTCGGTGCGCTTTTCATTGAGCAGGAAGCTGGCGACCTCGACCGGCACCTGGCAGTGCACGGCAGCGGTGTTGTCCTTCATGGACTCTTCCTGAATGATGCGCAAGATCTGCAGCGCCGAACTTTCGGTATCGCGGATATGGCCGGCGCCGCCGCAGCGCGGGCAGGGGATGGACGAGCCTTCCGACAGAGCGGGCTTGAGGCGCTGGCGGCTCATTTCCATCAGGCCGAACTTGCTGATCGTGCCGAACTGCACGCGGGCACGGTCCTGGCGCAGCGCGTCGCGCAGGCGGTTCTCGACCTCGCGGCGGTTCTTGCTTTCCTCCATGTCGATGAAGTCGATCACTACCAGGCCGCCCAGGTCGCGCAGGCGCATCTGGCGGGCGACTTCGTCGGCGGCTTCCAGGTTGGTGCGCAGTGCGGTTTCTTCGATGTCGCCGCCCTTGATGGCGCGGGCCGAGTTCACGTCCACCGAGACCAGGGCCTCGGTGTGGTCGATCACGATGGCGCCGCCGCTGGGCAGCTGCACGGTGCGGGCGTAGGCCGTCTCGATCTGGTGCTCGATCTGGAAGCGGCTGAACAGGGCAGCGTCGTCGCGGTAGCGCTTTACGCGGGCGGCATGCTCGGGCATGACATGCTGCATGAACTGCAGGGCTTGCTCGTAGATGTCATCGGTGTCGATCAGGATGTCACCGATGTCGTTGTTGAAGTAGTCGCGGATGGCACGGATCACCAGGCTCGATTCCTGGTAGATCAG